>NZ_JACHVQ010000001.1:922071-1229428 GCF_014190805.1 Flexivirga oryzae | reverse complement strand
TGCCCCGGCGCTGAACCGTCGGATCCAACTGCAGACCGCACAACGTGATCCGCCGAACGGTCCGCCCGTCGACCATCGCCTCGTCCCGTTCGATCCGAATACGGCCAATCACACGTCCCTGGGACTCGACGACTTGAAGTGCGTCCGACCCGTCGACCGTCTCTTGGGACCACTCCACGAATCCGGCCACCCATTCCGCTTCTTCGGCTGGGGTCATCGCCGGCCATCTGCCTTGATCCTTCGTCGAAGCTCGAACGATCGTGGCCAGTGCCGGAGCATCCATCGGACCGGCCGGGCGCACCGACCACTGAACCGATCCCTCCTGCATCACATTCCGCATCGTGGCAAGCCTCGGAGACACGCACAACGCAATATCACCGTGAGAGCTCCGCGCGAGAACTTCCCCCTCGCTCAGCCAAGTTGGCCCACGACCGTCTCGGACAGCTCCGAAGCCTCCTCGACCTCTGCAGTCGGCGCCATCTTCAGCCGTGGGATGCACAGCGTCAACACGACCGCCACGCCGCCGTCCGAAGACAGTTTCGCGACCTGCGCGTTCCATGGTGCGGCGACTGGTTGCCCAATTTTCTGGCGCCGCTCCTCATTGTGAGGAGCGGCCGAGGACTCGCCCACGCAGCCTCCGAACGTTCAGGGCCCTCGCCGGGCGCGGCAACGCTCAGTCTCAGGCGCGTCTGCCACATCCGGGTCGACAGTGCGGGTGATTGCAACGGCTGGGCCAGGCATGACCGTCGCGACATACGTGCTGCCATCATCTCCGTCGTACTCGAACCGCCAGTTGTGGCTATCTGTCTCCACGCTGTCCGATCTGAGCGTGAAGGCTGCGGTGACCGCCGAATATGCGGCCGTGAGTTCCGCGCGTGCCAGGCTCTCCGCATCTTCGCGGCTGGGGGCGATGGCTCCACCCACCCCGGCGGCCGTCCGAAGGTTGTGCCAGACCGCCTTTGCGCCGTCCCAGGCGGCGCCGCCGACAATGCCGGTGACGGCGGCTCCACTGACATACAGCATGGCCTGAACGGTCTGCCCCGACGCGCCCCAGCTGAAACGCGACTTATGAATATCGAGTGCGTACGGCGCCTCGGCGCCGCCCGCCCGATCGGGTCTAATCACCGGAGCCAGCGCTGCCATAAGCGCGTCATCCGTCCAGACCGCCACGTCTAACCCGCTCGGACTGGACGAACTCACGTATGTGTAGACCTCCGTCGGCGGCTGATCCGGCATCGGGCCAGCGTAGATCCGAATATCGAAGCGGTCGACGTAGTCGAAGGGTGCCCGTTCGCTCATGTGCTGACGCTATACGCGCCGCGCTTCGCGAACGTTTCGACCGGTTTCGCATCGCCAGGTGTCTTTGCCACCACGCGCAGATGGCGGCGACGCCGTTGCTTCCCCATGGGGGCGGGACGGAGGGATCGAGTGGCGAGGCACTCGGTACCGGGAGTTCGAGCGGCCCGCTGCACGGGCTGACCCCGCACGGGCTGCGGCATGCGGCAGCGTCGCTCGCGGTCGCATCGGGTGCCACGGTCAGCACGTTCAGGCGATGCTCGGGCACAAGTCGGCGACGATGACGCTAGACGTCTACGCCGGTCTGTTCGCCGACGGACTGGACGATCTCGCGGCCCGTCTGGGCGCATCCGCGCGAGCAAATGAGGACCAATTGAGGACTGAGGCAGCCGAACGCGCTTCGCGTGAGCAGCCGGTCAGCGAGCTACGTGCCGTCTGACCTGCTGTGGTGGGGCGACTGGGGCTTGAACCCAGGACCGACGGATTATGAGTCCGCTGCTCTAACCGGCTGAGCTATCGCCCCTCGTGCACGGCACATTGTGGCATCACCGGTGAGCGATCCCATGAGCAGGTCGGACGCCTGCCCCGGTAGCAGGCCTCCGTTCACAACAGCCCGGCAACGAAATCGCCGCCTAGCGCAAAATGCTTAAAAAACCCTGAGTCCGCCTTGTAGGGTGCATACCCATGACGGAGCACGAACTCCCCGCCGGTCAGACCAACGTCGCCTCGGGCGAGCCTTTGGTGCGTATGACGGAGGTCAACAAGCATTTCGGCGACCTCCACGTGCTTCAGGACATCAACCTGGACGTAGCCAAGGGCGAAGTCGTCGTGGTGCTGGGTCCCTCCGGCTCCGGCAAGTCGACGCTGTGCCGCACCATCAACCGCTTGGAGACGTTCGAGTCCGGCACCATCACCATCGACGGCGAGCCGCTGCCGGAAGAGGGCGCACAACTGGCCAAGCTGCGCGCCGACGTCGGGATGGTCTTCCAGTCCTTCAACCTGTTCGCGCACAAGACGATCCTGCAGAACGTCACGCTCGGGCCGACCAAGGTGCGCAAGATGGGCAAGGCCGACGCCGAACAACTGGCCATGGAGCTCCTGGAGCGCGTGGGCGTCGAGAAGCAGGCCCAGAAATACCCTGCACAGCTCTCCGGTGGACAGCAGCAGCGCGTCGCCATCGCACGGTCGCTGGCGATGCGCCCCAAGGTGATGCTCTTCGACGAACCGACCTCGGCCCTCGACCCCGAAATGATCAACGAGGTCCTGGACGTCATGACCGGTCTGGCGAAAGAGGGTATGACGATGATCGTGGTGACCCACGAGATGGGCTTCGCCCGCCGGGCGGCCGACCGCGTCGTCTTCATGGCCGACGGTCAGATCCTGGAACAGCAGCGGCCCGAGGATTTTTTCGCGAACCCGACATCCGCACGAGCGAAGGATTTCCTGTCCAAAATCCTCACCCACTGACCACTGATCACCACGACAGTACGGCGATCACCCGTCACCTCGGTCGCCACAACCACCACGGGCAACCCGTGAATCTGGAGGGAAAAATCATGAAGTTACGAGCTACCTACGCCGCCACCGCAGCAGCGGCACTCACTCTCGGACTCGGCCTCACCGCGTGTGGTGGAAGTTCCGGCGGGTCCAGCGCGAGCGACGCCGTCTGCACGTTGCCCGATTCGGGCCCGACGGTGAAGATCGGCATCAAGTTCGACCAGCCCGGTCTCGGCCTGAAGGACGGCGACAAGTACACGGGCTTCGACGTCGACATCGCACGCTGCGTCGCAGCCGAACTCGGCTACAGCAAGGTCAACTTCGTCGAGTCACCGTCCCCGCAACGCGAGAAGATGCTGCAGGCAGGCACCGTGAAGATGATCGTCGCCACTTACTCCATCACCGACGAACGCCGCAAGGAGGTCAGCTTCGCCGGCCCGTACTTCGTTGCAGGACAGTCACTTCTGGTCGGCAAGGACTCCGGCATCAACGGGGTGGACGACCTGACCGGGAAGAAGGTCTGCTCGGTGACGGGCTCGACGTCGGTCGACAACCTGAAGGAGAAAGCACCGAAGCTGGTGCCGCAGAAGTACGACACCTACTCCGCGTGCGCCGAGGCACTGGCCTCCGGCTCCATCGACGCGATGACGACCGACGACGCGATCCTGGCGGGCTACGCCAACCAGGAGCAGTACAAGGACAAGTTCAAGCTGGTCGGTGGCACCTTCAGCGAGGAGAACTACGGCATCGGCCTGAAGAACGACGCGGCAGATTGCAAGAAGGTCGCGGACGCCATCAAGACGACCCTGGACAACGGCAACTGGCAGAAGGCCGTCGACAACAACCTGGGCTCCGACTACGAGTACAACAAGAAGCTCAACCCGCCGAAGTCGCCGACCTGCCAGGCCTGAGTTTCTTTTCCTAGCAACGAAGTTCGAGCCGTTCCCGGCGGTGACCAACCGTCACGTGGCCACCGCCGGGACCGGTCTTCACCACTCCGCAACAGATTGGAAGGGGGCAACCGGTGTCTTCGCTCTTCTCCGACTATCAGATCTGGACGGCACTCTGGGCCACGATCCGGCTCACCTTCTTCAGCGCCATCGGCAGCCTGATCGTCGGCACCATCGTCGCGACGCTGCGGCTGTCCCCCGTGGGCATTCTGCGCTTCGTCGGCACGTCATACGTCAACATCTTCCGCAACACGCCGTTGACACTGATCATCCTGTCGTGCAGCTTCGTGCTCTACATCCAGCTCGGCATCTCGCTGGCCGACTCGTCGGACCGAGCCTTCGCCGACATCAACGGTTTTCGGCTCGCCGTGGTCGGTCTGACGGTCTACCACGCGACGTACGTCTGCGAGGCACTGCGCTCCGGCTTCAACACGATCCCACTGGGTCAGGCGGAGGCCGCACGGTCGATCGGGCTCACCTTCAGCCAGACCATGCGCGAGGTCATCCTGCCGCAGGCGTTCCGCGGCGCGGTCGTGCCGCTCGGCAACACCCTGATCGCGCTCACCAAGAACACCACGGTCGCGGTCACCATCAGCGTCACCGAACTGTCCGCGGTGCTCAAGACGGTCACCGAGCGCGACCCGGGCCTGCTGAACATGGCGTTCCTGGTGGTCGGCGCGTTCTTCGTGATCCTCACGCTGCCGATGGGTGTAGCGACCGGCTGGCTCGGTAAGCGCGTGGCGGTGAAAAGATGAGTGCATCGGTCCTTTTCGACGCACCCGGGCCGAAGGCCCGGCGTCGCTCCGCCCTCCTCGGCATCGCGGGCGGCGTGATCTTCGCGGTGATCATGGCGCTGGTGATCTGGAAGCTGGCCGACAAGAACCAGTTCGCCAGCTACAAGTGGAAGCCGTTCGCCGAGTGGAGCACCTGGAAGAACTACATCCTGCCGGGCCTGTGGGGCACGGTGAAGGCCGCGATCCTGGCCATCCTGATCAGCGTCGTCTTCGGTGCCGTGCTGGCCATGCTGCGGCTCATCGATGTCCCGAAGAGCAACTCCTCCACCGCGATCGCGCTGCGCGCGGTCACCTGGATCGTCACGGCATGGGTGGAACTCACCCGCGCGCTGCCGGTGCTGCTGATGATGCTGTTCATCTTCGGCTGGCTCACCGCGCACGGACAGGGCAGCGGCAGCGGGCCGCTCATCGCGACCGTTGCCGGGCTGGTCTTCTACAACTCGTCGGTGATGTGCGAGGTCATCCGGTCCGGCGTCGACCAGTTGCCGAAGGGGCAGTCGGAGGCCGGTCGCTCGATCGGCCTGACGGAGGGGCAGACGGTGCGGCAGATCCTGCTGCCCCAGGCGATCACCGCGATGCTGCCGTCGCTGATCAGCCAGGTCATCGTGATCCTCAAGGACACCGCCCTCGGCTACAACGTGCTGTATGGCGAGCTGCTCTACCGCAGCAAGCCGGCGACCTCCCTGAACGGCAACATCTTCGCGATGCTCGTCGTGATCGCGGCCATCTACATCCTGCTCAACTACGCGATCAGCAAGCTGGCCACCTGGGTCGAGCGTCGGCTGCAGGCACGCGGGCGCACCGCTGGTCCGGCAGCTCCCGCCGGGGACCCGGCAGGGCCGACCAACGCACCGGGCGTCGCGACCGGGGAGGCCGCCTGATCACCGCCTGACGCGATCTTGCGGCGCCGGTGGTGCCGCGCAATTCTCACGTCCTGAGGACCCCCGCCGACATATTCTTCGCGCGTGGAAACCCAAGCGCAGGACTGGTCGCCGGTCCCTTGGTTGATGAGGTCGTGGCGGCGCGCGGCTCCGGATCCTGCGTTGCGGGTGCAGCCCCGGATGATCGAGGCGATGAAGGCATACCCGGGGGTGCGCAAGACCTTGGTGCCGGGCACGTTGACCCGCTACGAGAAGGGCGAGTTGACGCCACCGTTGCCGGTGATCGCCGCCTTGGAGGACATCGTCGGGCTTCCGCAGGGTGAGATCAGCTCCTACCTACCCGCCGGCAAGCTGAACCTGCGGGACCGTTCCGCGCAATGGAGCCTGCTCACCAGGGCCGATGCCGCGGACACCACCCCACTGTCCGGCCAGGACTGGCTGGATCTGGCAACGCTGGTCACCACCGGCACGCCACAGTCACCGGAACGGGTCGCCTTCTGGTCACACCTGCTGGTCAACGAGATGTCCCGCTCGACCTGTGCCGGGTACCGCCTCCGCATTCGCGCCCTGGAGCTGCTCGCGGCTGACGCGGTCATCAGTGGCCCCGTGGAGGATGCCGTCCGCGACCACCTCACCGCGTGCGGCCACACCGTGATCGGTGACGCACTGGCGGCCCTGACGGAAGTGCACCACCCGCGCGGGACCGCTCTTGCACTGCAGACGTATCGATCGCTTCGCAGCGAACCGGCCGAGTCGGTCGCGCACGTGCTCGCGATCGACCTGAGGCAGGGGCGCACCCGGCCCCACCTCTGGGGCGCCATCCGCGACACGCTCCGGGAGGATCTGTCCAGCGGTCACACCGAGTTGGAGTCCGTGGCGACGATCGTGGCGTCCAGCTTGACCCCGGTGTTACTGAGGGACGTGTTGTATCCCTTCAGCCGGGAGCAGTCCCGGCGGGTGCAGTTGAGCATCGTGCGGTCCCGCCCGGAGACCCTGCCGACCGCGGATGCCCGCGAGTTCCGCATCGCCTGCGCGAGCCTCGCCAGGGAGCTCGCCGGGCAGGTGACCCGCCGCCACGAGGACGGGCTCGCGACCTGGCTGTGGCGCGCCCTGGTCGACGGGACGGACCCGTTCATCGCCGGTCTCGTCGTGTCGTCGAGCCCGTACGGACACGCGCTGTCGCACGAACTCGAACGCCGCTACTGGTCCGGCAGCACCACGCGGCAGGGCCCCCTCGGACGCGCACGGGAGTTTCCGTTCACGTCGGTCGCGCTGGGCACCTGCCGGCGACGCGATCCGGAGACCCTCGCGGCCGCGTACCGTGCCGGCTCACCGTCGGAGAAGCGGCGGCTGCTCACGCCGCTGGCGCACCACCGCGCGTTCCCGGGTGAGATCGACCTGACCACGGCGATGCGCGAGACCGGTGCGACGTCGCGTGTCATCTACGCCGCCGGTATGTCGGCCCACCCCGGCCTGACCGGCCTGGACGACCCCGCCATACCCGGCAGCCAGCGGCGTGCCGCACGCTGGTGGGCGAACGGTCCCGACCCGAGCAGGCTGGCCAGCTGAGTACTTGTACGCGGGCCGGATGAGTACTTTCACCGATGGCACCCGATGCGTGTGGGAGGAAGCTCGTGTCATGGCCTCACGTCCCGTCGTACGAATCCTGCAACAGAGTGCGGGGACGATCGGCGCGGGCCTCGCAGCGGCACTGACCTGGTGGGCGTGGATGGGCCGGCTGGGTGACACCGAATATCCCGTGTGGACCGGCGTCGGTTGCGTCGTCACCCTGATCGTGATCGGTGTGGTGGCCGCCTGGTGGGTCCGGTGGTACCTGGTGGCGGTCGCCATGACCGTGTGTTTCACGATCGCGTATGCCGCGACCGTGGTGCCCGGGGACGACACCGGCCTCTCCGGAGTCGGCGTGCTCATGGTGCTGGTCGGTATGGCGGCCGGGTCGATGTTCGTCTGCGGTATGACGCGGCTGGCGCGCGGCAACCGGGCCGCCTGAAGCCTCCCCGGGGATACCCGCATTACAGCTGACACATCGCTGAATTGACGAAGAGGTATTGGACGGAGCCGGGTTCGCCCGACCACGATGGGTGTGCAGCCGTCACGAGGTAGTGGCGTACCGGTACTGCTTCTCGATCCAGCTGAGGATGTCGCCTTGACCATGCCACTCGACCCGAGGGCCGACACCATCACCGGCGCGGAGAGCCTGCTCACGACCCTGGTGTCCTCCGACGTCGATGTCTGCTTCGCCAACCCCGGCACGTCGGAGATGCACTTCGTCGACGCACTCGACCGGGTCGACGGCATGCGGTGCATCCTCGGGATGTTCGAAGGAGCCGTGGCCGGCGCGGCCGACGGGTACGCGCGGATGCTGGACCGCCCCGCCTGCACCCTGCTCCACCTCGGGCCGGGCCTCGGGTAGGGCTCGGATCCGGGAGAGGACCTCGGCCAGCGGGTAGTCGCCGGGCGGTAACCGGAGGGTGAGGTGACGGGCGTGACGGACGAGTCTGGCTGGGACACAGCCAGTAATTCGTGGCGTAACCGGTGCATGCGTGCGGTTCCGGCGTCGTCGGACAGGCCGGTCAGCGCTTGCAGCATCACGCTGATCGCCCCGGCCAGTAGTGCACTCCACATCCAGACCGTGTTCACCGCGGCCTGGCCGGAGGGGAGATGATTGAGCCCGGCACCGAGTTTGGCTTCCCGGAACCGTTCCTCGATCGCGGTCCGGCCCCGGAACCAGTGCTCGACCGCCACCACGTCCGCCGGTGTGGTGGTGAGCAGGTTGGTGACGATGAAGCTGACCGCCCACGCATGATCGGTTTCGCCACCCAGCACCAGCGCGAGCTGGTTCTTGTCGATGGTGCGCCGCCGCCGGGACCGGCCATCAGCGGAGATGTCGCACGATCGTGTACGCGTCCGGTGGCCACCCGGCCGGGGCGTAATCCAGAACGGCGACCTGCGCGCCGTGCATATCCCGGGCCGGACACCACGCCCCGGCGGGAACGGCGGCCAGTTCCCGCCAGAACGCGCTGTTGCGTTTGGCCGCGTCTGCGTAATCAGCGCCCAGGCCGGTGGCGGCCCACGCCAGTTCAGCAGTGAAGTACCCCGCATCAGCACGGACCTTGGGGCGGGCACACACCGCGGCCGGTAAACATGCGACGGCCCGGGCCAGCAGGCCCGCGCAGCGTGGCCGCACGTCCTGGTCACCTGCCAACAAGTCTGCCGCCAAAGGCAACCCGGCCTCAGCCCAACTGGCCAGGTGTGGTCGGCCAGCGCGTTGCCCCACATAGTTGTACGCCACCCCGCTCTTGGCACGGCCGAACACTTCGACCTCGGTGGAATCCAAGTCAATCGTCGGCGACCGCAGCACCAACGGGGACCGCACCCGAGCCGGCAGCAGGCGCAACCACCGCGAGGTCACTACGGCGATCGCGTCCTCGATCCCGGCCACGTGCGCCGCAGTGAACCGGCGGGCCAACGCGCCGGTCGTGGTCGAGGCCGGTGCCGCCACCGGCCACAGTTCCTGCCCCGCGACGTCGGCGCGAACCCGATCCAACCCGACCAGCGCGTCATGACCCGCCAACTGTGCACACGTCACCGCCAGCACCAGTTCACCGGCCGACAGCCCACGGGCACGTGTCTTGATCGCCGGAACGTGCCCGTCCAACGCATCGACCAGGCCCAGTTTGTCGACCAGCTCGGTCACCGCGCTCATGCCCGAAGCCCCGGTCAACGACGCATCCGGCGCGCCGATGCGCACCTGCTTCCGGGAACTGATGCGACCACGTAATCTCGTCACCGACAGGGTGCCTTCCTGCTTTGGAACCTCGAACTCTTAGACAAGCTCGATTCTCCTTGCAGGACAGGCACCCTCGTCACATCACACGCCGACGGGCCCCAACAAACCCGCCGCTACTCGCGGATCTGGGACTGAGCGTCTTGGTTCCTCGTCACTACGTCTTTCCGTTAATGGCGACGGGGACTCCCCCTCCGTTCAATTTCTCGCGTAGACTTGCCGCCCCAAGGCGGGCGCAGTGAGCGACCCGTTCGGCCGGTGAGCAGTTCGAGCCAGGCATCGTTAGGGCTTTGGTCGGAGAAGTAGTGCACGACGGAGTCAGCGTACTGGCGGTTGCTGTCGGTGAGCAGCGCGAAGTCTCGCGTTGCGAGGTCCCGGAGCCGATACCGCTGGATGGATGGTCGGCGTGCGATTTCGCGGATTCCTCGTCCGTGCGCGAAGCCATTCGGGAAGTACTCCGCGAGTGTGGTGAGCGCGTAGTAGCAGACGAGGCTTTGGCGGTACACCTTGGTCGCTCGATGGGCGGCTATTAGGATGCGTTCTGCGGCGGCGTCCTTCCCTTCGATGCGAGAGATCACCTCCATCAGTACGGCGAGGCGTCTACTGCTCGGGCTCTTCAGACAGATTTCACGGTCGACGTACAGCTGTCGCCATATCCGGGCCTGTCCGGATGGCAGGGACTGCAGGCTCCTTTCGATCGTCTCCGCCGATCTGGGGACATCGATCACCGGCATCAGCGCGCCGATCGGGACGTCACCCGCGCCCCGGATCAACCGGCGCAAATCCGTCATGTGCGGCGCGTCAGGGTCTTGCAGCACGTGTGATCCGTGCTGCGAAGCAAGGTCGGTCACGAACTGGCCCCAGACCTCCGGCAGCCGGACGCCGGTGCTCAGTACCGCGATGGCATCGAGGTCCTCCGCTGACGGATTCCGGTTGCCGAGCACCGACTGGAGCAACTCGAGGTGTGCTGCCGGCAGGGTGCCGCTAGTGGCGGCCGATCGTACGATCTGGTCCCGAACGATATCGCCGACGTACGGGTCGGTGAAAAGGCGGGGCGCGACTGGCGCAAGCGCAGCCGGGTCGCTAAGTACCAGCTGCCGAAACGCTGGTTCCAGCGTTCGGATGTCCCCCACCGGTGGGACTCGACCGGTGCGCGTGTGTGAAGCGAGGAGATCGACCTGCTGCCTTCTCGCCAGCTCTGGTCGGCGCACCCATAGCCGAAGGTCTGGCGCGACGGTTTCGATCGCGTGCGCGTAGTCCCGGTTGGGAAGTTCCGCAGGTTTGTTCAATGCCGCCAGCAGCAGCAGCGCTGGCCAGTTGCGGGTCGGCGATCCTTCATCGTTCGCGTGACCTAGCAACGTCGTTGCAATCAAAAACAGGGAATCGCTGTGAGGTAGCCGGTCCAGCGCAGTGCAAAGCTCACGTTCAGGGACGGCATCGCCCAAAGCATCGAGGACAGCCCGGTCGAACGCGTCCCACATGTCGTGGTGTATCGCATCCTGTGAGGCCAGCAGACTGGTGACGATCTGATCCCGGCTCACGTCGCCCGACCCGCCACGGACCAGGGCCCCTGCTACGGCGTCCCGGATCTGAGTGAACTCGAACAGCTGTCCAGCACACTCCGGGGTTCTGAGCGCAGGCAGCACCGCTGCGACGTCGGTGGTGGACCCCTGCAGCCCCGCGGAGACCGCGCAGACTGTGCGCCGGAATGCCTTGACCCGGGTGTCCTCGGGACCGCTGAGCCCCATCCACATCGTCGTGGCCATGGTTGATCGGAGTTGGCTGTTGGAAAGTAGCGTCGTGGCGGCTGTCTTCGCCTCGGCGCAGGCGGCGGAGGGCTGGCTCCGGGTGCTACCGGCGGGACCCGGTCCGTGGATGGTGAAGAAGCGGGCAAGTTGTCCGGCTTCATAGGTTGAGAAGGATCGCGCGTCAAGGAGGCCGGGCAGCATTCTGTCGACAACCCGCATTGCTGCGACGAGCTCGTCAGGCGAGCCGTTCAGCCGAGCGGCCGACCCCTGCGCGAGCAGCTGCGTCAGCAGGTCCCGAGTAACAGCGCCCTTCGCGTCGTGAGGATCAGTTCCGGCAATCTCGGTCAGCAGCTGATTGACGTCCAGCTCCGGCAGTTCTCCGAGGGCGTTGTCCGACTTTGGCCCGTGCCACCAGAACCTGCCGCGATACAGCGCCAGGCACCGGGCGACGCTCAGTTCGGCGATGGGTCCGACCAAGACGTGCGCGGCGAAGTTGCCCGGATGACCCGCCTGGTCGTCGGCGAGAAACTCGCGGCGAAAGAGAAAGCGAGAGGCCCCGGAGTCCAGCCATCCGTACGAGACAGGTGTAGTTGACGCCCCGGCAGGCTTCGTGTACTCGCATAGCCGAAGCGCGAGCGTGTGCTTCTTGGTCTGGGAGTTGAGCAGGCCAGGGGAGGCGGCGACGGGCTGCAACCGGCCGACGCCCACCAGGCCCCTTTTGGCCCAGGCGTAGCGTAGCTGGTCGATCATTCTGCCGGAATCATGGGTCGCATCGCCTCCAAGACCGTCGCCAGCGGGTCCATCACCCGCAGCGGCGCGGGCCGACCGTGCCGAGCGGCTCTGTCCGACTCACGACCCAGCACTGACATCGCGTGAAAGGACGTCCGCGGGTATCCGTCGGCCAGGCGCAGCAGCTTACGCTCGTTCATGTCCGCCAGCAGCTGGCGGACCTCACCGTCAATCGCCCGGATGTCGTCTCGCCAGGCTCTGGGTCCCGGAGCATCGGAGAAGAGGTACTTGCGCCCGGCCGCCCGTTCAATCAGATCACTCTTCGACAGCGCAATGGCCAGGTGTGGCGTCTTGCCCCCGCCGGGTCTGGGTAGTTCGCTCAGTAGCGCCTCCAACAGCGCCGTCTGGTTCAGATCTCGATCTCCTCCGCCGGCTTCTTCTACTTCGTCGGGGTCGAGGTTCCATTCGATCCGCTCGATGTCGAGAGGGTCGGCGATGAAAATCATCGCGCTGGCACGTCGGAGAAAGCTGGCTGTCACCTGGCGCGTCTGGTTGGACATCAGCGTTTCGCCGCTGATGTCGTGGGTGAACAACAGGAAGGGCCGTTGCCCGGTCAGTTTGACGCGGAACATCAGTGGTGGCCGGATGACGTGGTCCATCACCGGCGTAACCAAAAGCTGTTCGCTCCTGCGGAACATCGGTTGGTAGTAGTTCTTGTGGAGAGTGGACGCGGTCTCCTCGAGCGGCTCGAACAGCTCCACGCCGTAGTCGGCGAGGCCGTCGAACCGCGTCGCACCGTTCAGGCTGGAGCCGAGGAAATAGGTCTTCCCGGCGCGGTTCAGCCCAGCGACGGCCAGGATGAGCGCGTCACAGTCGTCGAACTCCTGAGGCAGTGCATGCAGGCACTTCGTGCAAGCCCGACGCGGCATATCCCTGGAATCGCCGAACTCGGAGACCGGTTGCAGGTGTGTCATAGCGTTGACCAACCTGTTACCGGTCTCGTTCCCCTGCCGCAGCACCGGGAAAGGCCCGAGCATCCCGTGACTAGTAGCACCCGACGGCGGATCCAGCTGAGACGTTTCCTCGTCCGTGTCATCCCAGCTGTCCCGCGCCGCCATCGTTCCCGACAACGCAGTGCACACAATGGGCAACGTGTTGAGCGTCAGCTCGGTCCCGCAGTAGGGGCACGCCCGCTTCACATTCCGTGGTGCCATATCCGCTCCCCCTGGTCAGAACTCGAATGGATCACGTGGCGGGCGCTGCGCGCTCCCGCGGTCAGGTTCCTGCGCAAACGCGCTCTGATCGGCGTCGACCGATCCTTGTTGCTTGGCCCGCCGACGCGACAACGTCCGCAGCGCATCGGCGGCGATTTTGTGGTCACCCTGGCCTTCTCCGAAGATGAAGACCAGAACCAGACCGACCACGAACGACAGGTTCGGCAGCGCCGCCGCGTCCAAGAACACCCCCGAGGTGTGGGTCGCGGATGCGTACACCTCCGCGAACGCGGCCAAGGCGAGCATGCCCACGAAGCAGAGCATCCGAAGGCCGAACACCTCGCTGCGCCGGTAGACCCGCACGAAGTAGTAGCCCAGGCCGACACCTGCCGCCGCAGGGACAAGTACCGCGAAGATGTGAGCCGCCGCGCTGGCCCCCCGCGCATGCGCCAGTGAACTCGTCGTGAAGATGGCGAAACTGACGCCGCTCGCCTGAGCTCCGATAACGACCATGGCACCTGCGAACAGCGCCAGGCACCGCCGCAATCGCTCCGTGCCGTCGTCCGTGCGGAACGCCATCAACAGCAGCGCGATCAGGAATGCGAGCATCGACAGGACCAAGAGGGCATGCAGGAAGATGTTGAACACCAATGCCATTACTACCTCCTGCAAATTAAGTGGCTCGCCCACGCACAGTGGACGAATCCCGGTACAAATGGGCAGCGGTACCCGACCCACTCGGTGATGCGGTGGTGCGAGGTCTCAATGGTTGCCGTTCGAAGAGACCCTCGTTTCCAACTTGCGGTGAGTTGCACGACCCGCAAGTTGATCGGCAAACTCATGTGCAAGGTGGTATGCGTTGCTCGGGTATCGCGCCGGGTGACAAAAGTTCCGGAGCTCATGCCGGGCTGGCGACTGGCCGCGCCATACCCGTGCTTGCGCTTCGCGGTCTACGGTTTCCGAGCCCACCCGGGCTCGTCCAATCTTCGATAGGCAGGCCGAGCCTGACTGCTGCCAGCAAACGTCGCCTGTATCATCTCAGGAGGACCGGCCTGCTCTGCGTGCGAGACTTCTTTCCTGCGCGGTAGCGACGGCATGGCCAAATTCGGTCCATGCATCTGCCGCTGACCCTGAAAGCTCTCCGCTGGAAACCATGTTTGCCGTCGTGTCCCGGAGGCTGGTCAGCCATTCGGCCTGGCGGCCCCACGCCTCCGAGCTCAGACCTAGCACTGCCGTGTAGGCAACGACCTCCGGCATCAATAATGACGCGTCATCGCCGGCCTTCATCAGGTCGATGACCTTGTTCAACGTCAGAACCAGGGGTTGTTCGATATCGTCCGACCATCGACCAGGGGCTAAGTACTCGTGCGACCTGACAGGGTCTTGCAGCGCGGCCGCGAGACTCTCATGGAGGTGAACCGGCACATCTGGAAGTCGGCCAGTCCAGCGGGCGCTGACCGTGTCGCGTTCAAGTTCGTGCCGGTCGTCAACGAAGGGGTCTTTCGCCAGTACCGCCCGACCTGAGGCGAGGTCGACTTCGACCAGGTGCCCGCCTGCGCCGTGTTCGTCCCGGTACGCCTGCGGTACACCTGACGCGGTGATCGCCAGCAGCGTGTGACCGTCGGGTGATACCGCCGGTCCCCAGAAGCCGAGCTCCGGGAGCGTCACGAAGTCCGGCCTCAGAGCGGGAAACTCTCCCGTGAACTCGTTGGTCGACAGGTCGACGAGCCGGGGAACCGGCTGATCGTTCACGTTCGCCACTGACAGGAGGGTGGACGGTGCCGTTGGCCACCAGGTCGCGCTTCCCACGTCGAGTTGCAGCCATCTTCCCGTGGACACCTCGACCAGCGTGGTGCGCAGACCTCCTTGAACGAGGAGCCATTGGCCGTTGCCACTGAACTGGATCGGTTCGGCACCCGAAATGCCGTCCACGACGGTGAGCAATTGCCGCGGCTGCCCATCGCGGTGCAGGGCGACCGCGGCGACGGAGCCCCCGAGGAATTCGAGCGCTGCTATTGTTCCCGTCCGCCCGTGAAGATCAACAGAGATCACGTTTCCGTCCGCCCCCAGGGGGATGGTTGTGGCGTCTGTCATGGATCCCGCGTACAGGTGGACCGTTGGCCACATCAGACCGCCTGGGTGCCCTTGTTCCGTGAATGTTGCACCGTTCCTGCCATCGATCGCGCCCAGGTCATGGGCCGGCGGCATGTCCCACACCTGATGCGTGAGCCGGCCCGCCGCCACATAGCGGCCGCTGTCTTGGTCGACGGCGGCGGAATTGACCGTGATCCATGGCGGGGAGAGGAGCTCGTCGCCGGGACCGCGGAGGGTGTGCTCAAACCCGGAGCCGCGTGCCGAGCGGAGCCGGAGAGCACGTTCGTTGACTGACTCGAACGTCGACGTCCCGGAAGGGACCGACTCTCTGACACGTTCCGTCACGGTGTAGGCCACGCCGGTGACTGGTATGGGGAATGACCGTGAGCTGAAGTGCGGCGCTGGCGCAGGCCGGTCCCTGATCGTCGCCAGGCCGGCCGCCAGATCGTTGCACAGGGTCTGTGCCAACTCAAGGAGTTCCGGTGAGCCGATTCCCGTTGGGACCGGGCGCGTGAACATGACCGCCGGATTCCACCACTCGAGGCTGTACGGGCCTCCTGCCGTCGCCAGACAAGCGAGTCCGGACACGTCGCCGTCGGAGGATTCGCCGACTCGCTCGACAAGTTTGGGGTATTCGTCGCAGAGGAGAATAACGGACACGTTATCGCCGTCCAGGTCGACAAAATCGCGCCGAAGTGACTTTCCTGGCCCCGGTTCCCATCCCCGCGCCGCCCACCGAATTGACCCGGGTAGGTCCGTGTACCCGGACTGGTCCGAGATGTGGCGGAACTCGTCCACTTCCCAAGCTGGCACCAATTCGGCATCGGTCAGTAGCGCCGCAAACGTCCGGGGTGCGGAACCAGAGAACACGAACCCATGTGACAGCGGTGGCCGGACTGACTCGAAAGGTTGAGCAATCCGGGGAAAGATCGTGTCGATGTCGGATTCGGGAGACCCGAACACGACGATTGCGGATCCTCTCGTTCCTTGAACCACAGTCCAGAGCGTGGCCGGGTCGACATCCAGCGAAAGGAAGCACTTGCCTTTGACCGTAGAACGCTGGAGGGTTGGCGCGATCTGTGCGGACGCGCGCAGCAGATCTGTCGCTGCCCACGGGCTGTAAAGAATCCAGCTGAGGCCAGTGTGGGTCAATAGCTGATGGAGCAATTGCCGGTTGTCGTCCGGTTCGCGGTTCGGGTCTGCGAGCTGCACAGAGTCCTCTTGCGGCGCGGCGGTCGGGTCTTGTTTGCGTCGGCCGAAGGCCATGCGGAATCTCTCTCTCGAGTTTGGGTATCAATGCCGTCGGTCAATGGTTTCCGGCGTTGGGGGGGCAGGGTCGTTCTGCAACGGAGGCGCATTACGCGGGTCACCCATGCATTTTGCTGCGCAGGTGGGGTCGCCTCTTCTATTCCCTGCGGACACGAGGAAACGCCAAACAAGGAGTGGGATCTGCAGCAAAATTCGCAACAAGACCAATCGTCCACAGTTCGGGGCAGGGTCCCTACCGCCCGCCGACGGAATCTTCGATGTGCTTTCGTAGCCGACGATACGCAACTGCGCTTCCAACGGACATTACCCCGTAAGAACGGCTCGCCCATAGTTCACACGTGGAGCCTTGAGGATCTGAGTCAACTGAGACTGAAAATGTCGGCCGGTTCTTCGGACCCGCTCGAAGTGCGCCAGGCATGACGTTGATCGCCCCGCTCCCGGAGACGGTTTTCCAGCCCATGCCCAGCCGGTCGCCAATTATGGCGACTACTTCTTCTGGAGGCTTATTCGACTCAATGAAATAATGGCGTCCGATGTATATCTTCGTCCAGATCGTGAGCCCAATAAATACTGCGACGACAATGATCAACACGGTCACTTTGGTTTATTCTCTCGCTTGATGTGGACGCCCATTTAGGCGGGTTCGGTACTTCCCGATGAATCTGAAAGAGTCGGAACCTACTCAGTATCGGTCCCGTTTGTTCCGGTGAACATGTGTTTGGGAATGAATTGATCGGCCTCTCACCAAGGGTCACCGCTCCCCGCCGCGGAGTCTGCGACCATGCACCCGTTCAGAACCGTGGCGGGGAGAGGCGGGTTGTTGCGGGAGGACTGCCACTCAGTTCTCGCGCTTGCAGTGAGGACAGTCCCATTTTCCGCCCGCCTTGGAGAAATTTGGGTCAATGTAGAATGCTCCTCCGCAATGCCGACAAGTGACGCGGCTTTGGTTTCCTCCGGACGGACTGAGATATCCGGTATACAGGGCCATTTTTCTTCTCCTTCGCGTGATTTTCGATTGTTCATCTATGGTGGTGCTGGGTGATCCAGTGCCGTCATAAGTACACCTTGTGAGGTGCCCCGCGACATCTTGCCCGTCCTCGCAGCAGCATGCCCAGAACTTGCGCTCGACTCGCCTCGCCGCAAGCTCGTTGAGGCGGGGTCCAGCAGAGTGGGCGTCACCCGGAGTCTCGAGTTGCGGTTGGCCCGGGCGCGCATCAGTGGATGTCGTCAATGCACTGGATTCCTTCCAAACTCATCCGTTGAGTTGTCGCCAAAACCAACTCACCCCAGGCGGTGCGTCGCGGATCAGTTGTTCTTGCCCTCCAGCGCACTGCCGTCAGGATATTGAGGACCGGCCGCCGCCAACACTCCGGAAAGGGAGTGCCACCCGCATACGGGAAGCGCTGAGATGACGGGGTGACCTGCGCTACGTTCCCGAGCGTGAGCATTACCTCGCCACCGCCAAGGTCGCGTCGCTGGTTCCACCATGCCCGGTTCTTAACAGGTGACCCGGTGCAGGATGTCGAGAAGAGCATGGTCATGGTCTTCGTCTGTATCCGCACCTTGCACTTGAGCGCGATGTGGCTGACGCTGCCAGCTGCGATCGGCGTCACCTACAGTGTCCCGACATACCTGACCGTGCAGATCACTGTCACCGTGCTCACCATCGGCTCCTGCTGCGACCAATGGCGGCACGGCCGGTTGATGATGAGGCCATGGGGGCATGTCGACGTTGCGATGGCGATGGTCGCGTTCGTCGCGCTCACGCTGACCAGCCCCAGCTCAATCTTCAACGGCACCTGGGCCTACTGGGCACCTGGATTTGCCATGGGCACGGCCGCGGCCCTGGGCGGGTGGTGCGTCACCACCCGTGGAGCACTGCTGTCCTCCAGCTGCTTAGGCGTGGTCTACCTGCTCGCGGCCGCGGACAAGCATGGCACCGACGTCTGGACCGTCTTGGGCAACGCACTGGCGTTTCCCGCCTTCGGTGTCGGCGGTGCGCTGTTGGCCCGCGCGCTGCGCAACCTCGCCCGTCAGGCCCGCGACGCCCGCCTTGCTGCTGCCCGGTCTGCGCGCGAACTCGAGGCCGAGCGCTACCGCCTCGCGGTGCATGACACTGCCAGCGTCCTGAGAATGCTTGGAGACAAGCAGCAGACTCAGGAGGTGGTCGCGCTCCTGCGACAACAGGCACCCCTGCACGCGGCCAGATTGCGCACCTACATGAACCTTGCGTTCGACACGATCACGCGGGATCCGGTCGGCGACTCCGCGGACGATGAGGCGATGATCACACTGGCCGGACTCGTGCGTCAGGTCACGCCCCAGTTCGCGGACCTGCCGCTGGACGTCGTGCTGTTCCTGGCCGAGGCGGTCACCGTCGATGGGGCCCAGATCGATCCGCTGCGCGACGCGCTGGCAACGGTGCTGCACAACGTACGCAACCACGCACAAGCCACCCGGGTCACCATCCACGGCGACAGCGAGAGAGTCGGCTCCTGGGAACTGCAGGTCAACGACAACGGGCGTGGCTTCGACCCCGCGACCACCAGCTTTGGGTACGGCTTGGTCACGCAAGTGCTGCAACAATGCCACGCCGTCGGAATCCGAGTCACCATCGCGAGCAGCCTCGGAGCTGGCACCCGGATCACCTTTCACACCCCGTCCACCGACACCCAGGCACGGCCGTGACAAGCCCCGCCCGTGTCGCCGTCATCGACAACCTCCCTGTCATCCTGGCCGGCCTGCGGGCTGTGTTGCCTGACGTGGACTTCGTCGCACAAGCCAGCAGTGTCGAACAGTTCATGACGCTCGCGCCCGCCGTGGACGTCGTGGTCCTTGACCTGAAGCTCACCGATCCCCGCAGCCGAGCGGGACTCAGTGGGCTGGCCGCCGTCCGTGCCGTCACGGCTGCAGGCTGCCGAGTGCTCGTGTGGACCGAGGAGGAACGGCCGTTGATCCTCGCCCAGTGCATCCGGTCCGGGGCGCGCGGGATCAGCCACAAAACAGACACACCAGACCGGCTCGAGGACGCCATCCTCACGGTTGCCGCCGGCGACGCCTGGTTCACCACAAGCATCCTCGGCCTGGCGGAGCTCGCGGACCGGCGTCACGGAATGCCCACGGTCACCGAACGGCAGCGACAAGTGCTCCGCGCCCGTGCACGCGGGCTGTCGTGGGACGATATCGCCTCTGACCTCTACATCGTCGAACGTACAGCTCGCACGCACCTGACCACGCTCACCAACAACTTCGCCACCTGGCTGCGGGAGACGAGCCCGGCAGATCTCGAGCACCACCTCGGCCTGCGGCCCGGAGACATTAACGACTGAGTCCTGCTTCCGAACCCTTTCCGTGAGATGGCGAGCTGCGAAGCAAGTCATTGATGTATCTCTTCGCCAGGACGCCCAAGACCGAAGACACCCAAGATGCGGCGAGGGAGTAGAAGGCACTCCGTTTCCGGAGTGCCGGTGACTACGACACCCTCATTAATCTCATTTACGTAATCAAGTCGGCAACACCAGTTCGAACGAGAACGCATCTCTACCAGCTCGACCAACCGCGTTCTGTCGAACATTCTTCGGCGGGCTTTGTGGGCACGCCGGAACAAACAATCCAATGAATAGGAAAGGGAAAGCCATGATGCTCAGTACAAAGGCGCGTCGGACCCTTGGCAGTGCAACGATCGTGCCGATCATCGCAGGCACGGTACTGCTGGGGGCGGCAGGTACCGCCGACGCCGCCACCGCACGCGTGGCGACCGGAGGCCCGCCACTGAACGTGAGATCCGGTCCGACCACGGCCTACCCGGTAATCGGCCAGCTTGCCAATGGTTCCTCTGTGACCATCACTTGCTGGGCTTCTGGACAAGCGATGACTGGCCTCTATGGCACCGAAACCACCTGGGACCAATTATCCACTGGCGGCTACGTCGCCGACGCCTACGTCTATACTGGCAGCAACTCACCCGTCGTCCCACAATGCGCCAGCCAACCGACAATCAACCGAGAAAACCGCGCCGTCGCTTGGGCAAACTCGATGCTCGGAAACACGTCCTACAACGGCTTGTGCGAGCGGTTTATCGAACGCGCGTACGGTACATCCGGACGATATGGTTCCGCCCTGAGCGCGTTCTACGCCCTGCGTGGTGCCGGGATGATGCACTACACGCAAACGGGAATCCCGTCGGGAGCAATAGTCTTCAGCCGAAACCCGTACGACCAAGGCTATGGTCACGTGGTGCTGAGCCGTGGAGACGGCACGTTCGTCAGCCCTCAATCAACGGTCCGAATCGTCAGCAATCCCGCCCTCAGTTCGGCCGCTGGATATACGTTTCTCGGCTGGTCTTACGCACCCGGATCCTGGCCTGGCCGGTAAGAGTGGCTGATCTGGGAGCCGTCCGGACGGCATCGGCACACGCCAGTTCGCGTCAGGCATTCGGGTGCTGGCACCGAAATGCTTCCCTTCCACGAACGTGAGTCCAACACGACGCGATGTTGTCCACCAGCACACCCGGTTTCGATGCTTCCACGAGACTCATCGAATTCGGGTGTCTGGTGTGAGGAGCGCGCGTCCGTGCTAGATGGCGCTGCTCGAGGACACACGTCGGACATGCCTGCCAGGAGCGCGGTGAAGCGGTGGCTGAACTGAGTTCGTGGATTGCTGACGGCGTCCTTGGACCAGCACGGATGGGTGCCGGGTTCGGATCGCAGAGCCGACCAGAAGGACGCGGACGCTCCGTTGGTGCAGCGGGGGTCTGTCGTGCAGGTCCATCACCCAGGCTCTCGAGACTCGCTCCGTGTATCTCGTGGCCCTGCACACTGGAACCGAGCGCAACGGACTTCCAGTCGACGAGACACGCATGGCGCCGAATGCTAGGTGGCTGGTGTTGAACAGCTGCGTGTGGGTGAGGATGGTCGGCTGGGGTAGATCAGGTCACCGCGTGGGGCTGAGGCTGGCCGAGCGCGGCTGGTCGCCGGGCGGGACTGATGACGCTGGCCAGTCGAGTACGCCGGCTTGAGGGCGGATATGACGGCCAGGTAAGGGGTTTCGAGTCTGATCCTGGTGTTATCAGGCGGTCGCTGCCCATCCTTGACCGGTCGTGAACGTCACGGCGAGCACACTCAGGCGTACGAGGTTGACCGCGGCGGCCAGCAGGGAGAAGTCAGCGGCAACCTTCGTCGTGCCGCGGACCCGTGCCCTGCGCCCGCCGTGCTTGCGGCGCATCAGGTGCCCGATCTTGCGTTCGACCTTCGGGCGGGTAGCCCGGTAGTCGGCCACCCATCCCGGGTCCTGTTGCCGCCCGCGGGCATCGGTCAGCTGCCGTTCATAGGCGCCGACCTTGATGGTGCGGCCCTTCGCGGAGGTAGTGCACTGCTCCCGTAGCGGGCACTCGGCACACGCCGCCCCGAAACGTGCCGTGCCGGCACCACCCTTCCCGCGCCGGATCGGCGAGACTTGCCCCGCCGGGCAGGTCACCGTGTCAGCGTCCAAGTCCACCTCGAACTCGTCCTTGGCGAACAGGCCACCAGTATTGGACGGCGACTGGGTCTTGCACTTGTCATCGATCCCGGCAGCCTCCAGCAAGTCGTGGATCGGCCCAGTCCCGTACGCGTTATCCCCATACACGCCAGGCTCATCCGCGTCGCCGTGATCGCCGGCATCGTGATCGTCGGTGTCGAGGAGATCAGCGATCAGGTCTTGTGCGGCCGCGGCATCACCGGTGTTGCCCGGGGTCACGCCGGTAGCGGTGATGATCTCACTGTCCGGGTCGAGGCCCAGGTGCCCCTTGTACCCGTCGAAGGAGCGTGCGGCGGTCTTGTGCCCGTGCCGGGCCTGCGGGTCGACCGTGGAGATCACCCGATCCTTGGCGACCCGCCGCGCGATCGCGAACACCCCGTCAGCGTCTTGTTCCAGGTCCTGCCCCAGCACGGTGGCCAGCAACTGCCCCGCCGCGGCCACCGGTTCACTGACCGTCCGCCCCTCCAACACGGCCAGGGCGGCCATCCCGTCCCGAGCCAACTCATCGACCAACACCGCCCGGGCGACCTGGTCGTCCCAGTCACAGGCCGGTTTCCCCGCGCCCACGTAGTCATCATCACGGGCCAGCACGTCCCGGACCCGCGCCCCCAACTGCGCATCACACGCCTTGAGCAGCCCACGGATCGCCGACCGGATCAACGTGACCGTGTCCATCGTGGCGACCGCGTCATACAACGGGGTGGAGTCCAGCACCCGTTTACGCCCGACCAGTCCGGCAGCCTTGGCCACCTGCAGCACGGCATCGAAGATCCGGTCCGGCGCATCCGAGGCGGCCAGCCGGGCCCGCATATCAACCAGCACCGTGTGCACGAATCCCGGGTAATCGAAGTCCAGCCCGCCCGCCGCGTACTTCCACCGGGCGTCGAACGCGAACCGGTCGACCGCTTCCCGGTCACTGCACCCCTCGAAACGTTGCAACACCATCACCACCGCCACGATCATCGGCGGTACCGACCGGCGACCAACATCGGTGAACAAGTCCGCGAACATCTCGTCCGGGAACAACCGGTGGCACTGCCGGTGCAACAACCCGTAGATCGAGTCTTCGCCGATCCGCGGCTCGCAGAACGCGGTCGTCGAACGGAACAAATCAGCCTGGCTCGGAGTCACTCCCAACGTCACAGGCCAATCCTCCCGAACCCAGCACCAAGCAACACGGACCGCCACGCCACGAAAAACACCAGCGACCTAGGACAGCAGGCGATCTCGACGATGATGAACTGTTTATTCCCCTTGATGCGTCGTGCGACCGCGCCGATGCCCTCAATGATCGATTGCGCAAGCTGCTCGGTGGCCTCATCGCCCACACACTCGCGGCAACCGGCACCGGCGAGGCCCGGGATGCAACAAGCCCCTGACCCGGCGTACTGCCTGGTCAGGGGCCTGCTCTGCTGGCTCCCCCACTTGGACTCGAACCAAGAACCCTCCGGATAGTTCCCCCGCATTATCGCCCGTGATCGACGTTTAGCGTTGGCCGGGCAATTCTGCTTGTGTGCCAGCGTATTTCGCCCGATCGATCACCTCCGATGCACCTTCTAGATCATCGGGTATCACCTGCGGTTCGGGCTACGGTCCGGGCTATTCGGGCTATGCGACGTGGCCCACCCGCAGTTCGCGAGTGTCTTCCGTGGGATGAGTTGCAATCATCCGAGAGTACGTGTAGCATGACCCAAGTTACGCCGCCTTACCCGCGAGTAGGCGCGTTGACAGCCTGAAGCAAGCGCCCTCAACGGGTACGCAGCCCCTCAGATTCGGCCCATAGGTGGGCCCGGGAGTCCGATACGGTAGCGCACTTATCCACGGTCCCGTGATCTCAGGGTGCTTTCACATTCACTGTTGAAAGGAGATCACGCATGCCATCGAACGACCAGCACGATCAGCTACTCACTCCCGACCAGGTGGCCGACTACCTGCAAATCGGCACCGGCCATCTCGCGAACTGCCGTTCACGCGGCACATCGCCCATCCCGTACGTTCGCGTCGGCAACCGAATCCGGTACCGGCAGAGCGACGTTCACGCCTACATTGAGGCACGGACGGTGAACGCATGAGCCGCCAGCGGGCCAACTCGCGGGCCACACACGCGGTAGTCGACCATCACGGCGTCGTCATGTGCTCGTGGTGCCAGCGGGCACCCCTGCCCCGGTATTTCTGCACGCCCGGGCATACGTCGTGCGCAGCCCACCGGAAGGCCGGCGTCAAGTACGTAATCGCACTGACCGACGAGGATGCACGGCGATTTCATGAGCGCCATCGATCGGATGCCCCATGGCTAATCGACAACGAGGAGAAGGAAGTTCTGCCCCTGGGGCCGGGACTGCGGGAGCACCTTCGACCCGCCGGCGGTGACCAGTGAACCCACCCAACGTCGAAGTGATCCGAGTCGAATACGTGAACCACTTCCGCTACCCGGGATGGGCGGGACAGATCACCTGCCCCTACTGCGGCAACACGCACCAACACGGAGTAGCCGACGAAACGCACGGGGTGCGCCTAGGACACCGCGCATCGCACTGCGGTGCACAACCGTGGCGCAACATCGGGTACGTCCTCACCGACCCCACCGGCATCCTCGACGCAGCCATGCGCAAGAAGCGGTCGAAGTGAGCGCAGCCAAGGCACTTCGGTCCTACCGGGCCCGGGGTGGACGCGGACGAGAAGACGCCGGGCTCGACCTCGGGGCACTGGTCGAACGGTACGGGGCAACCTGCTGGCACACCGGATGCGAACGGGCGGCAGTCCAGATCGGGCACGGCGTCAGCGTGGCGAACGGGGGAGACCACACGTTCGAGAACACGAGACCCGTTTGCGCAGAGTGCAATAAGCGCACCGGCGGCTCGAACATGCCCGGATTCAAGTCGGTGGCGGAATGGGGCGGCAGCCTAGAGCAGTTGCTCGACGAAGCTGACGACCTACTCGCCCGGCATACCGGCTTTGACGAAGTGGGCCGCACCGTCGTTGCCTGCCATGCGATCGCAGCACGCACCGCGCTGTCGTTCTCGCACTTCCCCATGACCGTCTTCACGTCGGACAAGCCGGGTGCGGGCAAGTCCGTTGGGTTGCGTGTCGTCGCTGCGCTCGCGGGCACCGAGGCGTCGCTCCGGTCGGACAGTGGTGCCATCACACCGGCAGCGTTCAAGCGGAAGCAGATGGACGTTGGGTGTAGCGTTGTGATGCTTGACGAGATCTCGGGACTCGACAAGAACCTCCAGGCAGTGCTCCGGTCCGGGGTCGATCGCACAGCACGGGACTCCCTGACCATCCCCAAGGGCAAGAACGATTGGGAAGTCGAAGAGTTCACGATCTACTGCGCCTACTTCGGGGCGGGGCTCGACGACGAGGGCTCGATGGACACTCGACGCGATACCCGCGATCGAGAGTTTCGGCTTGACCTGGAGACCCCCGGGGACCGGTGCGTCGATGAGCTGGACGAGTTCGCCACCACCCGGTTCTATGAGGCGCTGGACACGCTGGCAGCACACGCCGACGGCTGGGCAGCCGAGAACCTCCCGATCGCCAAGGACCTGCACCCCGAGCGACCCGAGACGGAGATGATCGGCACCCCGCGCGACCTGGACATGACGAGACCTCTGCTCGTCGTCGGCGGCATGGCCGGGACGAAGTGGAAGCTTCGAGCCGATCAGGCATATCTCTGGCGGCAGGGACAGCGACTCGCGGACCGAGCCGAGCCGACGCCGGCCGACTATCAGGTGTACGACGCGGCGGAGTGGCTGGCCGAGCACGACCAGGCGCTCATGATCCCAACAACCGTCGCAGTGAGGGACCACGCCGAGCGACACCCCGACATCGGCACCGACTACCGAACGGGGCGGACGAAGACCCCTCAGCGGTACGCGGCAGCGATGCGGCACGCCCACCTGTACCCACAGGAGACACGGGGGCTGTGGTGCGCTGACCATCAACTCTGCTACCGACACGGAGAGGGCACACCGCACCGATTTGTGCGCGCGCCGGGGTACCGGAGAGCAGCTCTCGAAGGCGCCCGGCAGGCACTCCACCCGGCAACCGTCGCGGTCATCACAGACGGATACACCCCTCCGTCCTCTGGAGAAAGCCCGCCAAGCCCGGCAAGCCCGCCACTCCGTTGCAATGACGCGGAATTCTCAGAAACGCCAAAGCCCGCCACAAGTCCGCCACAAGCCCGCCACTCCGTTGCAATTGCGTCAGACCCCCTCGACGACAACCCCGAGGCCGTCGCGCGAAATCGGCAGCGGATACGGGACTGGGAAGACACCGGCGGACGCCAAGAACTTCGGAGCTGGGTCGACTCACTCCGGGAACAATACGGGCACCCAAAACGGGGGCCCTGGAACTCAACGAAAGGAACATCTGAATGACAATCACCACGCTGGAGAAGGCGGAGAAGATCATCTTCGAGGCCAACGCCGAAAAGGCCACCAGGAGGCGTGAGACGGCCGAACTCACTGCCCAGGCAGCAGGAGACCTCGAAGCCGCGAAAGCCCGTCTGCAGGGCATCCAGGACACGCTCCGGGGCGGCGAGCGCGTGCCCGCTGACGACTGGATCATGGCGCATGCGGAGGTGGACATACTCACCGAGCTGCAGAAGGGGCACGAGGCTCGCGGCAGGAAGCTCGTGGACCAGCTCGCCACCAAGCAGACCGCACAGGTCGTCGCGAACACCATCAGCGACTTCCTCGACGGCACCGTGCCGGTCGTGGCGACCTTCGCGGAAGTTGACCCGGCCAGCATCAAGGCGCCGGCAGTCGTCGTTCTTCAGCGCGAAGACGACCGATATGACAACCGGGGACATGTCGCTGTGGCGGGCAAAGTTGGCCGGGCCCATACGATTCAGGTGCAGCACTACCGAATTCCTAAGCTTCATGCGGGGATCGACGGCGAGGAACTGTCCAAGTTCGCGGACCAGCGGCTGGTCAAGCTGGAGCTGCATCGGACTGGCGCCAAAGACATGCCGGCCGGCGCGGTCCTGGAGACGTATCGGGTTGAGCTGGTCGCCGATCCACTGGAACCGCCGAAGCTGGAGAAGACACCCACCGGCGAGTCAATCGAGTCGGCCGTCAGCACCTACGTGCACCGGTTCATCGACAGGCTGGAGCGCGGGCTGCCGAACTCTCGGTACCGGTATGTCGTCACCGACAAACACGCGGGGCTGGACGGCGTGACCATCGATGGCGACCAGTACACCGCAACGGCGAAGATGAGCACGGAGATCGGGCTGCAGAAGCTCACCGAGCACGACGGTCGATGGACGGCCGTGACCCTGGAGTCTGTTGACAACCCGGCGGAGAAGACAGCCGAGCTGGACCCCGACGAGATCACCGGCACATTGGTGCACAAGGGCGGCATCGTCACGGCGACCAAGGACGCCCGAATCACTCGGACCAGCACCGACATTCAGGGCTACAAGCACAGGCGGCTGAAGCTTGACGTGGTCGTGGACATCGCCGCACGGGTGCCCGAGACGGCCGTCGAAGACGGCATCGACACCGAGGGCCTGACTCCGGCGGAGATCGCAGAGATGCGGAAGATCGGCGCGCTGTGAGCCCGGGTGAAGACTGGCCAGACCAGCTCGTGCGCTTCTGGGGCGACCTCGGGGCCGATCCCCTGTACGGGGCGACGTTCGGCGCGGCCGACTGGGCAGAGCTGCACGCCGGGTTTGAGCGGGAGGCGCAGGTGCTCAACTCGTCCAAGCCGGACAAGCGGCTGCTGGGGAGTCACACCCGAGCGCTGAAGTCGGTGCGGGCCCGCCATGGGCTGAACCGGCCGACCCGGGAGCAACGGGAGGCGCTGGAGCAAGCCCGAGCGGGTGCGGCCATCGACAGCCCCGACCGGGTGGCAGAAGTCCAGCAGGTGATGCGCGGCTACATCACGGCACTCGTCCCGGCCGGCCCACGGCGAGACGGGCTGATCGCACGGTTCGCAGCGAGCACGACAACCGAATAGCGTCACCACACCGAGAAGGGTCCAGCCATCGCGCTGGGCCCTTTGTGGCATCTGGCACCAACCGGCCGGTCAGCTGCTAACAACGATCGGTCTAGAAGGCCCCCTCGCAGGGGTCATGGGGGCAGGGGCAGGACGGGACCCCCAAGGGACGGGGTAACAGGTTCGAGCGTGCTACCCTGCAGACATGCCAACGAAATTCGAGCCCGGCGAAATCGGACAGCCCGCACTCTCCCCGCTACGCCGCGACGCCGGCGGCAAGCTGTCGAAGCTCCCAGACGGCAGGCACAAGCCGGACGTGTGGCGCGCTCGCGTCCGGGCCACCGCCTTAGACGGATCGCCCGTGGACTGCAGCGCCTACGGCGCCACGCGCAAAGCTGCTGAAGATGCCGTCATGGCGAAAGCCGAGCGGAAGGTCAACGGGTCCGTCTCGGGTACGCGATGGTCCGGAGCGACCCTGCTAGTTAATGCGGTGGCGGCATGGCTGGACGCGCTCGAAGCTGCGGGCGACCGCTCCCCCGGGACGATCCGGCTATATCGCAATGCGTCCAAGTGGTTCAGCGCGGATGGATCTCCGGTCCGGCGTCTGACGCTGGCACAAGCCAACGACGTGCAACGGCTGGTTGTGTTCCAGCAGTGGATTGCCGACAACCACGGCATCGGCACGTCGAAGCACACTCGCGCCATCCTGTCTGGCGTGCTGGATCAAGCCGTGTCGTGGCGTCTCCTGGACTACAACGCGGCAAAGTCGGTGGGCAAGGTCAAGGCAACGTCGTTCGCCCGCGAGACGGTCGCCCGTGACCACGACCGGGCCCTGTCCGATGCGGAGATCTCGAAGTTGCTGACGGCTGCCCGAACCAAGGTCAACACGGCGAAGATCGCCCGCTCGAAGCGTCGCGCTGAGGACATGGCCGATCTGATCGTTGTCATGCTGGGCACGGGATGCCGGATCTCCGAAGCGCTATCCCTGCGGTGGGAGGACCTGGACGCGAGCGCGAAGCGCTTGCACGTGGCAGGCACTAAGACGGATGGCTCGGACCGGACGATCACGCCGGGCCCGGATGCTCTCGTGGTGCTGGCGGAGCGGTTCGAGGCAGCGGGCCGGCCCACCAAGGGCTACGTGTTCCCCGCCACCGATCGCGCTGGACGGCACGTCCCTAGCTTGAAGCTGGACACGGTCAACGTGTTGAAGGTGCTGCGGAGGATCTTCGACGCGGCCGGGCTGGACTGGATGACATCCCACACGCTGCGTAGGACGGTCGCCACGGGGATGCTGAACGCCGGACTGCCCGCGAACCGTGTTGCCGGATACATGGGCCACAGCGACCCGAGCATGACCCTCTCGACCTACGCCGATCGTGACCCGCACGGCGACTCAAGCGACCTCGCAGAGGTGCTGCGACTGCCGGTATCAACCCCGGTTCGGGCTACGGTTCGGGCTATTTGACCCCTTAGCCCGATAGTGGCCCCGCCCGGAATCGTTGCAATTCTGCGGATTTTGGCTCCCCCACTTGGACTCGAACCAAGAACCCTCCGGTTAACAGCCGAATGCTCTGCCAATTGAGCTACAGGGGATCGCGCCGTTGGCGACGGGAAAACTCTAGCAAATCTGTGCGCCCAACACCGAATCGGCGGGTCGGCTCAGAGGCCGACGGCGTCCCGCACGAACGCCACGGTGCGGGCGACAGCGTCCTGCACCTGCGGGTCGTCGGCGCGTGCCCCGCGGCCCAGGATGGTCTGGGTGAGGAGTTCGTCGTTGCGCAGGTCACGGCGGACGACGACCCGGCCCTTGGCACGGCCGGTCAGGGGCAGGTCCTCGACGAGAACGATGCTGGCGCGGACCCGCTCGTGGAACGTCTCGGGCAACCGGGTGTCCTGCTCCTCGAACGACCACTGCGACGCCCTGCGGGTGCCGACCCACGTCATACTCAGGGTCCACGTCTCCGGGTCCCACTGACCGTCCTCAACCAGGTGCCACGGGCGCGCGGTGACGTCCCCGGACGGTGAGACTACGGTCAGGTGCCAGTTGGTGGCCACGACATACACACCGCTGTGCCGGTCGACCGCGGAGGCCAGCACCCGCTCCCCCTTGGGCAACTGGAGTTGCTGGACGATCTCCGGCGGGAGCTGGGGCTTGGAGCGCTTCAGGAAGGACATGGTGCTGTCATTGTCTCAACCCGCGGGCGCTGCTCACTCCACGGTGGCCAGCAGATCGGCCAGGGTGCGCTGCAATGTGGTCAGCTGGGCGGAGATGCCCCTGGCCTGCTCGGGGTCCTCGGTGCGACGCAGCGCGCTCATCACCTGCGAGATCTGCCGCCGCAGCGCGACCTCCCGCACCCGGATCACCAGCGAGCGCACATAGTGCCAGTCCGGCCGGCCCTGGCTGTCCAGCTTGGTCGGCAACGGTTCGACGGCGAGCTGGGCGACCAACGGACGCACGACCTGCGGCACCGCCTCGTTGACCGCCGACACCCACGCGCCCTGGCTTCGACCCGGGTCGATGCCGACGGTGCGGGCCGCCTCGAACACGGCTCGGTGCGCCGGGGCGGTCAAGTCAGCGGGGTCGATCGGGTCCAGTTGCTGTGTGGGCACCGCGCTCGGGAACTGGATGACGCACTGCAGCAACATGTGCTCGGCGCGCACGACCGGATCCCGCAGGTTCGGCGGCTCGTATGCCGGTGCCGGGACGGCGTCCTGCGCGGTCTCCTGCGGCTGGTCCCGCGCCTGCTTCGCGGCCTCCGCGATGCCGCCGCGGGGCGCGCGACGCACCGCCTGGGTGAAGTCGTCGATGCCGACGCCGATCCGGCGGGACGCCTCCCGGATCAGCTCGTCCCGGCTCAGGCCGTCCCGGATGTCCGCCACGATCGGCGCGATAGCCTTCGTCGCCGCGACCCGCCCGCTCACGCTGTCCAGGTCGAACCGCGCCAACGTGGTCTGCACGACGAACTCGAACATCGGCGTCGCGCCGTCCACCAGGGCGCGGACCGCCTCGGGGCCGCCGGACATCCGCAGCTCGCACGGGTCCTGGCCGTCGGCGGCGACTGCGACATACGACTGGGAGGCCCAGCGCTGGTCCTCGTCGTACGCCTTCAGGGCGGCCTTCTGCCCGGCGGCGTCCCCGTCGAAGGTGAAGACGACCCTCGCCGGGTCTCCCCCGCGTTCGTCGCGCAACAACCGGCGCAGCAGCTTGATGTGCTCGACCCCGAATGCCGTGCCACAGGTGGCGACGGCCTGGGTGACGCCGGACAGGTGGGCCGCCATCACATCGGTGTAGCCCTCGACGATCACCGCCCTGCGGTCGTCGGCGATCGACTTCTTCGCCAGGTCCAGGCCATAGAGCACGCGTGCCTTCTTGTAGATCGCGGTCTCGCCGGTGTTGAGGTATTTCGCGGGACGCGGGTCGCCGTCGAAGATGCGCCGGGCGCCGAAGCCCACCGTGTCACCGGTGATGTCGTGGATCGGCCAGAGCAGCCGGCCCTGGAAGACGTCATACCCGCCGCGGTTGATCAGCCCCGCTGCGAGCAGCTCGTCACGACTGAATCCCTTGTCCCGCAAGAGGTTCCCGAGCGCGTGCCCGTCGGTCGGTGCGTAGCCGAGACCGAACTGCCCGGCGATGGCGCTGTCGAACTCCCGTCCGCGCAGGTAGTCACGCGCGGTGCGCGCCTCCGGCAGCTCCGGCAACAACGAGGAATAGAACTCCTCGGCGACCCGGTGCGCCTCGAGCAGTCGGGTGCGGCGGCCGATGCTCTCCTCGCGGGGCCGGACGCCGTCCTCGTAGTGCAGCTCGACGCCCGCCTTCCCGGCGAGCCGTTCGACCGCCTCGGCGAAGCTGAGATGGTCGACCTCCTGCACGAAGGAGATGACGTCGCCGCCCTTGCCGCAGCCGAAGCAGTGGTAGAAGCCCTGGGTCGGGTTGACCGAGAAGCTCGGGGTCTTCTCGTCGTGGAAAGGGCACAGGCCGACCAGGTTGCTGCCGGAGCGGCGCAGCGTGACGTGCTCGCGCACGACATCCTCGATCGAACTGCGCTCCTTGACGAGTTCGACGTCTTCGGACTTGATGCGACCCGCCATAACACCGGCAGTCTAGGTGGCCGGGCGCGGGCAGTGGGCAGCGTCCTCCACAGGGAGTCCCTCAGCCGAGCCTCGCCAGGTCACGAACGGCGAAACCGTGGTGCTCGAACTCCTCGTTGAGCACTGTCCGCAGGCACTCGGCGACGCTCCGCCCCCGGGCGTAGGGCGGCCACACGTCGTCGCCCGGCACGGGCGCCGGGCCGGCCAGCTCCGCGGGCGTGCACTCCGCCAGCCACGCGGACAGCGTCCCGGCCTGGCGTGCCCGCACGGCCAGCACCTCCTCGAGTGCGGGATCCGCGTCCGGGTCGACACCGGGTGTGGTGGCGTCCGGCACCGAGTCGATGGTCAGCCCGAACGGCGTGAACGGCGCGATGCGGCCCAGGCAGCACCGCAGGAACCAGGACTCGTGGACGAAGACCAGGTGCCGCAGCGTCTGGATCGCCGACCACTCCCCGCCGACCGACTCGTGCTCGATCCCGGGCGACCGCCTCAACCGCTCGATGGTCACGTCCCAGCTCTCCCGCAGCTGCCGCCACGCCTCGCGCAGATCGGCGACCTCGTCGGAGCGGATCAGCACCCGCACCGGATGACGGCGGTCCAGCTCGGCCTCGACATACGGCATCACCTCGACGCCGTTGACGGTGAGGTCGGCGAGCAGCCCGTCGATCTCCGCGCCGCGCATCACCACCCCGACGAAGCGAGAGCGGTCGAGCAGGCACTCGCGGAACTCGGCGCCGGTGAAGTCACGATCCAGGAAACGCTCCATAGGGGCAGCGTATGGCGCTGTGGTGACATCGTGACCTCGACGGGCTCGGCTACCTCGACGGGCTCGGCTACCTCGACGGGCTCGGCCACCTCGACGGGCTCGGCGACCTCGACGGGCTCGGCCACCTCGACGGGCTCGGCGACCTCCTCCGGGTCAGTGGAGATCGGCGGCGAGCGCTGCCACCACGTCGGCCGCGGGGCCGGGGCGGGCCTGCCGCCAGCCGGTGCCGGCCCACAGGCTCACCAGCTCCCGATTGCCGGTGGCCGCGCCCGCGGCGCGCACCGGCTTGGTCAGCTGGTTCACGATCGGGTAGACCGGGACGGCGACCGGGTCGAACCGGGCCACGAACTCGTTGCGTACGGCGCGCGCCGGACGACCGCTGAACGCGCGGGTCACGACCTGCTCGGTCAGCTCGGGCGCGGTGAACCCGGCGCGGTAGGCGTCCGTCATGCCGCACTCGTCGGTGAGCAGGAATGCCGAACCGCATTGCACCGCAACAGCACCGCGGGCCAGCGCATCGGACACGTCGCCGGCCGCCATGATCCCGCCGGCGACGACGACCGGCAGGTCGGTGACCGCGAGCACGGCCGGCAGCAACTCGCGCCAGCCCGAGGTGTTGGGCTCCGCATCGTGCCGGTGCGTGCCGCGGTGCCCTCCCGCGTCGGTGCCCTGCAGGCAGAGCAGATCGGCGCCTGCCGCGGCGGCGGCCTGTGCCTCGGCGGCGTCGGTGACGGTCGCGAGGATCGTGCTTCCGGCAGCGTGCAGCCGCTGCACCGCGTCGACCGGGGGCGGTCCGAAGATGAACGACACCAACGCGACCCGGGCCTGCTCCAGCACGGCGACCTTCTCGGCGAAGTCGTCACTGCCGTCCCAGCGCGGCTCGGGCAGCTGCACTCCCGCGGACTGCGCAACGGGGGCGAGCGCCTCGGCATACGACCGCAGCAGGCCGGCGTCCCGCTGCTCGTCCACCGGTGTCGGTACGAAGAGGTTGACGCCGAAGGGCCGGTCGGTCAGCTCCCAGACCCGCGCGATCCCCTCGGTGAGCTTGTCCCCGCTGAGATAGCCGCCCGGGAACAGCCCGAACCCGCCGGCGTTGCTGATCGCCGCGGCGAGGGCCGGCGTGCCCGTGCCGGCCATAGGTGCGCCGACGATCGGTTGAGGCGAAAGGGACCAGTCGAGCATGGTTCGGTGTGCTCCTGCGGGGGTCATGACCAACTCTCGGCGAGGGTGCGGGCGCGGTGGTCGGTGAGTGACGCGATCTGGTCGACGACGACGCGCAGCGCCGCCGCATCGCCGGGTGCTGCCTCGTAGTCCTCGGCGAACATCGGGTCGAGCCGGTCGGGGTGCTCCTGATAGAGGGTGAAAAGCGTTGCGATGATGCGGCGTTGCTCAGCCTGCAGGATGCGCCGCACGTCGGTCATCATCACGAAGTGTGCTGCAACGGCCTTGAGCATCACGCACTCGGCGAGCACGTCGACGGGTATGACGACGTCCGCGGCGTACCGGGTCAACGGACCGTCGCCGTACTTGTCCCTCGTGGCCTGCTCGGCGGCCGCGACGAACCGGCCGATCAGCCGGCTCGTCATGTCCTTCAGCGCGGCAACCCCGTGCCGACCCGCCGCCAGCTCCTCCGGTATGACGCCGGACGCCACCAGGCGCTCGAACGACCCGGCAAGCTGGGCGGTTTCGAGGTGCGGGGCGTAGATCCGACGCGCCAGGTCGGCCAGCGTGCCGCGCTCCTCGGGCGACCGCAGCGCGCGCAGGTCGATCAGGCCGAAGGTGATGCCGTCCTCCACGTCATGCACCGAATAAGCCACGTCGTCGGCCCAGTCCATCACCTGCGCTTCGACGCACCGCTGCTGGTAGCGCCCGGACGGCGCCGTCGCGCGCACCCAGCCGAAGATCTCCGCATCGTCCGCGTAACAGCCGAACTTGGTGGGATAGGAACGGCTCTCGCCGCGGGACCACGGGTATTTGCTGGCGGCGTCCAGCGAGGCCCGGGTGAGGTTGAGGCCGACCGACGCGCCGCTCGGCCGCGAGCGCTTGGCCTCGAGTCTGGTGAGGATGCGGAACGTCTGCGCGTTGCCCTCGAATCCGCCGATGTGGCCGCACAATTCGTTCAGCGCCGCCTCGCCGTTGTGGCCGAACGGCGGATGCCCGAGGTCGTGGGCGAGGCACGCGGTGTCGACGACATCGGCGTTGCAACCGATCACCTCGCCGAACTCCCGGCCGATCTGTGCGACCTCCAGCGAATGTGTCAGCCGGTTGCGGATGAAGTCGTTGTGCGGTTGCAGCACCTGAGTTTTCGAAGCGAGCCGGCGCCAGCCGGCCGAGTGCAGCACCCGCGCGCGGTCCCGTGCGAAGTCGTCCCGGTCGGCGCGCTTCTGCACGGGGTCCTCCCTTACGAAGCGTTGCCGGTCGTAGGCCGAGTAGCTCGTGCTCATGCGGCGCCACCCGGCCGCAGGCTGCGCAGCGCGGCACCGAAGGACCGCACCGAGTGCTCGTGGTAGCCGCCCATGGCCAGGCCGGCGTTGCGTTCGAAGACGTTGCGGGAGGCGAAGTCGCCGGTGCGCAGCCAGGACCAGCCGAGCGCGGCGGCATACAGGGGCAGGAAGGGCAGCCCACCACACACGACGTACTGCCAGCTGTGCTGCTCCTCGTGCGTGAGCAGCGTGGGGCTCTCCCGCTGCAGAACAGTCCAGTCCCCTTTGGAGACAACGACGTTGCCGACGGTGAAGGCCCCGGCCACCGGGAAGTCGAAGCGGTAACCGCCGGCGAGGTAGAGGCCACGCGGCCCCTTCGCGACCCGCGCGCGTCCGATGCGCGCGATCGCCATACCGAGCAGGGTGGATCCGTTGGCCCAGTTGGCGCACCACTTCAGCCTGGTGGCAACGGTCATCGCGGATCCCATCAGTCGTCCGCGCCGCCGATGTTGCGCATCAGCTCCTGCGCGAAGACCGGGATCCACCCGCGCTGCCGCTGCGACCACGCCTGTGCCACCGGATCGATCGGGTAGAGCACACCGAGGTCGTCCGCCGAGGCCAGCGCGAGGTCCGTGCCCTGGTCGTCGCCGGCGACCCGCCACTGCAGGCTCGTGTTGCGTTGCAGGTATTCGCCCATCGCCATCGCGATCATCGTCAGCTTCGGGGTGGGGTCGGGCCGGTCGTCCGCGGGAGTGAGCAGCACCTCGTGGACGTAGTCGTCGTACGCCGAGCCGATCGAGTCGATGTCGTCGACGTCGATGCCGGCCGCTCGCGCATCCCCGAGCCACCCGGTGAGCGCCCGCTGCGCGGCGCGGTTCAGCGGCCGGACGGTGATCTCGGCGGTCATGAGGCGGTCGAGAACCGCGCCGCGGACCGCGCTCGGGCCTTGGCGGCCTCCTCGTCGCGGTCCTTCGGCGGCGCGGTGGTGACCAGTGAGTCGATGAGCTCACGACTGGCCTGTGCGATCACCCCGACGGCCTTGTCGTAGGCGGCCTCGTTGGCCTTCGACGGCTTGGAACCCCCGGCGATCTTGCGGACGAACTGGAGCGCGGCGGCACGCACCTCGTCATCGGTCGCCGGAGGCTCGAAGTTGTTGAGCGGGCGAATGTTGCGGCACATGCCCCCATTCAACCCGATTTGCGCGAACGGCTCACGCGAGCCGGGCGCGTGCCTTGTCGGCTGCCTTGGACGCCCGCTTCGCAGCGCGCCGACCGAGACGCTGGCCGTGCTCCCGAACCGCTTCGGCAACCACGGGCGCCTGCTCCCGGGTGGCCTCGGCGACGGCCTCACCGTGCTCCTTCGCCGCCTCGGCGACCACCGGTGCCTGTTCCTTCACCACGTCCGCCACGTGCGCACCGTGCCGCTTCGCCGCGTCGCTGACGTGCTCGAACGTCGCCTTCAGCGAGCTGACGGTCTCGGAGCCGTCGGACCCGGACGGCAACGCCGACGCCACGGCCTCACCCGCCTGGTGCGCGGCCGCCCGCCCGCGCCAGGCCAGGCTGGGTTTGCCCTCGGTATCGGCGGCGGCGATCAGCAGCCCGCCCATCAGGCTGAGGTTCTTGAGGAACTGCAGCTGCTGCTGCTTGCGCCGGGCCGGGTCGTTCTCCTGCCAGAACGCGTGGCCCGCGAGCGTCGTCGGCACGAGGCTGCCGGCCAACGCCAGCGACGCGATCCGCGGCACCCGACCGGTGGCCAGCAGCAGCCCGCCGACGACCTGGACCCCGCCGTTGAGTCGCACCGCGTCCGCCGGGTCGGCGGGGACGAGTGCCGCGACCGGGCCTGGCAGGAGCGACCGGATCTTGTCGACGACCGGTGCCGCGGCCGGCGCCGCGTGGTCGGGACTGCGCACCGAGTTGAACCCGGCGTAGACGAAGATCGAGGACAACATCGGGCGGGCAAGGCGACGGACAAGCACGGTTCTGCCTCCAGAGAGCGGTCTCGTGGCGTTCGCGCCCCGGCGGGGCACTCGGACCTTCCCGAGACTACCCAGGTGACCAGCCCGGCATTCGTCGCGGCATTGCGGTGGCACCCTCCGCCCAGCAGACTTTGGGTATGTCGCGTCCCACGCATCCGCTCATCATCCCGGCCGCACTGGCGCCGATCCTCGACTCCGTCACGATCATCGACACCCGCTGGCAGATGGGCGAGCAGACCCGCCGGCCGGCATACGAGGCAGGTCACCTGCCCGGGGCGCGGTGGGTGGAGTTCGAGGGCGTCATGGCCGACACGCCCGGCCCCGGCGGCCGCCACCCGATGCCGCAGCGGGACGTCTTCGCCGCGGCGATGCGCGCCGCCGGCGTGGACAACGACCGCCCGGTCGTGGTGTATGACGACGGCAACTCGCTGGCCGCGAGCCGTTGCTGGTGGCTGCTGAAGTACTTCGGCAAGGAGGACGTGCAGGTCCTCGACGGCGGTTTCGCGGCATGGCAGGCCGCCGGGCTGCCGGTGTCGACCGACGAGCCAGCGACTGCCGAGGGCGACTTCTACCCGACCGACCCGGGCGCGGCGCTGCTCGACGCGGACAGCGCCGCCGACGTGGCGGCGACCAAACTGCTGCTCGACGCTCGGCCGGCCGACCGGTTCGCCGGGCAGAACGAGACGGTCGACCCCGTCCCCGGCCACATCCCCGGCGCGGTCTCCGCACCCGCGCTGGCCAACCTCACCCCGTCCGGGGAGTTCCTGTCCTCGGACGACCTGGCGATGCGTTTCACCGCACTCGGGATCCGGCCGGACAGCGAGGTGGGCGTCTACTGCGGCTCCGGGGTGCAGGCGACGCATCTCGCACTCGCGCTGGAGGCGTCCGGCATCCACCCGCAGACCAGCGTCTACATCGGGTCGTGGTCGCACTGGATCACCGACCCCGAGCGGCCGGTGGAGAGCTAGGAGCCGCGCAGCACCGCGCCGATCCGGCGGACGGCCTCGGGGATGTGCGGCTCGTCGATGTGCCGGAAACCGAGCGCGAGGCCCTGCACGGGGCGCTGCTCGACATACCTCGGCGACAGCGGCTCGACCCCGACGCCGCGCTGCTCGAGCGCGGCGGCGATCTTGCGGTCCGACCTGCGCTGATCCCGCAACCGGGTGCACACGTGCAGCCCGGCCGCCGACGGATAGCAGTCGAGCACGTCGTCGAGACCGGACAACTCCTGCAGCAGCGCCGCCCGCCTGGTGCCGTAGACCCGGGTCGCCCGGCGCAGGTGCGCGGCGAGCAGGCCCTCGGCGAGGAACCGGGCCATCGCACCCTGCGTGACTGTGTCGCCCTGCCAGTCGGTGAGCAGCTTCGCGTCGCGCAGCGCCGGCTGCAGTGAACGCGGCGCGACGACGTAACCGATGCGCAGCATCGGCATCAACACCTTGGAGAACGAGCCGACGTAGGCCACCCGGCCGCAGCGGTCGAGACTCTGCAAGGGCGCGAGTGCCTTTGCCTCATAACGGAATTCGCTGTCGTAGTCATCCTCGATGATCACCGCGCGATGATGTGCCGCCCAGTCGAGCAGCGCGGTGCGCCGCCGCAGCGACATGACGGCACCGGTCGGGAACTGGTGCGACGGCGTCACGTAGACCACCCGCGCATCGTCGGGCAGTGCATCGACCACCAGGCCCTCCTCGTCCACCGGGACACCGCGGACCCGCGCGCCGTGTGAGGTGTAGAGCCGGACGACGGCGGTGTAGCCGGGGTCCTCCACCGCGACCGTGTCCCCCGGCGCGAGCAGGACCCGCGCCAGCAGGTCGAGAGCCTGCTGGGCGCCGGCGGTGAGCAGCACGTCGGCGCCGTCCGTCACCACCGAGCGGGACAGCCGCAACTGCCGGGCGATCTCGGCCTGCAGGCGTGGATGGCCGGATCCGTCATACACCGGCTGCTCCTGCAGTGCGGGGCGCAAAGTGGCCGAGACCAGCCGGCGCCACACCGCGAACGGGAAGAGACTCGTGTCCGGACCGGCGACGGACAGGTCGAACTCGAGCGGCGGTGCGTCGGGCACCGGTGCGGGCAGCCGGTCCCACACCGCACGCGGCTGAACCTCGCCCGCGGGTGCCGATGGCGGCGGCACCGGCCGCGCGTCCGGGCTGACGAAAGTGCCTGCGCCGACGCGTGACTCGAGGTAACCCTCGGCGACGAGCCGCTCGTATGCCGTCGCGACCGTCCCTCGCGCGACGCCCAGCTCGGCGGCGAACGCGCGGGTGGCCGGCAGCTTCTCCCCCGGCGGCAGCCGTCCGGATGCGATGCCGTCGAGCAGGTGCTGGTAGATCCGCGTGGTGCGGTCACCGGAGCCGGACAGATCGACCAACAGATCCATTCCCCCACCGTAGATTGGCCCAATCAATTTGACCAGGAATGGCTCTTTGCAGGGCCATTCCCGATCCTCCAGACTCGTCTGGTGAAGAGTTCGCTGTCCGTCCCGCAGGGTGCGGCGCTGTCCATCGGGGCGGTGCTCGGCACCGGCGTGATCACCCTGCCGTCGCTCGGGGTTCAGGTGGCCGGACCGGCCTCGCTGGTGGCGTGGATCGCCTTGGTGGTGCTCAGTGTTCCGCTCGCCACCACGTTCGCGGCCATGGGTGCGCGGCACCCGGATAGCCGCGGTGTCTCGGCATACGTCGACCGCGCCTTCGGTGCGCGGGCGGCCGGAGCGATCGGCTGGTGCTTCTACTTCGCGGTGCCCGTCGGCGCCCCACCGGCAAGCCTGATGGCCGGAGCGTATGTCGCCGACGCTGTCGGGGGCGGACGGACGACCGCCGTCGTCACCGCGGCGTCCCTCATCGTCTTCGTCGGCGTGCTCAACGCGGCCGGCCTGCGGTTGTCCGGCCGGGTGCAACTGGTCCTCACGGCCGTCCTCGCCGCACTGATCTCCGTCGCGGTGCTGGTCGCGGCACCGCACGGCTCGACCGCTCACCTGACGCCGTTCGCGCCGCACGGGATCGGTGCCATCGGCTCCGCAGCGGCCCTGCTGGTCTGGGGCTTCGCGGGCTGGGAGGCCATCGCGCCGCTGGCCGGTGAGTACCGGGACCCGCGCCGGGACCTGCCGCGTGCCACCACCATCGCCATCGCGGTCGTCGGCGTGCTCTACCTGGCGCTGGCCGCGGCCACCGTGCTGGTCCTCGGCCCGGCGGCGGCGCACACCTCGGCGCCGCTGTCGGCCCTGCTCGTCGCGGGCGTGGGCGGGCCCGCGCGCATCGTCACCGCCGTGCTCGCGGTGCTGTTGACCGTCGGTGCGATGAACGCCTACTTCGCCGGCGGTTCGCGCCTGGGTGCGGCACTGGCCGCGGACGGTGCGCTGCCGGCTTCCCTGGCGAAGGGCGCCGAGACCGGCGCCGTACCGCGCCGGAGCCTGGCCGTGATCACCGGGCTCGCACTCGGCTCGCTCGTGGCCAACGAGGTCTTCCACTTCGACCTGGCGCAGTTGATGCTGCTCACCACCGGCTGCTTCACCCTGGTGTACGTGATCGGGACCGCGGCCGCCGTCCGCCTGCTGCCCCGGTGCAGCACCGCGTGGTGGACGGCCCTGATCGCGTTCGTCAGCGTGTGCGGACTGTTGGTGATGAACGGGCCGCACGTCGTGTGGGCGATCGGCGCCGCGGCGGCGTCACTGCTCTACCGGCGCCTGCGGCGTCAGCCGCCGCTGCTCCACGCCTCCGCGGCTGCGACCTCCGAGCGGGTGCGGTCGTCGACGGTGCGCGAGTCGAGCCAGCCCTCAGGCAGCACGACGTGCCGCTCGGAGCCGGCCCGTCCACGCTGACCCTCGGCGGCCTCACCGGGCCACGGCTGATCCAGGTCGAGGCTGCCGATGAGCTCGTCCAGGGACGTGAGTGACTTCACCAGACCGAGGCCCGCGCGCAGCTGCGAACCCACCCGGAATCCCTTGAAGTACCAGGCGATGTGCTTGCGGATGTCCCGGCACGCCTTGTCCTCGGACTCGAAGAACTCCGCCAGATAGACCGTGTGCAACCGCAGGGTGTCGGCGACCTCGCGCATGGTGGGCTGCACCCGGGTCGAGCCGCCCGCGAAGGCCGCCGCGAGATCGGTGAACAGCCACGGACGGCCGAGGCAGCCGCGCCCGACGACGACGCCGTCGCAGCCGGTCTCGCGCACCATTCGCAGCGCGTCCTCGGCGGACCAGATGTCTCCGTTGCCGAGCACCGGGATGCTGGTGACGGTCTGCTTGAGCTGCGCGATCGCGTCCCAGTGCGCGTGACCGGAGTAGGCCTGCGCGGCGGTGCGGGCGTGCAGCGCGACCGCAGCCGCGCCCTCCCCCTCGGCGATCCGCCCGGCCTCGAGGAACGTCAGGTGGTCCTCGTCGATGCCACGGCGCATCTTCACCGTCACCGGGATGTCGTATGGCACCGCCGCCCGCACCGCCGCCGACACAACGCCCCGGAACAGGTCGGTCTTCCACGGCAACGCCGAGCCGCCGCCCCTGCGGGTGACCTTGGGGACCGGGCAGCCGAAGTTGAGATCGATGTGGTCGCAACGGTTCTCACTGGCGAGCAGGTGCGCGGCGCGGCCGGTGGTCTCGGGGTCGACGCTGTAGAGCTGGATCGAGCGCGGCGACTCGTCCGGGTCGTGTTCGATGAGCCGCATGGTCGTCGCGTTGCGTTCGACCAGTGCGCGCGAGGTGATCATCTCGCTGACGTAGAGGCTGCTCGCCCCCGACGCGCCACCCGCCGCGGAGCCTTCGGCGCCATACCTGCGACACAGGCGGCGGAACGCCCGGTTGGTGATCCCGGCCATCGGGGCCAGCACCACCGGTGAGGCGATCGTGTGCCTGCCGATTCGGAGCGGCGGCAGGACGGGCGTGGGGGTCAGGGTGTCGGTCATCGCGTCATACATCGTCGCAGAGCGCGCCATACCGCCAAAATCGCCACGCTCCGCCGGCGCCGGGCGGGGCGCGAGTATCTTCGAGTCGCCGCCCCGTCGACCCCGACAGAAGGACCCACCATGCCCCAGTTGATCGTCGCCTACGGCCAGCCCGACGACCCCGCCGCGTTCGACAGCCACTACACCTCGGTCCACAAGCCGCTCGTCGACAAGATCCCCGGCCTGCAAGGCTGGCACGCGGGACACTGCGCCACGACCGACGGCTCCGAGCCGCCGTACTACCTGGTGGCCGTGCTGAGCTACGCGTCGCAGGAGGCCATGACCGCCGGGATGGCGTCACCGGAGGGACAGGCTGCGTCTGCGGACGTCGCCAACTTCGCCACCGGAGGCGCGACGCTGCTCGTCACCGACGACCTCGTCGGGTGACGCAGCCGCCTTCATCTGCTGCGCCCAGCAGCTCACCACACGCGCTTCGCCAGACCCGCTGAAACCCACGGTGTTGGTGCCATAATGGCACCATGAAACGCATGAACCTGCGGGACGTGCCCGACGACGTCTATGCGGCGCTCGTCGAAGCGGCGCGGGACAACCGACAGTCGCTCAGCGCGTTCGTGGTCGACCGGCTCCGCGAGGTGGCCCAGACGGTACGCATCGCTGACTATGTCGCAACCTATCCAGCACCGCGCGGGACCGGTGTCACCACCGACGACGCGGTCGCCGCGGTCCGGAACGTGCGAGAGGCCTCGTGACGCTTGCCGTTGTCGACGCATCCGTTCTTGCTGCCTTCTACGCCGTGGATGATTCGCGCCGCGCCCGCATTGCGGAGCGACTGAGCATCGGGGACACACTGTTCGCGCCTGCGCACCTGGATGTGGAGATCGTGTCCGCGCTGCGTGGCATGGCCCTGGGCATTCCCGAGCTTGACCGCATCGTGCCCGAGGCGCTCGCGCATTTGGCGCGTTTCCCGATCCGACGTATGCCGCTGTCTCCGTTGCTGAACCGAGCGTGGGAACTGCGCGACAACCTCACGGTCTACGACGCCGCGTACGTTGCCCTGGCCGAACGGCTCAACGCGGTGCTGGTCACGTGCGACGCCAAGCTGGCAAACGCCAGTGGACCGGAATGCACCTTCGAGCAGATCGCCTGACAGGAGCGGGATCGGCCGTCACCCAGCAAGACGCCGCCTGGCTTGTGTGAGCGCGAGAAACCGTCTCGATGGACAATCCGAGTCAATGGCGCGTTGTGCCAGTGCTCCAGGTGCGTTTGGGTCATTGCCCGCAAAGCGGGTGCTTGCGTGAGCAGCTCGGCGTATCGGACGAAGGGCTGGTCCCACTGCCATTGGCCATGGTGCTCGACAACTCCCGGCACGTACCCGGAAAGCCACTCGATCGACTCATCTACCGCGTAACCCATCGCGACGGCGGTCTCGATGTGGCGTCGGTCGGGCCCGGTCACGACGTAGCGCACATCCTGCAACGTCTCGCCGACTGCGCGGGCGAGCCGGCGCCCCGCCCCCACGCGGTGGCCGAGTAGGCGAGCCCGCGATATTGCGCTGGCCGAGTAGGCGAGCCCGCAAGGGCGAGCCGTATCGAGGTCCCGTCCCCCCGCGGTGGCCGAGTAGGCGAGCCCGCAAGGGCGAGCCGTATCGAGGTCCCGCGCGTGCGCAACCGACCCCACGAGCCGATACGTTTCGGGGCAAACATATCGAAGAAATGTTCGCAAAACCTCTGTATTTCCTGAACGTCACCCGATAGAATCATGACAACGAAAGCACCTAGGGGAGAGGGGGACTCGATCACCGTGGCCATCGACTCACCCTTGCGCATCCCCGGTCAACCGGCACCGGTGGAAGCGGATACGACTTGCTGGGACGGGCCCGATCCCGCCCGGCGGCCGGTGCCGGGTCTGGGGCCACGGCTGGCCGAGCAGGTGAGGGCCGTGGCCGGCGCGCTGGACCAGCTACCTCGCGTGTTCGACCAGCTCGGCGAGGGCCAACTCACAGACCTGGTCAGTGTGCTGCTGGGTGTGCAGGAGCGGGCCGGGCAGGTGGCCACGCTGGCGACGGCGAACGCGTCCGAACGGGGTGTGGTGGATGCCTCGGACGCGGCCAACACCACCGGGTGGGTGCGCGCCCGGGCGCAGGCCGCCGGGACCAGCATCGAACCCTCGGCCGCCAGTACGGTGTCTGTGGTGGCCGAGGCGTGCCGGGACCGGCGCAACCATGTGATCGCCGCGGCGGTGCGGGACGGGTCCTGCACCCTGGCCACCGCCCGCACGGCGTTACGGCAGACCGCGAAAGTCGCCGAAGTGTTACCGGCCGCGGCCCGCGAAGACATCCAATCCTGGTTCCTGCAACTGGACCCGGCGCTGGGGTCCCGGGGCGTGACCGAGTTGACCCGGCGGATCATCGCCAACTACGCCGCGGACAAACTCTCGGCCGAGGACGCACACCTGGACAAGGTGGAGTCGTTGACCTGGCGGACCCTGCCGACCGGGATGATCCGGTTGATCGCCGACCTGTGCCCCGCCAACGCCGCCATCCTCAAACAGGCCATCACCGCGCTGTCCGCACCCCACCCCGCCCACACCAAGGACACCAGCACCACCGGTGACGCCGGTGACTCGACTGGTCGCGCCGGGGCCGCGTTCGGCCTGCACCCCGACGGCCAGCACGACGACTGCGACGGTGACGTCGATGGGGCCACCACCACAGGCGCTGCGACCGAGCGGGTGCGGGATGAACGGACCCCGGGCAAACGGCGGGTGGACGCGCTGATGGACCTGGTCGCCGCAGGCGCCAAGACCGTGTGCGGGGACGGGATGGGCATCGGCGCGGGCGCCACCGTCCTGGTCACCATGGACCTACACCGGCTCCTCACAGACTTGGACGGTGCCATCACCATCGGCGGGGAGATCCTCGACGCGGGGACCGCCCGCCGCCTGGCGTGTGATGCGGACCTGATCCCCGTCGTCCTCGGTGGGAAGAGTCAACCCCTGGATGTGGGGCGACGAGAACGGTTGGCCACCAAGGGGATACGGGCCGCCGTCGTCCACCGGGACATGGGATGCACGTTCCCCGCGTGCGACCGGCCACCAGGATTCTGCGAGATCCACCACATCCTGCCCTGGTGGGCCGGCGGCGGCACCGCGTTGACCAACTCTGCCATGCTGTGCCGGCGACATCACCAGATCGTGCACCGGCACGGGTACACCGCCACCATCACCAGTGACGGGGTGCACTGGGACCTGACCGACGGTGCCATGCCCGGCTGGTCCGCCGACAAGGTCGCCTGACCACCGGGACGGTGCGGGACCTCGATCACGGTCTCGCCTAACGGCTCGACCTACTCGGCCACCGCTGCTTACTCGGCCGCCGCGGGTGTGCGCGGGACCTCGATCACGGCCTCGCCTAACGGCTCGACCTACTCGGCCACCGCGGGTGTGCGCGGGACCTCGATCACGGTCTCGCCTAACGGCTCGACCTACTCGGCCACCGCTGAAATCTCCGGTGCTGAAATGGGCTGCGCGGGAGGATGACTCGGCCACCGCGGGTGTGTGCGGGGCCTCGATCACGGTCTCGCCTAACGGCTCGACCTACTCGGCCACCGCGGGTGTGTGCGGGACCTACTCGGCCACCGCTGGAAATCGCCACCGCTGAAATCACCGGGCGCTGAGGTCTGCGACGAATCCGATTGCGTCGGTGGGCAACGCGCACCGAACACGGGATACTGACACCGATGACTACTGACGAAAGTGCGTGGATCTCCAAGCTGCACCGTGCTGACGGTTACGCGACGGGGCCATACGTGCTCAGTGAGTTGCGGCGCGTCATCGTCTCCGGCCAAGTGAAGCCGGGCGCGAGCCTGCCGCTCGACGCGATCGGAGACTTCTTCCAGGTCAGTCGGATTCCCGTCCGAGAAGCGCTCAAGACGCTCATCGGGGAAGGTCTGGTGCGTCATCAGCCGCGCGGTGGTTACACGGTGACCGTGCTGAGCGGGCCCGAGCTGCACGAGTTGTACCTCGTACGTGGCGCACTCGAGGCCGCAGCGATCGAAGCAGCCACCGCGGCAGCCGGCCCCGACGACGACCGACGTGCCGGTGAGGTCCACGCCGAGCTGCTCGAGGCGATCGCGGTCGACGACGTGCCGCGCTACCAGAACCTCAGCCGGGCGTTCCACGAAACGCTGCTCGCACCCTGCGCCATGCCCCGGCTGCTGCACATGCTGAGCCTGGTCGCCGACCTGACCGAGCCATCACAGGCCATGAGCCTGCTCGACGCCCCGCAACGCGCCGAGTTGCAGACCGACCACACCCGGATGCTGGAGGCATTCCTCGCACGTGACGGCGCCGGGCTCAGCGCAGCCGCCCGCGCGCATCACGGCCGGCTGACGGCATACATCGACGAATCCCGCAATGGCCACGGAGATATATCCGCCGACTGAGCGATATATCTCCCAGCCCATTCTCAGCGGTACCGCGGCGCTCCTACCGTTTCAGCAACGCTTAGGAGGCGCGATGTCGAACACCGAATGTACAAGCCAACCCGTCGAGAACGAACCGCACGGCGCGGTCGGCGTCGACGTCCTGCCTGTCGCGTACGACCACCGGTTGTACAACTACGACATCGCACCCTCCAAGAAGGAGGGACGCACCTGGAGCTCGTACAACATCTTCGCCCTGTGGGCCAACGATGTGCACAGCCTGGGCAACTACACGTTCGCGATCGGCATGTTCGCCCTCGGGCTGGGCGCCTGGCAGATCCTGCTGGCGATGGGCTTCGGTTCGCTCTTCCTGCTGGTGCTGCTCACCATCTCCGGGTTCGTCGGCTACAAGGTGGGCGTCCCATTCCCGGTGATGAGCCGGATCAGTTTCGGCGTCCGGGGCGCACACATCCCGGCCCTGTTCCGCGGCGGCGTCGCCATCGCCTGGTTCGGGATCCAGACCTACCTGGCGTCCCTGGTCTGCAACATCCTGGTCCTCGCCCTCTTCCCGGGCGCGAGCGGACTGACCGACCACAAGCTGCTCGGGCTGGATTACCTCGGCTGGCTCTGCTTCGCGGTGCTCTGGGTGATCCAGGTGATCATCGCCTGCTACGGCATCGAGATGGTCCGCAAGTTCGAGGCCTACTCCGGGCCGATCATCCTGGTCACGTTCCTCGCGATGGCGATCGCCGTCGTCGTCCAGGTCCACGGCCACATCACCTGGGAGCCGAAGGCGATGCTCGGCGGCAAGCCCTGGGCGCTGCACGGCTGGGACATGTGGCACGAGATCCTCGCCGGCGCCTCCGGCTGGGTCGCCATCTACGGCACGTTCGTGCTCAACTTCTGCGACTTCACCCGCGGCGCCAAGTCGAAGCGCTCCATCGTGCTGGGCAACATCGCCGGCATCCCGGTCAACACGATCTTCTTCGGGTGCATCGTGGTCCTGCTCGCCGGTGGCCGGTTCACCGTCGACGGCACGGTGATCGCAGGCCCGGAGGACGTGGTGCACACGTTCTCCACGCCGTTCCTGGTCCTCGCCTGCCTCGCACTGGTCATCCTGACCGTCGGCGTCAACCTGATGGCGAACTTCGTCGCCCCGGCATACGCCCTGACCAACATCGCGCCCAAGAAACTCGACTTCCGCAAGTCCGCGATCATCTCCGGTGTCATCGGCTTCGTCATCCTGCCGTGGAACCTCTACAACTCACCGACCGTCATCAACTACTTCCTCGGCGGCCTGGGCGCCGTGCTCGGCCCGCTCTTCGGGATCGTGATGGCCGACTACTGGGTGCTGCGCAAGCAGCGGGTGAACGTGCCCGACCTCTACACGTTCGACAAGAACGGCGACTACTTCTACAGCAACGGCGTCAACAACCGCGCGGTCATCGCCCTGGTCCCCTCGGCACTGATCTCGATCGCCTTCGCCTTCTCCGGCCAGATCCACGCCCTCAACTCGCTGAGCGGCTACGGCCCGTTCTCCTGGTTCATCGCCGCCGGCATCGCCGTCGTCCTCTACCTCGTCGTCGCCGACCGGTCCCGCACCTTCCGCGATGTCGACGGCGAAGCGATCGCCGTCCAGGCCCACCACTGATCCCCGTCAAGGAGCTTCCGTCATGACCACCATCGTCGCTTACCAACCCGGGGCCGCAGGTCTCGAAGCCCTACGCCTCGGCGCCTACTTCGCCCGTTCCCGGGACTCCCGCCTGCTGGTCACCATGGTGATGGAGACGCAGTCCGCGCCGACCGTCGCCCGGGTCGACTTCCAGTACAACAGCCTGCTGCGTCAGCAACTGATGAATCATCTCGAGGAGGCGCAGCAGGACGTCCCCGGCGACGTCCACGCGGAGTACCGCGTCCACGACGCCCGTTCGGTGCCCAGCGGCCTCGTCGAACTCGCCGAGAGCGAGTCGGCGTACGTGATCGTCGTCGGCAACGCCTCCCGCGGTGTTCTCGGCCGGATCAGCCTGGGCAGCACGACGAACCACCTGGTGCACTCCAGCCCCGTCCCGATCGCGTTGGCACCGCGCGGTTTCCGGACCACCCAGCAGGACCGCATCAGCCGGGTGACCGCCGCCTACGGCGGGGAGGCGGGCAAGTCCGGTCTCGTCGTCGCGGCGGCCGGGATCTGCGAGGAGATGAACGCCGAACTGCGGCTGGCATCGTTCTCGCTCCAGCCCCGCAACGTCCCCACCACCGACCTGGAGGCACGCAGCAAGGCCCGGGCGTCGATCACCGCGGCGGTCCGCGAGAGCGCCGAACCCGTCCTGGCGGAGGTGCGGTCGCTGCCCAACGCCCCGAAGGTGGGCGAGACCGTCGTCGGCTTCGGCGAGGAGTGGGCCGACGCCATCGAGCACGTCGACTGGACCGGTGGCGACGTCCTCGTCGTCGGCTCCAGCGACATGGGTCCGGGGCACCGAGTCTTCCTGGGGTCCACCGGCATGCGGATCGTGCACGAGTCGCCGGTCCCCGTCATCGTGCTGCCGGGTGAGGCAGTGGAAACGCTCGTCGAGCGGGCAGAGGAGGCCTGATCGTGAAGATCCTCGTCGTCAATGTGAACACGACCGAAACGATGACCGAATCCATCGGTCAGGCCGCACGTGCCGCCGCGTCGCCGGGCACCGAGATCATCCCGCTGACACCGCATTTCGGCGCCGAGTCGTGCGAGGGCAACCTGGAGAGCTACCTGGCCGCCGTCGCCGTCATGGACCGGGTCCTGAGCTACGACGGCGAGTTCGATGCCGTCATACAGGCCGGGTATGGCGAGCACGGTCGCGAAGGTTTGCAGGAGCTGCTCGACGTCCCCGTCGTCGACATCACCGAGGCCGCCGCGTCGACCGCGCAGTTCCTCGGCCACAAGTACAGCGTCGTGACCACCCTCGACCGGACCGTCCCCCTCATCGAGGACCGCCTGGTGCTGGCCGGGCTGGACCGCCGCCTGGCGTCGGTGCGTTCGTCCGGGATGTCGGTGCTGGAACTCGAATCGGACCCGGAGCGGGCCATCAAGGCGATCGTGCGTGAATGCGAGATCGCCGTGACCGAGGACCGGGCCGAGGTCATCTGCCTGGGCTGCGGCGGGATGGCCGACCTGGAGGCCCAGGTCCGCGAGCGCGCCGGCGTGCCGGTCGTCGACGGTGTCGCCGCCGCCGTCACGATCGCGGAAGGCCTGCACCGGCTCGGCCTGCAGACCTCCAAGGTGCGCACCTACGCCCCGCCGCGGCCCAAGAAGATCACCGGCTGGCCGATCACAACCAGCCGTTAGATTCGGCGATCTGCGCGGCCTCGGCGCGGGTGCGGGCGCCGGTCTTGCCGATGACCGCCGACAGGTGGTTGCGGACGGTGCCCTCGGACAGGAACAGCTCGCGGGCGATGTCTGCGACGGTGCCGCCGCCGCGCGCGGCCCGCAGCACATCCGTCTCGCGGGCCGTGAGCGGCGACTCCCCCGCGATCAGGCTGTCCGTGGCGAGCGCCGGGTCCACCACCCGCAGGCCCTGGTGCACCCGTCGCACGGCGTCGGCCAGCTCTCGCGCGGGTGTGTCCTTGACCACGAAACCCGCTGCACCCGCTTGTAATCCGCGCCGCAGGTAACCGGGGCGACCGAACGTCGTCACGATCAGCACCTTGGCTCCCGGGACCGCCTTGCGCAGCTCCGCGGTGGCGGTGATGCCGTCCTTGCCCGGCATCTCGACGTCCATCAGCACGACGTCCGGCTCAGTCTCAACGGCGGCCGCCACCACCTCGGTGCCGTCGCCGACCTCGCTGACGACGGTCAGGTCGCTCTCCAGCTCGAGCAGCGCCGCGAGCGCGCCGCGTACCAGTGCCTGATCGTCGGCCAGCATCACCTTGATGCTCATGCCATCGCCTCCCCCGATTGGCGCCCGACGGTATGCCGCGAGCCGTTGTCCTCCACCTCGGCCTCCCCGGCGAAGCGCTGCTCCGCACCGGAGCTCGCCGCCACCGTGACCGAGAACCCGTGCGGTTCGACCGACCGGGTGATCAGCACGGCGCCCGCGGCGAGTGCACGCTCACGCAACCCGGCGAGTCCGTTGCCGTCACCGGCCCCGGACGGATTGCCGACCCCGTCGTCGGCCACGGTGATGGACGACGGCGTGACGGAGATGGTGCAGGTTGCCGCCTTGCTGTGCCGCAGCACGTTGGTGACGCACTCGCGCACCGTCCAGGCGAACGGCTCGACCAGGTCGGCGGGCACCTCGTCGAGCGCGGTGGGTGTCCGTGCGGTGATGCCCGCGGCTGCGAGCGCCTCCTTGGCCCGCGCCAGTTCACCGGACAGCGAGATCTCGCGGTAGCCCTCGACCGCGCGCCGGACGTCGGCCAGCGCGGTCCGGGACAGGCGTTCCAGGTCGGCCACCTCCGCACGCGCGCGCTCGTCGGCGCCCGCGTCCATCAGCCGGCCGGCCAGCTCCGCCTTGACCGTGATGACCGTCAGCGAGTGACCGAGGATGTCGTGCAGGTCGCGGGCCATCCGGTTGCGTTCCTGCTGCACCATCAACTCGGCGTTCACCCGGCGGGATTCGCGCAACTGGTGCTGACGCCGCCCGGCGACCATGCCGATGGTGATCGCCACGGCGCCGAAGCCGAGGCCGATGAACGTGCTCGGGTCGGAGTGCCAGCCCGGCAGGTTCCACAGGATGCCGTACGCGACACCGGTGGCGACGACGGTGATCCAGCCCCACAGCAGCGGCAGGGTCCACAGACCGGACAGCGCGAAGAAGATGCCCGCAGCGATGCCGTCCTGGCCGACGGCGAGCACGCAGACGATCGCGAGCACGCCCAGCAGCAGGTAGCGAACGTAGTCCCGTGGGCCCGCCTGGTAACCCCAGGGGTAGGAGAGCCGGAAGAACGCGGCGCGGCAGGCGTAGAAGTGCCACAGGTAGACCACGCAGAACACCGGAACCACGACGACACCGACGATCCCGCCCACGGTGTCCAGATGCCGGAGCGCGTCGATGAACGGCTGCAGCATCCAGAAGAGCCACACACCGGACCAGAAGAGCATGATCGCCCGGTTGCCGACCGAGTCCTCCGAGTCCCGGTCGAACACAGCGGCCAACCCCGAAGAGCGCTTCGGGCTCGGCCGCTTCATGTTCTCGTCCATCAGGGTTCAGTGTGCCAAAGCCGGGTCAGACTCGGCTGGTGTCGCGGCTGAACCGCCATACAGCTCCGGCGCCGAACAACCCGATCCAGACGACCGCGCTGACCACCCACATCATGTCGAACGACCCACCGAGCAGCGGGTACCGCGCGATCTGGGACAGACCCCACATCGGGGTGAAGGACGCCACGGTCTGCATCGTGTGGCTCATCGCGGCCAGCGGGTAGAAGATGCCGCCGGCGAAGGCCAGCAGGGAGATGCCCGGGCCGAGGACCTGCATGGCGTTCTCGGACGGCATCAGGTAGCCGACGAACAGGCCGAGCGAGGCGAAGACGCTGCCGCACACCCAGGTCAGCACCACCGCGGCGATCCACCGGCCGGCCGGCATCGTCGCACCGGTGAAGCTGCCGATGGTGAAGACCACGACGACCGGCAAGGCAGCAGCCACCATGGCCGTCAGCACCTTGACGGCGATGTATGCCGGGCCGGTGAGCGGGGTGAGCCGCAACTGGCGACTCCAGCCCTGCGCCCGCTCTACCGACACGGTCGCGCCGATCGCACAGGATGCCGCCATCGCCCCGTAGATGGCGAAGCTGATCATCTCGTAGGCCTTGGCGTTGAAGTCCAGGCCGTCCCAGTGCGCCGGTTGCGACACCCCGAACATGATGTAGAACGCGACCGGCAGGGCGATGGTGAAGATCATCGTCCGCTTGTTGCGCAGCACCCGCAGGAGTTCGATGCGCAGCAGCCGGCCGTTGAACCCGCCGCGGTCCGGCACCCGTCTGTCCAGGTCGATGCGGTCGTCGAGTGGCAGCGCTCGTGGCGCCGTGAAATCGGTCATCGTCAGGCTCCTTGCTGGTCGTCGCCGGTGAGGGCGATGAACGCGTCTTCGAGGCCGCGCGCGGTGATCTCCACGTCGCGGGCGTTGGTGTTGGCGAACAGGTAGCGCGCGACCGCGTCGCTGTCCTTGGAGTGCAACGTCACCGAATCCCCCTGCAACTCCACGGAGTCCACGCCGGGTATGGCGGCCAGCTCGCGGTCGCTGAGACCCGTCATCGTGGCGCGCACGGTGCGGCCGGTGGCCATGGCTTTGATCTGGGCGCCGGTGCCGTCGGCCACGAGCTGGCCCTTGCGCACCAGGATGATCCGGTCGGCGTACTGGTCGGCCTCCTCCAGGTAGTGCGTCGCGAAGAGGACCGTGCGACCGCGCTGGGCGTCCTGCCGGATCGCGGACCAGAAGTCGCGGCGCCCGGTGACGTCCATGCCGGTGGTCGGCTCGTCCAGCACGACCAGCGCCGGGTCGGACACCAGCGCCATCGCGAAGCGCAACCGCTGCTGCTGCCCACCGGAGCACTTCTGCACCTTGCGGTCGCCGATGTCGGCGATCCCGGCCCGCTCGAGGCACTCCTCGACCGAGCGGGTCTGCACGAACAGGCTCGCGGTCAGGTCGACCGTCTCGCGGACCGTGAGGTCCTTCAGCAGACCGCCGGTCTGCATGACGGCCGCGACCAGGCCGCGGCCGATCGCCTCTCGCGGGTCCATCCCGAAGACGCGTGCCGTGCCCGCGGTCGGCGTCGACAACCCGAGCATCATGTCGATCGTCGTGGTCTTGCCGGCGCCGTTCGGGCCGAGGAACGCGACGATCTCCCCCTGCTCCACCGTGAGGTCGAGCCCGCGCACCGCGTGCACCTGACCGAACCGCTTCTCCAGACCGACGAGTTCGATCGCCGGGGCAGTCTGCGGGTCGCCGACGGTCATCGCACCCGCCTCATGTGTCCTCATCATGACGTTCACTCTGCCGGTCGCGGCCGGCACGCGTCCCTGCCGACGATCACCTTCCGCCCATGACATCGGTCATGGGTGTCTCCGAGCGCCGGATATCCTGGAGGGGATGTCAGCTCCTTCTCGCCCGTCCGTGCGCACCTCCCCGCTCCGCGTCCGCGTGGAGCACGCCAGCGACCCGATGCTGCAGCGGATCGCCCGGGCGCCGCGCGCCGTCCCCGCTCTGGTCGTCCTGGCCCTGCTGGTGATCGGTGTCGTCTTCCGCGGCGTCGTCGGCACCGTGTGCTTCGGGATCTGCGCGCTGCTCGTGGCCTGGTTGCTCTACCTCGCGTGGCCGCGCATCCAGCCGATCGAACGGATGATGCGGTGCTCGGTGTTGCTGCTCGCGGTGGCGCTCGCCATCGTCAGCACCGGGATGTGACGACGATGAGCGACAAGCAGCCCGCTCGCCGTACCACCCGCCAGCAGGTCGCCGTGGCCGAGCAGTTGCGCGACCAGACCGACTTCGTGTCCGCACAGGAGCTGCACTCGTCGTTGAAGGACAGTGGCGAGTCCGTGGGTCTGGCGACGGTCTACCGGATCCTGCAGAACATGGCCTCCGACGGCGAGGTGGACGTGCTGCGCGCACCGGACGGCGAGGCGATCTACCGCCGCTGCAGCACCGGCCACCACCACCACCTCGTCTGCCGCTCCTGTGGTCGGGCCGTCGAGGTCGAGGGACCCCAGGTGGAGCGCTGGGCCGCCGCCGTCAGCGCCGAGCACGGTTTCACCGAGGTCGAGCACACGGTGGAGATCTTCGGCATCTGCGCCGACTGCTCCGCGAAGCACTGAGGCTCCCCTCCCGCTCGTCCCATGCCAGACGTGCGCTATGGCTCACCCTTGGCATGGGGCAACACCTGACAACGCATCGTAGGTACGACGGACCTGCCGCATGAACCTGTCGGTGGCAAGCCGGAATCCGATCACGGGTATACGCAGCACCCGGTCGCCCACAGCGACTCGATCGTTCTGTCGCAGCGCATCATCGATCGGGTTCAGCGCGAGCACATGGTGTCCGCCGTCGATCTCGACCACGAGTCCGACGTTCTCCCAGGAGATGTCGAGGTAGACCCGGCCCCCCGGCCCGGTCTTCAGGCTCTGGTGGGACGGCTCCGGCACGCCATACCGGCGGGCCAGCCGCGTGAAGTCCAACTCGCCCAATGAGTGCGCACCATCGGTCACATCCGCAATGACGGCATCCAGGAAGTGCCGCCTGATCGACCGCCGCACACGACGCCAGGCGACGAGTAGCCGGGCCGGGCTGGTCAGCCGTTGCTGGATCGGCAGGCAGATGAGCAGAGCCGCCTGTCTGTCGCTCACGGCCCACTGCGCCGCGTGGATCGTGGCCGGTTCGACTCCGACCCGTGGGATGCCCGCGCCGGCGATCGGTGACGGCGCGTCCACCCGATGCAATCGCACCCCGTCGAGCGGATGATGCCGATTGCGGGACGGCATCGTCACCTCGATCACCTGAGCGGTGAAACCGCTCATCCCGACTGCCAGCAGTGCGCTCGCGCCGTCCAGGCGTCCTCCGGACCCGCTCTCCCACACCGCCTGCCAGTGCAACGCTTCTGTCGTCAACACCGGTGTGTCGATCGCGACCGTATGGCGTCCCGCACGAAACCAACGACCCGCCGCGATCTCATCCCGGACGGCGAAACGGTCGATGCTGTGCTGCAGCAACTCACGACGATGCACGACTCCGCCGTGTCCTGCCGCCAGGTCGCCGGCAATGGCTCGCCGCCTCGCGCCCGTCGGCGAACAACCGGCAGCTCCGTCACGCGCAAACCGATCGTCGGCCATTCGCAGATCCTGCCCGAGCGCGAGCCACTGCCGCCGAGGCCCTGTGGACAGCCGATCTCCACCGGCTTGTCCCACGCCAGGGGTGAGCTATTGCTCACTTTCGGCATGGGCCAACCAGTGTTCTGTGGTTATCTGACGGGGTGCCATCCATGCGGCGAGACCACCGGACACCCGTGCTCGTCGCACTCGTCCTCACCATGGCCCTGGTCGCGATGGACACCACGATCGTCGCGACCGCCATACCGCAGGTCGTCGGCGACCTCGGTGGGATCAGCGAAGTGGGCTGGGTGTTCTCGGTCTACCTGCTCGCCCAGACGGTGACGATCCCCATCTACGGCAAGCTGGCCGACCTCTACGGGCGCAAGCCGATCCTGGTGATCGGGGTCGTGGTGTTCCTCGTCGGCTCCGCCCTGTCCGCGGCATCGTGGAACATGCTGGCGTTGATCGGTTTCCGGGCCCTGCAGGGTCTCGGCGCCGGATCGATCGGCGCCACCGTCAACACGGTCGCCGGCGACATCTACACGGTCGAGGAGCGCGGCCGGGTCCAGGGCTACCTGTCGAGCGTCTGGGGCATCTCCGCGGTGGTTGCCCCGGCGGTCGGCGGCATCTTCGCCGAATACGCCTCGTGGCGCTGGATCTTCCTGATCAACCTGCCGATCGGCGCGCTGGCACTGGCGCTCATCATCCGCGGACTGCACGAGGACGTCGTCCGGACACGGCATCGCATCGACTACGCCGGCGCGAGCCTGGTGCTGGTGTCGGTGGGTCTGCTCATCCTGGGGCTGCTGGAGGGTGGCAGCAGTTGGGCCTGGGACTCCGCCGGCAGCATCATCACGTTCGCCGTGGCACTCGTCGCCGGTGTCGCCGCCGCGCTCGTCGAACGCCGTGCCGCCGAGCCGATGCTGCCGACCTGGCTGTGGACGCGCAGGCTCACGGTGGGCACCTACGCCGCCACCGCGACCGCCGGGATGATCGTCATCGGGCTGTCGGTCTACCTGCCCAACTGGGGGCAGCAGGTGCTCGGCCTGTCACCGGTCGCCGCCGGGTTCGTGGCGGCGACGATGAGTATGACGTGGCCGGTCACCTCGGCGTACTCGGCGCGGCTGTACCTGCGTATCGGTTTCCGCAACACCGCGCTCGTCGGGTCCCTCCTGGCCACCGTGGCCGGCGTGATCCTGTCCGTCCTGGGCTCCGGCGCGGCGGTCTGGCAGCCGGTGCTCGGGACCGCGGTCATGGGTGCCGGCATGGGACTGCTGTTCACCCCGCTGATCGTCGGCCTGCAGAACACCGTCGGCTGGTCGCAGCGCGGCACGATCACCGGCGGCACGATGTTCTCCCGGTTCCTCGGGCAGAGCCTCGGAGCGGCCGCCTACGGCGCGGTGTTCAACGCGGGCATGCGCGCCCACGGCCACCTGCCCGAGCCGCTCCGGGTGCACGAATCGACCCATCTGGTGTTCGTCGGCCTGCTCGCCGTCGCAGTGCTGACCTGCCTGCTGCTGGCCTTCGTCGTGCCGCGACGCTTCCCGGCATACCACGAGGAAGGCGCTCCCACCTGATTGACCGGCATACCGGCGGAACGAGCGGCATGCGGATTGCACCGTGATCCGTATGCCGCTCGATGCAGGGGTATGCCGGTCGATCCGGTCAGGCCTTCGCGGCGTCGACGGCACCGCCGAAACGCCGGTCGCGCTCGGCATACAGCTGGATCGCGCGCCACAGGTCCAGCCGGTCGAAGTCCGGCCACAGCGTGTCGAGGAAGACCAGCTCGGCATACGCGGACTGCCACAGCATGAAGTTGCTGGTGCGCTGCTCCCCCGAGGACCGCACGAAAAGGTCGACGTCGGGCATGTCCGGCCAGGTGAGGTTGCGGGCGATGGTCTTCTCGTTGATGGCGTTCGGCTTGAGCTTGCCGGCCTGCACCTGCTCGGCGATCCGGCGGGTGGCGTCGGCGATCTCGGCCCGGCCGCCGTAGTTGACGCACATCTGCAGCGTCATCACCGTGTTGCCCGCGGTGATCTCCTCCGCGCGCCGCAACTCCTTGAGCACCGAGCGCCACAGCCGCGGCCGCTGCCCGGACCACCGGCAGCGCACACCCCACGAGTGCAGCAGGTCGACCCGGCGGCGGATGACATCGCGGTTGAAGCCCATCAGGAAGCGCACCTCGTCGGGTGAGCGACGCCAGTTCTCGGTCGAGAACATGTATGCCGACAGGTTTTTCACGCCCGCCTCGATGCAGCCGGCAATGACGTCGATCAGCTGCGCCTCGCCCGCCTCGTGACCCTTGGTGCGCGGCAGGCCGCGCTGGTTGGCCCAGCGGCCGTTGCCGTCCATGACCATCGCGATGTGTTGCGGCACCAGGTCGGCGGGTATGACGGGAGGCTTCGCCCCGCTGGGGTGCGGGAACGGCCGCTGCACGTCGGTCATCGGGTGCGTTCCAGGGAAGAAGGGGCGCGGTCCACGAGACGCAACGATCTCACGCCGCGCTCCAGGTGCCACTGGACGTAGGCCGCGACCAGCCCGCTGGCCTCCTTGCGCGCGCCGGGGCTGCTGGCGTCGGCAGTGTCCCAGTCGCCGGTGAGCAGCGCGGCCAGCAGCAGGAAGGTCTCCGGGTGCGGCGCAGAGCTGCCCGGTGTGCGGCACGAGTAACAGACCGCGCCACCGGATGCGAGGTTGAACGCCCGGTGCGGACCGGTCGCGCCGCACCCGGCGCAGTCGACGAAGCTGGGCGCCCACCCGGCGATCGCGACCGCGCGCACCAGGTAGGAGTCGAGCACCAGTCCCGGGTCGTGCTCGCGGTGGGCGAGGGACGCCAGGCCACCGGCGAGCAGGTTGAACTGCTGCGGCACCGCCTCCCTCTCCTCGATGAGCCGCTCGGCGGTCTCCAGCATCGCGGTGGCCGCGGTGAACGCGCTGTAGTCGCGGGTGAGGCGCTCGCCATACGGGGCGATGATCTCCGCCTGGGTGACCGTGTCGAGCGAACGTCCCTCGTAACACTGCAGATCGACGATCATGCCGGGCTCGAGGCGGGCCCCGAACTTGGACTTGGTGCGCCGCACACCCTTGGCGACGGCACGGATCTCGCCACGACCGCGCGTGAGCATCGTGACGATGCGGTCGGTCTCCCCCAGCTTGTGGGTGCGCAGCACGATGCCGACGTCGCGATAAGTGGCCATGACCGGTCCATTGTCGCCGATGGCGGGTGCGCCGTCGCACTGCCACGCGGCACACCGGCGAGAAACCGACGACAGTAGCGAGTTACGTGGGCATACGCTGCGGTCATGTCACGCACTCGGTATGACGCCATCGTCGTCGGCGGTGGCCACAACGGCCTCACCGCGGCTGCTTACCTGGCCAGGGCCGGCAGGTCGGTCCTGTTGCTGGAACGCCAGGATCACCTCGGCGGCGCGTCCGTGTCGGCGGAGGCATTCGCGGGGACCGGCGCTCGACTGTCGCGCTACTCCTACCTGGTGAGCCTGCTGCCGCAGCAGATCATCGACGACCTCGGCCTGCGGATCACCTTGAAGCGCAGGCGGTTCGCGTCATACACGCCGGTGCCGGGCGGTGACCACGGGTTGCTGGTGGACCACGGCGACCGGGCTGCGACCGCGGCCTCTTTCGCGGCAGTCGGCGCGGCCGGCGACGTGACGGGCTGGGAGGAGTTCTACTCCCGTGCCGGCCGTATGGCGCAGGCGCTCTGGCCGACCGTCACCGGGCCGCTGCCCCGGCAGTCCGACGTGGCCGAGTCCATCGGCGACGAGGCGATCGTCCGCGACTTCCTGCGCCGCCCGCTCGGTGAGGTCATCGAGTCCAGCGTCCGGGACGACCTGGTCCGCGGGGTGATCCTCACCGACGGGTTGATCTCCACCTTCGCGCAGGCGCACGGCGCCGACCTGCAGCAGAACATCTGCTTCCTCTACCACGTGATCGGCGGCGGCACCGGCGACTGGGACGTGCCGGTCGGCGGCATGGGCGAGGTCTCCGGCGCGCTCGAACGTGCGGCCCGCGACGCCGGGGCGGAGCTGCGCACCGGCTGCGAGGTGACCGGTCTCGACGGCGGCACCGTGCGGTGGCGGGACCGTGATGACGAGGTCGTCGCGGACTCGGACATCGTGCTCTGGGCGGCCGCGCCGGCAGTGCTGGACGGGCTCCGCGACCGGACACCGGGTCCGGCGGAGGGTGCCCAGGTGAAGGTCAACCTGCTGCTGCGCCGCTTGCCCCGACTCCGCGAAGCGGGCATCGATCCGGCTGCCGCGTTCGGCGGGACGTTCCACATCAACGAGACCTACTCGGGCCTCGAAACCGCCTATCAGCAAGCGGTTTCCGGTGAGGTCCCGTCGCCGATGCCCGCCGAGATCTACTGCCATTCGCTCACCGATCCGAGCATCCTCTCCCCTGCGCTGCAGGAGTCGGGTGCTCAGACGCTGACGGTCTTCTCCCTGCAGACACCGGACCGGCTGATCCACGGCGGCGACGACGAACGCGCACGACTGCAACGCGCCGTGCTCGACTCACTGTCCAGCGTGCTGGCCGAGCCGATCGACGACGTGCTGCTCACCGACGCGGCCGGCGATCCGTGTGTGGAGACCAAGACGACCCGCGACCTGCAGGACGCGCTGCGCATGCCGGGCGGCAACATCTTCCACGGACCACTCTCCTGGCCGTGGGCGTCCGACGACGAAGCGCTGGACTCCCCCGCGCAGCGTTGGGGTGTCGCAACCGGCGATCCGGCGATCCTGTTGGCCGGTGCGGGTTCCCGTCGCGGCGGTGGCGTCAGCGGCCTGGGTGGCTACCACGCGGCGCGTGCGGCGCTGGAGATCGCCGATCCGTAGACATTTGTTCGAAGACATGTCTACTGTGGTGCCGTGAACATGGCGCTCCAGGGTTCGTTGCTCGACCAGGTCGACGAGGTCGGCCTGCGACCACTCGCCGGTGCGATCCGCCGCATCCCGCTCACTCGCGGGGCGTGGCTCGACCTGCGACCCGGATGGCTGACCGGCGCCGACGAACTCTTCGGCCGGCTGACACTCGGCGGCAGCGCCGGCGTCGACTGGCAGGGTGAACGCCGGCAGATGTACGACCGCGAGGTCGACACCCCGCGGCTGCTGCGCTTCTACCACCAGCACGAGACGCTGCCCGATCCCGTGCTGGCACAGGCCCGTTCGGCCCTGTCGGCGCACTACCGCAACGAGCTCGGTGAGCCGTTCACCACCGCCGGGATGTGTCTCTACCGCGACGGGCGCGACTCGGTCGCCTGGCACGGGGACCGCATCGGCCGCTCCAGCACCCAGGACACCATGATCGCGATCGTCTCGATCGGTCAGCCGCGCACCTTCGCGATGCGGCCGCTCGGTGGCGGTGCGTCGATCCGGCACACCCTCGGCCACGGCGACCTGATCGTCATGGGCGGCTCCGCGCAGCGGACCTGGGAGCACTCGATCCCCAAGACCGGCAAGCCGGTCGGGCCCCGCATCAGCATCCAGTTCCGGCCCTACGACGTCAGATAGTCACAGATCCGCGCGCACCTTGCCGAGAACGACCAGATCGACCCGCCCCGTGTGGATGTACCCCGCGGAGCGCAGCACGCCCTCCTCGCGATAGCCGGCCGCGAGCGCCGCACGCCGCGAGCCGGTGTTGCCGGTCGCCGCACGGATCTCGACCCGTTCCATCCCGTGCTGCAGCATCGCCCAGTCGCCCAGCAGACGCGCCGCCTTCCCGGCCAGACCGCGCCCGCGGTGATCCGGCGAGACCCAGTACCCGATCTCGGTGGTCAGGCCCGCCCAGTCGGTCTTCTTCAGGTCGATCATGCCGGCGAACTCGCCATCCCACTCGATCGCGCGCACGATGCCCTGCCCGCTGCGCCAGGTCGCGCGGGCCAGATCCGTGACGAAGCTGAGGGCGTGCGTCTCGTCATACGGGTTCGGAAGCGGAAGCCATTGCTGCGTCAGCGGATCGCGGCACGCGCGCACGATCGCGGGCACGTCGGCGGGGCCCGGTGCGCGCAGCACCAGGGGGCCGGCACGCAACGGGACGTCCTCGAACGTCGGGGTGATGGCGTCGGTCACCGCGCGAGTCTCGCACATGGGGCGGTGCGCCCGTATTCTGCAAGAACCCAAGCAGGCACACGGAGGCTCCCATGACACCACTGCACCGGGCCGAGGACGGACAGCTGCGGGTCGGCCGCCGAATGCTCGTCACCGGCGGACTGGCGGCTGCCGGTATGTCGTTGCTCGCCGCGCCGGCAGCGGACGCGGCGACGCTCACCCGCGCGCAGTTGACCGCGAAACTGACGGCATACCAACGTAGTCGGGGAGGCACCTTCAGCGTCGGGCTCTACGACCGGCGCAACTATTCGGTGTTCAAGTACCGCCCGACGTGGCGCAACGAGACGCTGAGCATCGTCAAGGTGCTCATCATGGCGACTGTGCTGCGCCGCTGCCAGGAGCGCAAGGTGAACCTCACCAAGACGCAGGCCGAGCAGGCGTACGCGATGATCACCCGCAGCGACAACGACGCGACCAACGCCCTGCTGACCTGGGCCGGCGTGTCGAACGTCCGGCGCGTCGCCGGCCTGTACGACCTGACGAGCACCGTCATACAGGGCGGCACCACCGCCGGCGCGAGCAACTGGTGGGGTTACTCGACAACCACCGCCCGCGATCAGCTCCGGCTCATCCACGACGTCATCTGGGGTACCTCGGTGATCACGGTCGCCAACCGCGAATACCTCAAACGCCTGATGGCACAGGTCACGCCGACGCAGCGATGGGGCGTCTGCGCGCCACCGCTGCCCACCAGCAACGCCTGGAACACCAAGAACGGCTGGGGCCCGCGCACCGGCGGCTACCGGCTCAACTCGGTCGGGCACATCTCCGGCAACGGCCGCGACTACGTCGCGGTCATCCTCAGCCGGGCACCGGAGGGCTACTACTACGGTCGCGACACCGTCAACGGGATCTCGAAGATCCTGTATGCCGCCATGGCGCATCCGCTGCGCTGAGCCCCGCGGGGACTCGGCGCGCGCGCAGATCCCCTAGGCTCGCGACCATGGCCGACCCCGAGCTGAACCGCCGACTGGTCGCGGGTGGCCTCGCCGCGACCGGGATCGTCGTGCTCGGGTCCTCCGCCCTCGGCGCGGCCCGGGCGGCCAGACACCACGGTGCCGCGGCCACGACTGCCGTACCATCACCGACCGAGGCAGTCACGAGCCGCACCACAACGCCGACGGCCGCCACCCCGACCGTGACCCCGACCGCCACCCCGACCGTCGATACGCCGCGGACCGCCGCGCAGCTGACCGCGAAACTCGACGCCTACCGGCGCAGCCGCCGCGGCACCTTCGGAGTGGCTCTTTACGACCGGCGCGACCGCAGCACCTTCGGCTACCGCAGCGGCTGGCGCAACCAAACCCTCAGCACGGTGAAGGTGCTGATCATGGCGACCGTGCTGCACCGGTGCCAGGAACAGGGCAGCTCCCTGACGAGCACCCAGGTCGCGCAGGCCCGGGCGATGATCACCGAGAGCGACAACGACGCAGCCAACGCCCTGCTGACCTGGGCCGGGCTCGCCAACGTGCAACGCGTCGCGAAGCTCTACGGCCTCACCAGCACCGCCATACAGGGCGGGACGACCGCCGGCGCGGCGGACTGGTGGGGCTACTCGACGACCACCGCCGAGGACTTCCTCACCCTCCTCAACGGCGTGACCTGGGGAGACTCAGTGATCACCACGGCCAACCGCGACTACTTGAAAAGCCTGATGGCACAGGTTATTCCGAGTCAACGCTGGGGGGTCTGCGTGCCGCCACTGCCGGCGAACCTCGAGTGGCACACCAAGAACGGTTGGGGCAGCCGCAGCGACGGGTACCGCGCCAACTCGCTCGGTCACATCAGCGGCAACGGCCGCAATTACACGGCCGTCATCCTGACCAGGGCGCCGTACAACAGCGACTACATGGTCGAGAGCGACTACGCGCTCGACACCGTCAACGGCGTCTCGCGGATCCTGTATGACGCGATGGCGCAACCGCTGCGCTGAACGGGGTCAGGAGCCGGCGACCACCGCGATCACGGCGACGGCGATGATGACCACGAGCAGGACGACGAAGAACCACACTCCCGGCCGCTTCTGCTTCGTCGGACCCATCCGGCCCTTCATGAACTGCACCATCGGCGCGACGTAGAACACCGGCACGGTCTGTCCGGGCGGCACGTCCACCTCGTAGGACGCCTGGCCGTACTTCACGATCCAGGTCGCTTCGGCACTGACGATGTGCCGGCCCGCGGGCACCGGGAGCCGGTTGAGACCGTAGGAGGCGGGCACCGGATAACCGTCGATCAAGACCTTCGGGGTGAGCATGTTCGAGGTCAGCACGCTCCCCTGCAGGGTGAACGCGATCGTCCCCTCCGGCCCGAATCCGCCCGGTTGAGCGCCCTGCTGGAAACCCTGCGGCTGCTGCGGTTGCTGCGGCAACGGCGCGGGAGCCGGCGTCCCCTGACCGGGCAACGGTGCCCCACCGGCCGGTCGCGGAGCTGCGGAGCCCGGCAACGGCGCACCCCGCCCGGGCAACTGATGACCCTCCGGAGCGCCCGGCGCGGGCGGCGGAGGGTTGTTCGACGGATCCCCTGTGTGTGTCATGGCAGCAGCTTACGTGCGGAAGTCGCGCAAAATCCGGTCGTGCGCTGTCCGATGCCACCCCTAGGCTCGATGGACCATGACGAATCCCGACTTCCTGACCACCATCCACGACGAGTCCACCCGGTTCCGGGCGGCCCTGGCGACGACACCCGACCGGCCGGTGCCCACCTGTCCGGACTGGACGACCGACGACCTGCTGTGGCACCTGACCGAGGTGCAGTGGTTCTGGGGAAGCATCGTCGCCCAGAACGTCGAGGACCCGCAGGCCCTGCACCACCCGCAGCGACCGGACGGGCGGGAGGCGCTCCTCGGCGCGTTCGACTCCGCCAACTCCGCTCTGACCGCCGCGCTCCGCGACACTCCGGCAACCGACCCGCGCTGGATGTGGACACCCGACGAAGCACTGCACACCGCCGGTTACATCACCCGCCGGCAGGCTCACGAGGCGCTGATCCATCGCGTCGACGCCGAGCTGACCGCCGGGGCGACTCCTGCCGCGATCGATCCCGCCCTGGCCGCCGACGGGGTCGACGAGATCGTCGAGGTGATGTACGGCCGTGAGCACCCGCTGGTCACCTTCGCACCCACCGAGGGCCGGGTCGTCGAGCTGGTGGCGACGGACGCCGACCGCCGCTGGGTGCTGCAACTCGGCCGCGAAACGGGCACGGTGCCCGATTCCGGTGCGGCCATCGATGACCCGAATTTCCGCCCGGCGGCGAATGCCACTGCGGTTGCGACGATTTCGGGAACAGCCTCCGATCTGGACCTGTGGCTCTGGAACCGCCCCACCGACGGCGAGCTGGTCGGCACCGGGGACCAGGCGACCCTCGACGCGATGAACGAGATCCTGCGGGAGGGGCTGCAATGACACCGCCGGGCGGCGTCCAGTGATCCAACTGTGACCTTGCCGGGGCAACCCGGACCTGCAGCACGGCGTCTTCGCTTTCGAGGGGACACACTTCGAAGGGGAGAAAACAATGCGTCGTCAACGTGCTCCGATCGGCCTGCTGGCCGCTGCCCTGGCCGCCACGACTCTCACCGCCTGCCAGTCCAGCGGCGAGACCGCGACGGACCCGGGCACCGGCACGGGAATCACCAGCACCACCACCGGATCGCCGGTCTCGAGCAGTCCCACACCGCCTGCGACGTCGGGTACGTCCGCGCCGACGAAATCGACGACGCCCTCCACGGGCTCGACCACCGCTCCCCCGACGACGTCCTCGACGGCCGCGTCCTCGACGGCCGCGTCCTCGACGAGCGCACCCGGCACGACCACGGGCACGAGCGCACCCACCGGCACGACGCCGGCCACCCGGGTCGTCGTCATCCGCCCGGTGACCGCGTCCGGGCAACCGGCACCCGGTTACACCGTGAAGACCGAGTCCACCCAGGCCATGTGCGGTGACGGTTCACCGGTCGCCGTCGACGACGGCATCGCGATCTGCAGCCCTTCCGCGGCCTATCTACCGGCCTGCTGGAAATCGACCGACTCGACCGCGTTGTGCCTGCGCAACGCGACGGACAAGGTGCTGGTCCGGCTGCCCTACACCGGCGCGTGGGGCAACCCGACGAAGCCCTCGGTGACCTCGCCGCTCAACATGCGGCTCGCCGACGGTGACCGGTGCCAGATCCGCGTCGGTGGCGCCTGGGGCACCGTGCCCGAGCACCCGGACTGGCTGGGTTTCGCGTCGTGCACCAAGGACGGCGACGTGTTCGGGCCGGCCAGCGGAGACGGCATCGACCGCAGCACGAAGTCCTGGACGGCGACGCTCTACAACGAGCGCACTCAGAAACTGTCGACCCAGCACGTGGCCGTCGCCTATCTGGTCGGCACGGCGCCCTGATCGGTCAGCCGGTCGCTGACGGTTCGCCGAGCAGCTGCGCCAGTACCTCGGCCGCTGCTGCAGGGTCGCCGTCGATCACGTCGACCCGGTGCACACCGGGTCGCTGCGACACCAGTCGGCCCAGCCGCTGCCGGTAGTAGTCGAGTTCATCCGCGTGCAGATCCTGCTGCCAGGGCGCATCACCCGACCGTGATCTGCCGTCGACCAGCACCTGGACGAACCCGAAACCGGTTGCGGCATCCTCGAACCGGCGCAGCTGGTCCGGGTTCGCGACCAGCTGTGGCACGACGACGTCATACCCGCTCGCCAGGTGCGTCCGGATGATCTGCAGCGCGAGCGAGCGACCGAGCTCGGCGGTCCCCTCCCAGGGGCCACCGAGCATCGTGCGCAGGACGTCGATGTCGAGGTCGAGGACGCCGGGACGCGTCGCGACATACCCGCGCGCCAGCGTGGACTTGCCCACCCCGGGCAGCCCGTTGAGCAGGATCAGCCGTGCAGTCACCTGGTCACCGTAGCCGGGGCGTGACCCGGCCGCCGGGTCAGCCGGCAGCGGCCTCGGCAACCGCTGCGTCCCGCTCGGCGCGGTTGACGGCCGACAGGATCGCGGTCAGCGACGCCTTCACGATCGAGCTGTGCACCCCGACACCCCACAGGACGCGGTCGCCGATGGCGCACTCGAGGTATGCCGCAGCGCTCGCGTCACCACCGGTCGACAGGGTGTGCTCGGCGTAGTCGAGCACCCGGACGTCCACCCCGATCGATGCGAGCGCGTTGACGAACGCGTCGATCGGGCCGTTGCCCTCGCCCTCGACGGTGATCTGCTCGCCGTGGTCGGTCATCGTGGCGACGATGTGGTCGTGCTCGTGCGCGCCGCTCTCCAGAGAGTGGGTGATCGGCCGGAAACGACCCCAGGCCGCCTCGCCCTCACCGGTGTTCGGCAGGTATTCGTCCTGGAACGCGACCCAGAGCTGCTCCGGTGTGACCTCGCCGCCGACGGTGTCGGTGCGCTTCTGCACCACCCCGCTGAACTCGATCTGCAGCCGGCGCGGCAGGTCCAGCTGGTGCTCGGCCTTGAGCAGGTAGGCGACACCGCCCTTGCCGGACTGGCTGTTGACGCGCACGACCGCCTCGTAGGAACGGCCGACGTCATGCGGGTCGATCGGCAGGTAGGGCACGCCCCACACCAGGTCGTTGATCGACTTTCCGGTCTCGCGCTCCTGACGCTGCATGTCGGCGAAGCCCTTGTTGATGGCGTCCTGGTGCGACCCGGAGAACGCCGTGAAGACCAGGTCCCCGCCGTACGGGTGCCGCTCGTGCACCGGCAGCTGGTTGCAGTGCTCGACGGTGCGCCGGATCCTGTCGATGTCGGAGAAGTCGATCTGCGGGTCGATGCCCTGGCTGAAGAGGTTCAGGCCCAGGGTGACCAGGTCGACGTTGCCGGTGCGCTCACCGTTGCCGAACAGGCACCCCTCGATGCGGTCGGCGCCGGCCTGGTAGCCGAGTTCCGCTGCGGCCACACCGGTTCCGCGGTCGTTGTGCGGGTGCAGGCTCAGCATCACCGACTCACGCCGGGTCAGGTGGGCCGACATCCACTCGATCGAGTCGGCGTAGACGTTCGGGGTCGCCATCTCGACGGTGGCCGGCAGGTTGACGATCATCTTGTGGTCCGGGGTCGGGTCGATGATCTCGATGACCTCGTTGCAGATGCGCGCCGCGAACTCCAGCTCCGTGCCGGTGTAGGACTCCGGCGAGTACTCGTAGTAGACGTCCGTGTCGGGGACGGTCTCCTCGAGCTTCTTGACCAGCCGCGCGGCCTGGGTCGCGATGTCGACGATGCCGTCCTCGCCGAGCCCGAAGACCACCCGGCGCTGCAGGATGCTCGTCGAGTTGTAGAAGTGCACGATGACCTGCTTCGCGCCCCGGATCGCGTCGAAGGTCCGCTCGATCAGCTGGTCACGGCACTGGGTGAGCACCTGGATCGTGACGTCGTCGGGGATGTGGCCGCCCTCGATCAGCTCGCGAACGAAGTCGTAGTCGGTCTGGCTCGCGCTGGGGAAGCCGACCTCGATCTCCTTGTACCCCATGCCGACCAGCAGGTCGAACATCCGCTTCTTGCGTTCGGAATTCATCGGGTCGATGAGGGCCTGGTTGCCGTCGCGCAGGTCGACCGCACACCAGCGCGGCGCCTTGCTGATGACCTTGCTCGGCCACTGCCGGTCCGGCAGGTCGACCTTGATCTGTTCGTGGAAGGGTACGTATTTGCCGATCGGCATCGAGGTCGGCAGCTGGGGGTGCTTCATGTCTCGTCTTTTCAGTGAAGTTGGGCCAGCACAGTCACCAGAGGCTCGAACTCCGGGATGTCGCGGGGAGCTTGCGACCCGCGATATTCGCGGAGGGTGAGCCGCGGTGAGTGCTGGGCTTCGGCCCGGGGCAGCAGAACCTCCGCGACGAGGAAGGCCGAAAGTCAGGCCTCGTCGCGGCAAGCAAGGAGAAGCACGTATGCCGAACGCACGCTCGCCACTGTACGGCACCCCTCCGCGGGCTGTCCACGAGACGGGCATCACGTCCGACACGTGAACGGCCGTCCACGGCATACAACTTCCGGCGGATGTGACGGGTACGTCCGTCGGTCACACTGGAGACATGCCACAGATCTGGGAGCAGGGCCGGCCGAGCCGCCGCCAGCTGGGCTTCGATCTGGGCTGCGCAGCCGTCTATGCGGCCGTCGTCGGGGTGCTCTACGCCGCGGTGGGCACCGGCGACGCCATCGTCGTCCTCGTGCTGGCAGCCGCACTCGCAGTGCGCCGGCTCAGCCTGCCGGCGATGGTGGCGCTCGGGCTGGTCGCCGCGGCGATCCAGTTCGCGCACCCCGGGTGGTATCTCCGGCTGGCCTTCGCCGACGTGGCGTATGCCGCGCTCTTCTTCGTGCTCGGGGCGCACCCGCGGCTCGCGGTGCGTCGCTTCGGGCTGATCGCAGCCGGTGTCGGCTGTGCCGGGTTGCTCGTGTGGATGCTGATCTTCGTGCAGGACGGACCCTGGGCGCTGGAACGGGTCTTCCCGGCGGTGGCGGTGACGGCCCTGGCCGCACTCGTCTGCGGGGGCGGTTGGATCGCGGGTTACCTGCAGCTGCAACGCCGCCGGCGGATCCAGGCGGCCCTGGACGCCCAGGTGGACGCGGTCGAGCGACGCCGGCTCGCCGACAGCTACGAGCACGAGCTGCAGCGCAGCCGGGCGGCAGCGGACATGCACGACATCGTCGCGCACTCGTGGGCGGTCGTCGCCGCCCAGGCGGACGGCGCCAGGTACGCCTTGCGGTCCGACCCGGAGGCGACCGAGCAGGCGCTGGAGGTCATCGCGGAGACCGCGCGCTCGACCATCGCGGACCTGCGCACGATCCTCGCCGAACTGCGGGACCCCGACGCCGACCGGTCCACCCCCGGCAACGCGCAGCAGGAGCGGCTGATCGACCGAATGCGCCTGACCGGCATGCAGATCCGCTACCGGTCGGACGGAGACCCGGACACCTCGACGTTGCTGGCACTCACCGCCTACCGGTTGCTCGGAGAGGCCCTCACCAACGCGCTCAAGCACGGTGACCTCAGCCGGCCGGTGCACGTCACGCAGGACTGGACCGACGGCTACCGGCTCCGCGTGGTCAACACCATCGGCGAGCGTGGCGAGGGCACCGGGCACGGGGTCATCGGGATGATGGAGCGCGCCACCATCGCCGGCGGGCACCTGAACGCCGGGCCCGACGGCCCGCACTGGGTCGTCGAAGCCGTCATCCCCGAGCCGACGAGAACCGGCAACGCAGAAACCGCTTCGAGCACAAAGGAATCAACGCGCCCGTGACCGATGCCCCGATCCGTGTGGCCATGATCGACGACCAGGCGCTGTTCCGCAGCGGGCTGGCCCTGGTGATCGGCAGCCAGCCCGATCTCACCGTCGTCGGCCAGGCCGGTGACGGCGACGAGGCGGTCGACCTCGTCGCCCGCGTGTCCCCCGACGTCCTCCTGATGGACGTCCGGATGCCTCACCTCGACGGCGTCGCCGCGACCCGCGCGATCTGTGCGAAGTACGGCGATGAAGCGCCGAAGGTGTTGGTGCTGACCACTTTCGACCTCGACGCCGCAGTAGCGGACGCGATCGAGGCCGGCGCCAGTGGCTTCCTCCTCAAGGACGCGCAGCCGGAGTTCCTGCTCGGCGCGATCCGGGCGGTCGCCGCCGGGAACCAGGTCGTCGCCGCGAGCGCGACCAAGTCCCTCTTCGAGCGCTTCCGCGCCGAACAGGCCCAGGCCCCCGGTGCGGAGTACGACCTGTTGACCGGGCGCGAGCGGGAGATCATGCTGCGCGCGGCGCAGGGTATGTCGAACGCCGAAATCGCCTCCGCTGAATACCTTTCGGAGGCAACCGTGAAGACCCACATGTCGCGCATCCTCACCAAGCTGCACCTGCGCGACCGCGTCCAGTTGGTGGTCTACTGCTACGAACACGGTCTGCTGTGAGATGTATGGCGCTGCGTGCGCCATACATCTGACGGCGTAGCCGATTTCGCACCCACGCCCGATGTGCCGGGCACCCGGCCCGGGCGACGCTGGTGCACATGTCCACGACACCCACCGACGACCAGGCAGTCGTCTCCTTCCGGCAGGTCACCAAGAGTTACGGCACCGGCAGCAGCATCATCTTCGCGCTCAGCGACGTGAGCGTCGACATCCGGCGCGGCGAATTCACTGCGATCATGGGCCCGTCCGGCTCCGGGAAGTCGACCTTCATGAATGTCGCCGCAGGCCTCGACGACGCCACCCGGGGCGGCGTCTTTCTCGCCAGCCAACCACTGCACACCATGGACGACACCGCGCGCACCACGCTGCGCCGCCGAGAGGTCGGCTTCGTCTTCCAGTCGTTCAACCTGGTGCCGACGCTCACCGTGGCCGAGAACATCACCTTGCCGTTCCAACTCGCCGGCCACCGCATCGCGCCGCAGGAGCAGGGCTGGATCGACCATCTCGTACACGTGCTCGGCATCACCGAGCGGATCGCGCACAAACCCGCCGAGTTGTCCGGCGGGCAGCAGCAACGCGTCGCCATCGCGCGCGCGCTCGCACCACGACCGGCGATCATCTTCGCCGATGAGCCGACGGGCAACCTCGACACCCGCAGCTCGCGCGAGGTCCTCCAGTTATTGCGTTCGGCCGCAACCGAATACGGCCAGACCATCGCCATGGTCAGTCACGACCCGATCGCCGCCTCGTACGCCGACCGGGTCCTCGTGCTGGCCGACGGGCGGGTCGTCGCCGACCACGGCCGTCTGACGCCACAGCAGATCTCGCAACTGCTCCTCACCGCTGAAGGAGTCCCGGCATGAGGATGCGACACGACCTGGTGCTCGGTTCCACGCGCGAGCTCGGGACCGTCGGCGCGGTGGCAGGTCTCGCCGGTGCGTATGCCGGAGCGTTGCTCAGCTGCGGCACGATGCTCTCGGCGATGAGCAGCAGCACCGGCGGCTCGCTGAGCATCCTCCTCGCGGTCGTCTCGGTCGTCTTCATCGGCATGGCCCTGTATGTCGCCGCAGTGGTGATCTCGGCGGGTGTCGCCACTGTGATCGCCGGTCGCCTGCGGCAGATCGCCACTCTCCGGCTGCTCGGGGCACGGAGCACCGAGCTGCGGCGTTCGATCGCGATGACCACCGCTCGGATCTGCTTGATCTGCAGCGTGATCGGGGTCGTCGCCGCGACGCTGCTCGTCGACGTCGTCCGGGTCGTGCTGGTGCACCAGCGGCATCTGCCGGTGGCCGACTACCCCTGGTTCTCGCTCGGAACACCCGTGGCGGTGGCCGCCATCACCGCCGTGGCCGCGGCGTCGGGGTGGGCGGGTTCGCGCCGGGTGCTGGAGGCGTCACCCGCGGACGCACTGGCCGGCTCCATCGGCGCCCGCAGCTCCGGCGGGCGGGCCGGGCGTGTGCGGGTCGCCTGCTCGACGGTCCTCGTGATCGGCGGTGCGGCCCTGTTCGCACTGGCGATGGCCCTCGGCGAACGTGGTGTCGCGGCAGGCTTCCTCGTCGCCTTCCTCGCGGCCTGCGTCACGTCGACCGGTCTGCTCGCCGGCGCGCGGTTCGTCCTGCCGGCGGCAGTCGGTGTCCTGGGACGCCTGATCGGCGGCGATGCGCCGAGCGTCATCGCGCGCCGCAACGCCGTCGCCGACCCGGCACGGACCACTCGGTCGACCCTCGGGCTGTTCGTCGGTGTCGCGCTGGTGGTGACGATCGCCTCCGGTACGTCCGCCCTGCAGACCGCCGTCAACTCCTGGCAGGACCTGACGATGGCGCAGCGGCACGAGGCGCACGACATGCTGTCGGTCGCCTCGACGATCACCATCACCGTCGGCGTCGTCTCGTCGTTGATCGCAGCGATCGGCTTCGTCAGCACCATGTCGCTGACCGTGATCCAGCGGCGCCGCGAGCTGGGTCTGCTGCGCGCCCTCGGCTTGACCGGGTCCCAGGTGCGGTCGATGATCACCAAGGAATCGGTCGCGATGTCGGCCGCAGCAACCTCCGCGGGAATGCTGGTCGGCGTCTGTTACGGGTCGGCCAGTGCCCAGGCCCTCGTCGGGGTCGAGACCGACGGGTTCGTCTGGGGTCTGCCGTGGTTGGTGCTGGTCGCGATCGTGCTGGCGGCGCTGGCCGTCATACTCCTGGCTTCGCAGCCGCCCGCTCGGCGCGCCATCGCGACACCACCGGTCGTCGCCCTGCGGGTCGACGCGTGATGTTCCAGCCCGCGATGACGCCGAGAGCGAGATCCCCGACCTCTCCCCGGACACCACGCAGTGCAGCGCCCGCCATCAGCCCGCTTGTCGGTGCGGAGGTCCACGATGGACTCATGAGTCACTGCCAGATAGTCCCGCCGCACCTGTTGGAGAAGCTCGCCGCCTCCGATGAGGAGGAGATCGCGCGCGCGGCGCAACGCACCCTCGCGACGAGCCTGCGACATGTGGGACAGCGCGCCGTCCGCGAGGCGCAGGTCACCTCGGAGGGCAGCCACGGCGCGGTCGGGCTGATCCCCACCGAGCTGCGCGAGCGAGCGGAGGCGCACGGAGACTACGAGTTGCCGGCCAACGCCGTTCATCCCCAAGAGGCTCCGACCGGCTCGTTCGCGCCGCAGCGCACCATCTACGACGCGGGGCACGGCACGGACCTGCCGGGCACCAAGCGCCGGGGCGAGGGCGATCCCGCGACCAGTGACGGCTCGGTCAACGAGGCCTACGACGGCCTGGGTGAGACGTTCGCGCTCTACGCCGACGTCTACGACCGCAATTCGCTGGACGGCAAGGGTCTGCCGCTCGTCGCGTCCGTGCACTACGACGTCAATTTCGACAACGCCTACTGGGACGGCGAGCAGATGGTCTTCGGCGACGGCGACGGCGTCTACTTCACGTCGTTCACCGACTCGGTCGACGTCATCGGGCATGAGCTGACGCACGGATTCACCCAGTACACAGCGGGATTCACCTACGTCGGGCAGTCCGGGGCGCTCAACGAGTCGGTGTCCGACTGCTTCGGCTCGATGGTCAAGCAGCGAGTCAACCACCAGACGGCCGCGGAGGCCGACTGGCTGATCGGCGCCGGCCTGTTCACGTCCAAGGTGCACGGTGTGGCCCTGCGGTCGATGAAGGCGCCGGGCACGGCATACGACGACCCACACCTGGGCAAGGACCCGCAGCCGGCGACGATGGCCGGCTACCAGGACCTGCCGCACGACCAGCAGCACGACAACGGCGGCGTGCACATCAACTCCGGCATCCCCAACCACGCGTTCTACCTGGCGGCCACCGGCATCGGCGGCGACAGCTGGGACGGTGCGGGGCGGATCTGGTACGACGTGATGACCAACGGCAATCTGGCCAAGGATGTCGACTTCAAGGGTTTCGCCGAGGCGACCATCAAGTCGGCCGGCGCGATCTTCGGTGCCGGTGGCACGGAGGAGCAGGCGGTGCAGCAGGCCTGGGTCACCGTGCAGGTGCTGACCGGCTGACGCCGCCCGCAGGATCAGCGTCGGCGTCTGATGTCGGGCAGCCGGCGGATCGCGAAGTAGCGGTCGTCGATCTCCTCGATCCCGAACTGCCCGATCGGCACCTCGCCGAGCACGAGATCCTCGTCGAGTCCGAACGCATGGATGGTGGAGACGACCTCGCGCACCTGTTCACCGTCGCGCAGCACGCGGAAGGTGTTGGTGATCTCCACCCGACGGTCGCGCACCGGCTGGGCCTCGAACCAGCGCTGGTACTCCATCCGGCCCATCGTCGCGGACTGGACCATCGAGCGTTCGACGGCTTCCGCCGGTACGCCGCCGTACGAGCGGCTCATCAGGATCGGTGCGCCGGGCACCATGACCTGGGCCATCCGCCGCCAGAACGCCTCGCGGGCGGAGCCGGCGAGGAAGTAGATGACGTTGAACAGCAGCGCTCCCCCGCACTGCTCGGGCAGCCAGGCCTTCAGGATCGACTCCGACAGCACCGTGGTGCGGACTCGTATGTCGTCGCGCTCGGCGATCCGCAGCATCTGCAGCGACCGGGTCAGCGGCTCCGGCTCGACCGAGATGATCTCGGTCTGCGGGAAGCGTTCGGCCAGCGTGATCGTCGTCAGGCCGCTGCCCGAACCGATGTCCACCAGCGGCAGCTCGGGCATGAATTTGGCGGCATCCCACGGTATCCCGTGCACATAGTCGCGCTCCGGGTCCACCGGCAGGCGCAACACCTCGCCGAACTCCGCCCACACCAGGCTCTCCCGATCGCGTGCCATCTAAAAGCCCAACTTCGAGAGCTGGTTGGGGTCCCGCTGCCAGTCCTTGGCGATCTTGACGTGCAGATCGAGGAAGACCTTCTGGCCGAGCAGCTCCTCGACCGCGTGGCGGGCCCGGGTGCCGACGTCACGCAGCCGCGAACCACCCCGGCCGATGATGATGGCCTTCTGGCTGGACCGCTCGACGAAGATGTTGACCCGGACGTCCATCAGCGGCCGGTCGGCGGGCCTGCCCTCACGCGGGGTCATCTCCTCGACCACCACCGCGATGCTGTGCGGCAGTTCGTCGCGCACACCCTCAAGGGCGGCCTCGCGGACCAGTTCGGCGACCATCACGTCGTCCGGCTCGTCGGTGAGGACACCGTCCGGGTAGAGCTTCGGTGACTCGGGCAGGTACTTCATCAGCACCTCGAGCACCGTGTGCACCTGCTCTCCGCCGGTCGCCGAGCAGGGCACGATCTCCTGCCAGTCCCCCAACTGCTCGATGGCGACCAGGTGCTGGGCGAGCCGGTCCCTGTCGACGGTGTCGGACTTGGTGGCGATCGCCACGACGGGTCGCTTGCGGCCGCGGCGCAGCTCGGCGAGGTCGGCGGCGATGAACTGGTCGCCCGGTCCGATGCGCTGGTCGCAGGGCAGGCAGAAGCCGATCACGTCGACGTCCAGCAGCGTCTCGCGCACGACGTCGTTGAGGCGCTGGCCGAGCAGCGTGCGCGGCTTGTGCAGCCCGGGGGTGTCGACGAGGATCAGCTGCGCCTCGTCGGTGGTCGCGATACCGCGGATCGTGTGGCGCGTCGTCTGCGGCTTGCTCGAGGTGATCGCAACCTTCTGGCCCACCAGGGCATTGGTCAGCGTCGACTTGCCTGCGTTCGGCCGGCCGACGAGGCAGGCGAACCCAGCACGATAGTCACTCATTGCAACACATCCTTTGCCGGCTTGCGCCCATCCTGCTGTATGGCGGCAGCGTCGCCGACGTCCGCCCCCTCATCAGCTCCGTGCGTGCCGGAGGACCGGTCGGCGGCGGCGTCCTCGGTCACCCGCTCGACCAGCACCGTCGCGATCTGGTGCCGCCGGCCGGCGAAGCGGTCCGCGGTCAGCCGGAGCCCGGCGATGTCCGCGGCCGCACCGGGGATCGGGACCCGGCCGACCAGCTTGGCGAGCAGCCCGCCGACCGTGTCGACGTCGTCCTCGTCGATCGTCACGTCGAAGTATTCGGCGAGGTCGTCCACCGCCGTCCGCGACGGGACACGGACCGTGCCGTCCGGCAACTCCTCGGGACCGGGCGTCACCCGGTCGAACTCGTCGTCGATCTCCCCGACGACCTCCTCGACGATGTCCTCCAACGTGACCAGCCCGGCCGTTCCGCCGTACTCGTCGATCACGATCGCGAAATGCCTTCTGGCCAGCTGCATCTCACGCAGCAGGTCATCCGCCGGTTTGCTGTCGGGCACGAAGGTCACGTCGCGCATGACGGAGGTCACCGGCTGGTCGAGCGCCTCATCGCGCCGGAACACACGCGCCGTGACGTCCTTGAAGTAGAGGACTCCGTCGACGGCGTCGGCGTTGCCGGCGACGACCGGCACCCGGGAGAAGCCGGACCGCAGGAAGAGGCGCATGGCCTGGCCGAGGGTCTTCTCGACGTCGATGGTGATCATGTCCGGGCGGGGCACCATCAACTCACGCACGACGGTCTCGTCCAGCTCGAAGACCGACTGGATCATCTTGCGCTCGTCATCCTCGATGAGCTCCGAATCGGTTGCCAGGTCGACGTATTCGCGCAGCTCCTCCTCGGTGTCGAACGGGCCGTCCCGGTAACCCCGTCCCGGGGTGACGGCGTTGCCGACGGCGACGAGTCCCCGCGCGATCGGGCCGAGGATGCGGTGCAGCCAGAGCACCACCGGCGCGGCTGCCAACGCCACGGGTACGGCGTGCTGGCGGCCGAGGGTGCGCGGGGAGACTCCGACCAGGACGAACGACACGACCGCCATGACGACGACGGCCACCAGCAGCGCGATCCAGAAGCCGTCCACCGCCTGCCGCACCGCGAGGGTGACCAGCACGGCGGCGGTCGCCTCGGCCGCGACGCGCAGGAACGCGAGCACCATGGCGACCGACGAACTGTCGGCGACCAGCCGCTGCAGCGGCACCGAACCGCGCCGCCCCGCCTCGAGGAGGTCCTCGGCGGTGTGCCGGCCGATCCGGCTGAGGCTCGAGTCGATCGCCGCGAACAGGAAACCGAGCACCACCGACAGGAGTGCTGCGATGAGTAACGGAAGCATCTGCGTCACTCGCCGGTCGGCGGAATGATGCGCACGTCCTCACCCTGCCGCTCGCGACCGGCCAGGAAGGTCAGCAGCAAGGTGCGCTGCAGCGAGAACATCTCCCGGCGCTCCTCCGGCTCCGCGTGGTCGAACCCGAGCAGGTGCAGCAACCCGTGCACGGTCAGCAGCAACAACTCCTCGGCGGTGGTGTGACCCGCGTCGGCCGCCTGCTTGGCGGCAACCGTCGGGCACAGCACGATGTCGCCCAGCACGCCCTCGACCGGTTCGTCGCCGTCCTTGCCCGGGCGCAGCTCATCCATCGGGAAGCTCATCACGTCGGTCGGACCGGGCAGGTCCATCCACTGCTTGTGCAGCAGCTCCATCGCGGACTCGTCGATGATGCCGATGTAGAGCTCGACCTCCGGGTGCACGTTCAGCTCGCGCAGCACGTGCACCGCGCACTCGTGCAGCTCCGGCAGGTCGACCTCGAAATCCGTCTCGTTGAGCAGGTCGATGCTCATCTATCGATCCCGCCTCTTGCCCGCGGACTCGGCGCGCACGACGCCGGTCGGCCGGCCGGAGCGGGTGCGGGCGTCGAATTCGTCATACGCCTCGACGATCTCGCTGACCAGCCGGTGACGCACCACGTCCTGGGCGGTGAGCCGGGAGAAGTGGATGTCGTCGATGTCGGTCAGGATGTCCTGCACCACGCGCAGCCCCGACTGGGTGCCGCCGGGCAGGTCGACCTGGGTGACGTCGCCGGTCACCACCATCTTGGAGCCGAACCCGAGGCGGGTGAGGAACATCTTCATCTGCTCGGCCGAGGTGTTCTGGGCCTCGTCGAGGATGATGAAGGAGGAGTTCAGGGTGCGCCCGCGCATGAACGCCAGCGGCGCCACCTCGATGGTGCCGGCCGCCATCAGCCGCGGGATCGAGTCGGGGTCGACCATGTCGTGCAGCGCGTCGTACAGCGGCCGCAGGTAGGGGTCGATCTTGTCGTTGAGCGTGCCTGGCAGGAAGCCGAGCCGCTCCCCCGCCTCGACCGCGGGCCGGGTCAGGATGATCCGGTTGATCTGCTTGGCCTGCAACGCCGCCACGGCCTTGGCCATCGCCAGGTAGGTCTTGCCGGTGCCCGCCGGACCGATGCCGAAGACGACGGTGTGCTTGTCGATCGCGTCGACGTATTCCTTCTGGCCCAGCGTCTTGGGCCGGATGGTGCGGCCGCGACTGCTCACGATGTTCATGGTGAGCACGTCGGCGGGCCGCTCACGGGTGCGGGAGCGCAGCATGCCGATCGAGCGCTCGACCGCGTCGCGGTTGAGCGGTTGGCCGGCGTCGAGCACGGTCAGCAGCTCGTCGATCAGCTCCTCGACCAGCGCCATGTCGGCGGGTGGCCCGGCCAGGTGGAAGACGTTGCCGCGCACGTGGATCGACAGCCTCGGGAAGGCCCGCTCCATGGTCCGCAGCAGCTCGTCGCGCGGCCCGAGGAGGGTCACCATCGCCACGTCCGGCGGGATCTCGACGGTGTGCTGGGCCTGCAGATCGCCCGGGACGCTCACACCGGTGGCGCCCTCGTCGGCCGACCTGGTGAGTGCTCCGGGCTGGAGATCATGATCATCACTTGTCATCGTGACTCCATTCTACGGGCGTCGGACGACAGGCTCGAATCGTTTCCGGCCCGTGGTGTATGGCGCCAGCGGCCGCCGACCCGCCCGGCCAGCACGCCGGAGGCGCACCAGATCGTCGCGCCGAGCACGAAGCACCAGGCCATCCGGGTCGTGGCGCCCGGCGCGTCCGCAGCCCCGGCCACGGTGCCGAACAGCGCGACCCCGACCGATGTGCCGGTCTGCCGGGCGGCGTTGTTCAGGCCACCGACGAGTCCGCTGTGCGCCGGTGCGGCGGCGACGGCCGTTGCCACCAGCGGCGTCACCAGCAGGCCGAGCGCACCGCCGGCGAGCAGCATTCCTGGCAGCATCGCGACCACGGTGTGCGGGCTGCGCCATACCGCGGCGGCGAGCGCGAGCTCACCGACGGCACCGAGCGCGAAACCGACGCGGACCAGCCGGGCCGGACGGACCCGCACCATCCACCGCCGGCCGAGCAGCGGCACGAGGGTGAGCGGAGCGAACATCGGGATGGTCGCCAGCCCGGCCGCGAACGCGTCCCGGCCCTGGACCAGCTGGAAGAGGAAGGCCACCACAAGCAACGAGCCGTTCCCGACGAGGTTCATCCCGAACGAGCCGCCGCACGAACGCAGCAGTGCCCCGTTGCGCCACAGCTCGCGCGGGACCATCGGCGTCGCCGACCGCAGCTGGCCGACGACGAAGACCACAGCCGCGAGGACGGCGCACGTCGCGAGCGCCGCACCGGCACCGGAGACCCCGGCACGCCCCAGCTCGATCACCGCGCCGATCACGCAACCGAGGCACACCGTCGAGGACGCCGCGCCGAGCCAGTCGATCCGCCGGTCCTGCGTCGCACCCGCCGGCAGCAGGCGCGCACCGGCGGTGGCCGCAACCACCACCGGCAGGTTGACCAGGAAGATCAGCCGCCAGCCGCCCACCCCGATCAGCGCGCCGCCGATCAGCGGCCCGACCGCGACCGCAGAGCCGGACACCCCCGACCAGATCGCGATCGCGCGGGCACGCTCGGCCGGGTCGGTCCAGATGGCGCTGATCAGCGCCAGGCTGGCCGGCAGCATGGCGGCCGCGCCGACGCCCTGCACCACCCGACCTGCAATGAGGGCAACGAGATTCGGCGCCAGCGTGCAGCAGATCGAGCCGGCGCCGAAGGCGAGCAGCCCTGCTGCGAAGGCGCGACGTGCACCCCAGCGGTCCGCCGCCGCTCCCGCCGTCAGCAGCAGCGCTGCAAGCGGGACGGTGTAGCTGTCGACGACCGCCTGCGCACCCGCGGTGCCGCCACCCAGGCCGGAGGCGATGCTCGGCAGCGCGACGTTGACGATCGAGACATCGAGCAGCACGAGGAACATCGCGGCGCACAGGATCACCAGGCTGCCGCGCTTCGTGTCGCTGCTGGGCGGGGTGAGGCGGGTTGTCGTCATACCTGCCAGCCTGTTGCGCCGAAACTTCGGTGCGCGCCGAATCGTCCCGTGCCCACAATGGGGGGTATGACGACAAGCACCGGGCTGCGTGAGGTCAGCGACGTCGCAACGCTCTTCGCCGACCGGGCGCGGGCCCGGATGGTGGGCGCGCTGCTCGACGGGCGACGGCTGCCGGCGTCCCGCCTGGCCACCGAGGCGGGGGTCAGCGCGGCCACCGCGAGCGGCCACCTGCGCAAGATGCTCGACGCCGGCATCGTGCGGGTGGAGGTCAGCGGCCGGCACCGCTTCTACTACCTGGCGGATGAGCAGGTGGCGGCGGCGTTCGAGGCGATGGTCGCGCTGACCCCGCTGCCGCCCGTGACGTCACTGCGCGCGGGCACACGGCAGCAGCGGCTGCGCGCGGCACGCACCTGCTACGACCATCTCGCCGGGCGGCTCGGCGTCGCGATCATGAACGCGCTGATCGACTCCGGTGTGCTGGCGCCGCTGGATGCCGTCGCCGACACGCGGCGCCGTGCCGGCGAGGCGCTGTCGGCGCAGCTCGGCCGCGGCCATTTCGAGCTGGGTCCGCGCGCCGGCGCCGTACTGCCTTCGTGGGGCGTGGATCTGGCGTATGTCGAGAGCCTCTCCCGCCCGACACTGCGGTTCTGCCTGGACTGGACCGAGCAGCAGCACCACCTGTCCGGTGCGCTCGGTGCGGCGATCCTGCAGGCGGCCCGCGACCGGGACTGGGTGCGCCCCGGGCCGCGAGCCCGCGAACTCGCGGTCACCCAGGCGGGCGTCGACGGTTTCGCCCGACTCGCCCCGGCCATCCGCGCCCAGCTCGCCGGCTGACCCGGCGACACCCACTCACCGACAGGCCCAGAAACTCACCGACAGGCTCACCTACGCACCCCGAAATCCGGCCCCGTTCTGAGCCCGTCGGCCGTAGGTGGGCCTGTCGGTGAGAAGCGGTCGATCAGTGCCAGCGGGCGCGGGCGAGGAGTATGGCGAGGGCGGTGGGGCCGGCATTGGAAGCGCGCAGCACCGTCGGGCCCAGGTGTATGACGGCTGCGCCGGCACCCTGGAACGCAGCAATCTCGTCCGGGGTGATGCCACCCTCCGGGCCGACGACGATGACGACTTCCCCTGCAGGTACGTCGAATTCGCCGATCGGGGTCTCCGCGTCCTCGTGCAGGACCACGACCGCGGCCGCGGCCGACAACCGGGCGGCGGCGGAGCGGCTGGTGAGGAGTTGCTCCACGACGGGGACCGTGGCACGCCGGGACTGCTTGCTCGCGGCGAGGGCGAGCGAGTGCCACTTGCGCAGCGCCTTGGCGGCCTTGTCGCCGCGCCACTGCACGATGCTGCGGTCCGCCTGCCACGGGATGACGCCGTCGACCCCGAGCTCCGTCGCCGCCTCGACCGCCTGCTCGTCCCGGCCGCCCTTGGCCAGCGCCTGCATCAGCACGAACCGCGTCGTCGGCACCTCGGGCTCGTGGATCGACGCGACTCGGACAGTCATCGCGTCACGCTGCGCCGCGACGATCTCGCCCTCGGCGACGCGGCCGGAGCCGTCGGCGACCTGCACGGATTCGCCGACGCCGAGCCGGTTCACCACGACGGCGTGCCGGGCCTCGTCCCCGGTCACGCTGACGGTGCCGCCGACCGGCACCCCGTCCAGGTCGCCCGCGGCGGCGAAGAACAGGCGCGCGGTCACGGCGGGAGGCTACTTGGCCTGGAACGCGTCGCGCAGCTTGCCGAACAGACCCTTCTCGACACGGCCGAACCGTGCCTCGGGACGCTCCTCGCCACGCTCCTTCGCCAGTTGCCGCAACAGTTCCTCCTGCTGCGGGTCGAGCCGGGTCGGCACGCGGACGTTGGCGTGCACCAGCAGGTCGCCACGGACCTGGGTGCGCAGATGTGTGACGCCCAGACCGCGCAACGTGATCACGTCACCCGGCTGGGTCCCTTGCGGGATCTCCACGTCCCTGGTGCCGTCGAAGGTCTCCAGCGGCAGCGACGTGCCCAGCGCCGCAGCGGTCATCGGCAACTCGACCGAGCAGTGCAGGTCGTCACCGCGGCGCTCGAACGTCGCGTGCTTGCGGACCCGCACCTCGACGTAGAGGTCGCCGGCGGGGCCACCGCCGGGGCCGACCTCGCCCTCCCCGGTGAGCTGGATCCGGGTTCCGGTGTCGACACCGGCCGGCACCTTCACCGTGATGGTGCGGCGGTCCCGGATCCGTCCCTCACCGGAGCAGTTGAAGCACGGGTCGTCGATGACCTCGCCATACCCCCGGCACGCCTGGCACGGGCGCGTGGTCATCACCTGTCCGAGGAAGGATCGCTGCACCTCCTGCACCTGGCCGCTGCCGTGGCAGATGTGACAGGTGTGTTTGCCGGTGCCGGGCCGCGCCCCCTCGCCGTGGCAGACCGAGCAGGTCACCGCGGTGTCGAACGTCAGCTCCTCCGCACCACCGAAAACGGCTGTGGCGAGTTCCAGTTCGACAGCGATGAGGGCGTCCTGGCCCCGCTGCATCCGCGAACGCGGGCCGGCCTGCGCCGCACCGGCGCCGCCGAAGAACGCGTCCATGATGTCGGAGAACGAGAAGCCCTGGCCGTAACCGCCACCGGCGCCCGCAGACGCATACGGGTCGCTGCCCATGTCGTAGGCCCGCCGCTTCTCGGCGTCGCCGAGCACGTCATACGCCTGCGCGATCTTCTTGAACTGCTCGGACGCCTCCTCGGAGGGGTTGACGTCCGGGTGCAGTTTGCGCGCCAGCTTGCGGTAGGCGCGCTTGATTTCTTCCGGGCTCGCGCTCTGCGCGACGCCCAGATCGCCGTAGTAGTCGTTCACGAAGCTCCTTCGAGCTGCCAGGGTTTCAGTTGTCGATGATGTCGGCGACGTAGCGTGCCACCGCACGCACCGCCGCCATGGTCGAGGGGTAGTCCATCCGGGTCGGACCGAGCACACCCAGGCTGGCCAGGCTGTCCGCGTCGTATGCCGTGGTCACGACCGAGGTGCCGGTCAGGCCCCGGATGGCGTTCTCGGTGCCGATCCGCACCGCGACTCCGTCCGTGGCCGCCTCACCCACCTCGTGGCTCAACAACCGGAGCAGCACCATGTGTTCCTCCAGCGCGTCCAGCAACGGCCCGAGCGACAGCGCGAAGTCGCCGCTGGAGCGCACCAGGTTGGCGGTACCACCGAGCAGGACCCGGTCCTCGCGTTCCTCTGCGAGCACGCCCGCGACAGCGGTGGCGACCACGCTGCCGGCCTCCTGCGTAGGCTCCGAGAGCTCGTCGGCCCACCTCAGCAGGGCGTGCGAGGCCGGCGAGCGCCGCAGCCCGGCGGTGCGGTCGTTGAGCCCTGCACGCAGGTCATTGATGAGCTCGTCGATCTCCTGCTCGGTGAGGGAGCGGCCGAGCTCGATGACCCGCTGCTCCACCTGGCCGGTCGAGAGTATGACGACCAGCGTCAGCCGGTCGGCCGCACGCGGCACCAGCTCCACGTGGCGCACGGTGGCGGTGTTGAGCGACGGGTACTGGACGACCGCGGCCTGACCGGTCAGCGAGGACAGCAGCCGGACCGTGCGTGACAGCACGTCGTCGAGGTCGACCGAGCGGACCAGGAACTGCTCGATGGCCTTGCGCTCGGCCTTCGACAGCGGCTTGATCTGGCTGAGCTTGTCGACATACAGCCGGTAACCGGCGTCGGTGGGGATCCGGCCGGCCGACGTGTGGGGAGCGGCGATCAGGCCCTCGTCCTCCAGGGCCGCCATGTCGTTGCGGACGGTCGCGGCGCTCACCCCGAGCTGGTGGCGTTCGAGCAGCGCCTTGGAGCCGACCGGCTCGGAGGTCGACACGTAGTCCTGCACGATCGCGCGCAGCACCTGCAGCTTGCGCTCGTCGCTCATGGCCACCTCCAACCTCCTCGTCGCTCTCCGTCGCCGCTGGCACTCAGTACTCCCGAGTGCCAAGTCTACTTGCCTCCCGCAACGCGACCGAATCGATGACTAGTCTTCCCGACGTGACCGATAGATATGGCGCCGACGTCCTGGCCGGTGACTGGCGCAAGCCGCCGCGCGGCCGCTCCCAACAGGTACCCGCCGAGATCGGCCTGGTGGTGGAGGACGTGCAGACCGGCTGGTGCGGCGCGGTCGTGTCGGTCGAGAAATCCGGCGGGATGCGGGTCGTGCACCTGGAGGACCGGCACGGACGCAGGCGCGGATTCCCGATGGGGCCGGGTTTCCTCATCGACGGCAGCCCTGTCGAGCTGATCGCGCCGGTGCCCGCCGCCGATGCCACCGCGCTGCAGGCCGCCCGTGACGCCGCATCACGCACCGCGAGCGGATCCCGCGCCGTCGCGGACGCACCCGCGCGTGTCGCCCGCGGGTCGCGGATCTTCGTCGAGGGCAAGCACGACGCCGAACTGGTCGAGAAGGTGTGGGGCGCCGACCTGCGGGTCGAAGGTGTCGTCGTGGAGCCGCTGCACGGTGTCGACGACCTGGCCGCGGTGATCCGCGACTTCGCACCGACCCCGGAGCGGCGGCTGGGGGTGCTCGTCGACCATCTGGTGCCCGGCACGAAGGAGGCGCGGATCGTCGCCGAAGCGCTGGCCATCCCGCAGGCACGCCAGGACGTGCTGGTCCTCGGTCACCCCTACGTCGACGTGTGGCAGTCGATCCGCCCCGAACGGCTGGGCTGGGAGAAGTGGCCCGTCATACCCCGCGGGACGTCGTGGAAGCACGGCATCCTCGCCGAGCTCGGCTGGCCGCACGACACGCAGGCCGACGTCGCGACCGGGTGGAAGCGGATCCTCGGCACGGTCCGCAGCTACGCCGACCTGCAGCCCGAGCTGCTCGGACGTGTCGAGGAACTCATCGACTTCGTGACGGCCGTCCCGTGAACGCCGACCGCGGCCCGACCGGGAGCATGAAGATCGAGGCCGAGCTCGTCGCGGTCGTGCTGGCTGTCGACGCCGGACGGCCCTGGGTGCTGGCCGGCGGCGAGCCGCCCGCGTTGCCCTCCGGTCCGCTGCGCGCGAACGAAGAGTCCTTGCAGGCCGGCGTACGCGAATTCGCGCGCGAGAGAAGCGGGTTCGATCTCGGGTATGTCGAGCAGCTCTACACGTTCGCCGACCTGGGTCGATCCACCGACGACCGCCGCGTCGTGTCGATCTCCTATCTCGGCCTCACCCGGGCTTCCATCTCCGGCAGCGTCCGACCGACCGACTGGTCCGCGCTCTACGACCTGCTGCCGTGGGAGGACCGCCGGCACTTGAGCGATGCCGGGTCCGACCGGCTCGGCGAAGAGATCGAGCGTGCCCTGCGACGGTGGTCGGACGGGTCCGGCGAGCGGCTCGACCGGTGCCGCTTCCTCTTCGGGTATGACGGAAAACCGTGGCATCCGGAATTCGCCCTGCAGCGCTACGAGCTGCTGTGGGAGTCCGGACTCGTTGCCGAATCACCCACTGCGGAAAGGATTTCCGCGCTCACTGCCGGGCCGATGACGCACGACCACCGTCGCATCCTGGCGACCGGGCTGTCGCGGATCCGGGCCAAACTGCAGTATCGGCCCGTGGTCTTCGAGCTGATGGCGGAGACCTTCACCCTGCTCGCGCTGCAGGAGACCGTCGAGGCCATCGCCGGGCAGCACGTGCACAAGCAGAACTTCCGCCGCGCCGTCGAGGTTCAGCACGAGTTGGTGGAACCGACCGGTGAGGTCTCGCACGAGACCGGTGGCCGACCGGCCCGGCTCTACCGCTTCCGCGGATCCGTGCGCGAGGAACGCGCTCAGGCCGGCACCAAACTCCCGCTCCCCCGCTGAGCTCTCCCGCGGGCGTCGGGTGGCGGGGGGCGCGGGACGCGGGACGCGTCGCGTGGCGTGGCGCGTCGGGTGGCGCGGCGCCGTACACGCGTCCCCCCAAGGGAGACCTACGCGCGCCCGGGGCCGCCATACCCGTACCGGAGTCGCCCCTGGGGAGACCTACGCACGGCTGGGACCGCCATACCCGCACCGGAGCCCCCACTGGGGCGACGTATGCGCGGGAATCCGGCCCGCGCCGCACACTGCTCGCCCCTGGGGAGACCTACGCACGGCTGGGACCGCCATACCCGCACCGGAGTCCCCACTGGGGAGACCTATGCACGGAAATCCGGTCCGCACCGCACACTGCTCGCCCCTGGGGAGACCTATGCACGCCGTCTGTTATGCTCAGTCTCAGCATTTACTCATCGCGAGTATTTCGAGTTGGGAGTCGATGGTGAGCATCAGCGAGCTGCAGTACGACCACGCCGCGGCCTACGAGGCGGTCCGGCACGTCATCCCCGAGATCGAGTGGGCGATGTATGCCGACGACATCGAGGCGATCCAGCGCCTCAAGCGGGAGCAGGACGCGGTCATCCTGGCGCACAACTACATGACCCCTGAGGTGTTCCACGGTGTCTCCGACATCAAGGGCGACTCGCTCGCGCTGGCCCGCGAGGCGCAGCACGTCGACGCCGGCACCATCGTGCTCGCCGGCGTGCACTTCATGGCGGAGACCGCGAAGCTGCTGAACCCGAGCAAGCGGGTGCTGTTGCCGGACCTGCGCTCCGGCTGCTCGCTCGCCGAGAGCATCACCCCCGAGGACATCGCGCAACTGCGCAGGGACCACCCCGGCGCACCGGTCGTCACCTACGTCAACACCTCGGCCGCGGTGAAGGCCGCGAGCGACATCTGCTGCACCTCGGGCAACGCCGTGAAGATCATCACCTCGCTCGGCGTCGACAAGGTCATCATGATCCCCGACCAGTACCTCGCGAGGAACATCTCCGCACTGACCGGTGTCGAGGTCGTCACCCACCCCGGCGCCTGCGAGGTGCACGAGCGGTTCACCCCGCTGGACATCGTGCAGATCCGCGAGGGGCATCCCGGCGTCACCGTGCTGGCGCACCCCGAGTGCCCGCCGGAGGTGGTCGCCGAGGCGGACTTCGCCGGTTCGACCGCCGACATGCAGCGGTATGTCGAGACCGAGCGCCCCGCCAGCGTCGCGCTGATCACCGAGTGCTCGATGAGCGACAACATCGCCGCGCAGCACCCGGACCTGGAATTCGTGCGGCCGTGCAACCTGTGCCCGCACATGAAGCGAAACACGTTGGGCGCCATACGGGCTGCGTTGGAAACCGGTGGCCCCGAGATCGATGTGGACCCGGCGGTCGCCGAGCCCGCCCGGCGCGCCATCGAGCGAATGTTGCAGGTGAACTGAGATGAGCGAGAAGCCGATCGTCGTCGTCGGGTCCGGGCTCGCCGGCCTGACCTGCGCGTGGGCCGCGACCACCCCGGTGGTGCTGGTGACCGCGGGAACCTTGACAGAGGGCGCCGCCAGCATGTGGGCACAAGGCGGCATCGCGGCGGCCGTCTCACCGGACGACTCGACCGCGTCACATGCCGAAGACACCTGGCGTGCGGGGGCTTTCGCGGGTGACCGGCCGGTCATCGACCGCATCACCGGCGAGGCGCCCGAGATCGTCCAGGTGCTCGCGGACCTGGACGTACCGTTCGACCGGGCGTCCGACGGTTCGCTCGACCTCGCGCTCGAAGGCGGCCACAGCCGACCCCGCGTGGCGCACGCAGGCGATCACAGCGGTGCCACGATCACTGCCAGTATGGCGGCAGCCGTCCTGGCGGCGGCGGACATCGAACTGCGCGAGAACCACACGGTGACAAAGCTGCTCACCGATGACAGCGGCGCGGTGAGTGGCGTCGTGGTGCGCCGCGCCGACGGCACCGAGGAGACGATCGACACCGACCGGGTCGTGCTGGCGACCGGCGGTCTCGGCGGCCTGTGGCCGCACACCACCAACCCGCGGACCGCGCTCGGGCAGGGTGTGGCACTGGCGGCCCGCGCGGGAGCACGCACCGACGACCTGCACCTCGTGCAGTTCCACCCGACCGGGTTGGACGTGCCGCGCGACCCGATGCCGCTCCTCACCGAAGCCCTCCGGGGCGCCGGTGCCGTGCTGCTCGCCGACGGCGAACGCTTCACCGACGAGTTGCAGCCCCGGGACGTCGTCGCGGCCGCCGTGTGGGAGCAGCTGACGCACGGTTTCGCCGTGCGACTCGATGCCCGTGGAATCCCCGACGTGACAACAAGATTCCCGGCCGTTGCGGAGCTGGCTGCGGCGTCCGGCCTCGACCTGGCGAACGATCTGCTGCCGGTGCGCCCGGCACTGCACTACTCGATGGGCGGTGTCACCGTCGACGGGCGCAGCCGCACGTCCGTGACCGGGTTGTGGGCGATCGGCGAGGTCTCCCGCACCGGCCTGCACGGTGCCAACCGTCTGGCGTCCAACTCACTGCTCGAGGCCGTCGTGACCGGCCGTGCCGCTGCTCGCGACAGCAGTGCATGGCGCACTGGCTGGGACGTCCGGCTCTCCGCCACCGACCGAGCAACCGTGCTCCCCCGCGGCGACGCCGAACCGATCCCGGTGCAGGAGGTGCGCGACCTGCTCGGCGCGTCCTGCGGTGTGCTCCGGGACGGCCCGACACTGCAGGCCGCGGTCGATGCCCTCCAGCCCCACACCGGCGACGACGTAGCGTATGTCGCGTGGCTGATCGCCCGGTCCGCCCTCGCGCACCCGCACAGCGTCGGCGCGCACCGCCGCACCGACTCCGTCGAAATGCAAGGAGCACGAGTATGAACCGTCCCGGCCTCGACCGCGTCGTCCGGACCGCGCTCGAGGAGGACCTCGGCCTCGGCGGCGACATCACCTCCCGCCTCACCGTGCCGGACGACGCAGCGGGAACGGCATACATCGTCAGCCGTCAGACCGGTGTGCTCTCCGGAGTCGACGCGGCGACCGCGACCTTCATGGCCGTCGACCCGGACCTGCAGCTGGCCTGGGCGAAGGCCGCCGGTGACAAGCTGGCGCCCGGCGACCTCGTCGCGACGGTCTCCGGCTCGGCCCGATCGGTGCTCACCGCAGAGCGCACGGCACTCAATTTGCTGGGTCATCTGACCGGTATCGCTTCTCGCACCAGCGTTTTCGTCGACCTGGTGGACGGCACCAACGCCCGCATCGTCGACACCCGCAAGACGACACCGGGACTGCGCGAGCTGGAGAAGCAGGCCGTCCTCGACGGCGGCGGCACCAACCACCGTTTCGGGCTGTATGACGCGATCCTGGTCAAGGACAACCACATCGGGCTGGGTGGTGGTCTCGTGCCGGTCCTCGAGCGCCTCGCGGCCGGCTCCGGCCACCTGGTGCGCGTCGAGGTGGAGGTCGACACGACCGCGCAACTGGAAACTCTGTTGGCCTTCGACGCGCAGCGCGTCGCCGACGGGCAGGCGCCGGTCGTGCACGCGGTGCTGCTGGACAACATGGAGGCGTGGGAGGTCGCGACGTGTGTCGCCCGCATCCGCCGCCACCCGGCGCCGCTGATCGCCGAGGTGTCCGGCGGCGTGAACGAGGAGACCGTGCAGGACCTGGCGCGCGCCGGCGCCGACGCGATCTCGATCGGCGCGCTCACCCACAGCGTCCGCTGTCACGACTTCGGCCTCGACCTGCAGGTCTGACACCACCGGAGTCTCAACCCGGGATCAGTCCAGGACCAACCACTGGTGTCCGTCAATGAGCTCGCGTGCAGCATCCAGATGCCCTGCGTGCGAAGCTGTTTCGACGATCACGTGCATCACCGCCTCACCGACCGTCGCGAGCCTCCAGTCGCCGAACAGGTCCGCCGGCCACCATGCGGGAGGCGCGTCGAACTCTGTGTCGGCAAGGACACGGTCCGCCTTCGCGCACTCGTGGCGATAGGCCGTGAGCACGAGGTCCGGCGGAGCATCCGTCGGGACGCGCCAGGCGTTCGACGGGCGGTCGAAGTGCGCGATCGCGGCTGAGTCTCCTGCCGCCACGGCGTTGAACCACAGGCGCTCCACGTCGATCGTGAGGTGCTGTACGAGGCCCAGCATGTTCCACCCGCTGGGCAGCACGGCCCGATGCAGGTCTGCCGCTTCCAGTCCGTCGACCGCCTCGAGCACGTGGTTGCGTGCCTCCTGCAACGCCGCCAGGCAGGTTGCCTTCAGGCTCTCGTCAGTCATGTCGTCCTCTCCTGTCCACTGACCCCATCGTCCTAGCGCGGGCCGAGTCCGGTGCGCCCGTCGAGAAGTTCACGCGCGATGTCCAGATGCCCGGCGTGCCGGGCAGTCTCCTCGATCATGTGCAGCACGATGGTTCGCACGCTGGTCCCGAGCTCCTCGTGCCCCGGAGCGACCGGGCCACGCGGCGCCGCATCCAGTGACGCCGAGGCAAGCACCTCGTCCGACGCACGACATTGTGCCCGGTATGCCTCCAGCACCTCCTCGATCGGGTCGTCCGTGCGGAATCCCTCTGCCGGTGCCTCCTCATCCGGCTCGTCCTCGTGCTCGTCGTCATCGGGCACCCGGTCGGCCAGCACGATCTGGAACCAATACATCTCGGCGCCACCGAGGTGCCAGATCAGCCCGATCGGTGTCCACCCCGACGGCACCACCGACGCCCGGAGCGCTGCCTCGTCCAATCCCTCGACGATGGCGAGCACCGCCGCACGCTGTTCGCGCAGGTAGGCCAGCAGCGTGGCCTTCTCGACGCCCGTACCGGCCTCGACAATCATGTTCATTCGTTCGGCTCCTTCTACGGGCTCATGTCCCGATCGCTCATGTTCCGACATGGGTGAGACGCCGCATTCGCGGCATACTCATCGGGTGTGAGCAACATTTCTTCCCAGGTACCCTCCGCCGTGCCGACCCCGGGCGTGGACAACGACCTGGCACTCGCCCGCGGGGGCGACCACGCGGCATACGACCGTCTCGTACGACCGTTGCTTCCCGAACTGCATGCGCACTCCTACCGGATGCTCGCATCCTCGCACGACGCCGACGACGCGCTGCAGGACGCGCTGGTGAAGGTGTGGCGGGGACTCGGCGACTTCGAGGGACGCAGCACGCTGCGTACCTGGCTCTACACCGTGGTCACGCGATCGTGCATCGACCTCGCTCGCGCCCGTGGTCGACGGGCGCTGCCGATCGATCTCGGACCGTCCAGTGCCCGGGCGGTCGTCGACGACGCACCGAGCGACGACATCACCTGGCTCGGCCCGTATGTCGGAGACGATCCAGGAGGCTTCGCCTCGCCCGCAGCACGCTACGAACAACGAGAAGCGGTGGAGCTTGCCTTCGTCGCGGCGTTGCAGCACCTACCGGGAAACCAGCGTGCCGCACTGCTGCTGTTCGAAGTGCTCGGCTTCCCGGCCGACCAGATCGCGACGATGATGCGCACCACGACGGCATCGGTCAACAGCGCCCTGCAGCGAGCCCGCGCGACGGTCGCGCTGCGCGTGCCCCAGCAATCGCAACAGGCGACCGCGCGCAGCATCGGCGATCGACAGTTGCACGCGGTCGTCGAACGCTTCACGACGGCGCTCGAGCGCCGTGACACCGACGCGCTCGTGGATCTGGTGACCGAGGACGTTACGTGGGCGATGCCTCCGATGCCCCACTGGTATGCCGGGCTGGCGGCAGTCGGCGATTTCGCGGCGCAGGTGCCGATGGGCAGTTGCGGCAGTTGGCGGACCCTGCCGACAAGTGTCAACGCGCAGCCCGCAGTTGCGTGTTACCTACGACCGGAGGGCGCGCCGGCCCATGGGGCGTGGGCCATCACCGTCCTGACCCTGCGCGACACCCGAGTCTCGGGCCTCACGTCATTCCTGGGTGTCGAGCACTTCACCGCACTCGGTCTGCCGACGCAGCTGCCACCGATCGATCAGTAGCCGAGCAGTCGCCGCACCACCGTGTCGGCGAGCAACCTGCCACGCAGCGTCAGCCGCGCCACGGCGTCATCACGCCGCACCGCCGCGGCGCCGTCGAGCAGGCCGTCCGCGATCAGCGCCGCAACCGCATCACGGCCACGATCATCCAGCACGACGAGAGGCAGTCCGTCCGTCAGGCGTATGCCGAGCAACACCTGCTCGTCATACGCCTGATCCGCGGTGAGCAGCTCGCGCCCAGCGCCCGGCGAGCCGCCCGCCAGCACTCGATCTGCATATGGCGCAGGGTGTTTGACGTTCCACCACCGCACTCCCCCGACGTGACTGTGCGCACCCGGCCCGATGCCCCACCAGTTGTCACCGCGCCAGTAGAGCTCGTTGTGCCGGCACCGGGCATCCGGGCAGAGCGCCCAGTTGCTGATCTCGTACCACTCCAACCCGGCGTCCGACAGCGCCCGATCGGCGTATTCGTACTTGCTCGCCTCGTCATCGTCGTCCGGCATCCGCACCTGCCCGCGCCGCACCTGGGCAGCCAACTTGGTGCCCTCCTCGACGACGAGCGCATAGGCGCTGAGGTGGTCCGGCTCCAACGCAAGCGCAGCGTCGATGCTGCGTCGCCAGTCGTCCAGACTCTCACCCGGTGTGCCGTAGATGAGGTCGAGACTCACCTGAAGACCCGCTGCCTGCACCGCACGCGCTGCGCGCACCACGCTCGCCGGGTCATGGGTGCGCTCCAGCGTCGAGAGCACGTGCGGGACCGCCGACTGCATGCCCAGGCTGACCCGGGTGAAACCACCGGACGCAAGAGCTTCTGCGACGGCGCCGTCGACCGTGTCCGGGTTGGCCTCTGTTGTCACCTCGGCGTCGGGCTGCAGGCCGAAGCGGGACGAAACCCCGGACACCATACGGCCCAGATCCCGCGCGGCAAGCATCGTCGGGGTGCCGCCTCCGATGAAGATCGTGCTCACCGCGGGCGCTCGCTCCCCCAGCACCCGCTGGGCCAGGTCCAGTTCGGCGAGTGCGGCGTCTGCGTAGGTCCCGACCCCCGCACCGTGCCCACCCAGCTCGGTTGCGGTGTAGGTGTTGAAATCGCAGTAGCCACAACGGACCCGGCAGAACGGCACATGGAGGTACACCCCGAGGTCGCGATCCGCCAGTCCGTTCAATGCAGGCTGCGGGAGCGCACCATCGGCGGGGACGGGCTCACCATCGGGCAGGGCGGAAGGCACCGGACCATGCTAGGTGCGCGAGCCGCGACCCGAAGCGGCACCACCGCACGGATGACCGATTGAATGGACCCATGGACCTCTTCCTCACTCTCGACGCCGGTGGCACATCCACCCGCGCCGTCGTGCACGACGCGACCGGCACCTGCCTCGGCTATGCCGTCGGAAGCGGCGGCAACCCGACCGCCTCGGGGGTGGAAACCGCCTCCGCCACAATGCGTTCCACGACCGCTGAAGCGCTGGAACACGCGGGGGCTCAGCCGAAGCACGTCGGCCACGCGCTCGCCGCGATGGCCGGGTCCACGGTCCGCCTGGCGGGGGTCGACGACGGCCTGCGCGCCCTCGGCGTGCCGGTGCCACTGCATCTCGGCAGCGACATCGAGGCGATGTTCTTCTCGGGAACGGCTGCACTCGACGGAGCCGCCCTGGTGTCCGGCACCGGCGCGGCCGCGATCGTGGTCACGAACGGCACCACCACCGCCCGCAGCGACGGACGAGGCTGGTTGCTCGGTGATGCCGGCTCCGGCTACTGGATCGCGCACCACCTCGTGCGCGCCGTGACCGCGGATCTGGACCACCGGGGCCCCCGCACCGCCCTTACCGATGCGCTGCTGTCGGCCGCCGGCGTCGCCAGCGGCCGGACCGACGACAAGGATGCGTTGCTCGACCAACTGGTGTCGATCCTCTATGCCATCCCGACACCGGGCATCGCCCGCTTCGCGCCGCTCGCGTTCGACCTCGCGGACAGCGACGCGGTGGCCGAGGACATCGTGCAGACCGCCGCTGAGGGCCTCGCCGACACGGTCCTCGCTCTCCCGTCAGCGGACCGGAGCGCGCCACTCGTCGTCGGCGGCAGCGTCCTGTTCCATCAACCCGGGTTGCGCTCGCTCGTCGCCGAATTGCTCCGCGGCAGCGGCTGGACCGGTCCGGTCAACGCGGTCTCGGACGGCACGGCCGGCGCCATGAGCATGAACCTGCGTAGCGCGGGTGTGGTGATCGACGAGTCGTCACACGCACGAATGCTGGCCTCGTTGGCCGACGTTCGCACCCGCAGCTGAGCAGGGCGGCTCAGAGGGTTCCGGTCAACGCCTGCAGGCCGAGGCTGGCCGTTGCGACGCAGATCCACAGCAACGCGCCGAGCAGCAGCGGGCGGTGGCCCGCCTGTCGCAGCTGGGCCGGTCGCATCCCCAGACCTATCGCTGCCAGAGCGACGGTGATCAGGAAGGTCCCCACGAAGGTCAGCCCGTCGTGCCAACCCGTCGGGATCAGGCCGAGCGAGTTCAGCGCCGCCGCGATCAGGAACCCGATCAGGAACGCCGGCACGACCTTCCGCCACGGGATCCGCACCTGCTCGCCCTGCCGCGCCGCATCACGGCGCGCGGTGAGCAGCGCCAGACCGATCACGATGGGGATGATCATCAGCGATCTGGTGAGCTTCACCACGATCGCGTAGGGCCCTGCACCGTCCCCGAAGCTGTATGCCGCCGCAACGACCGACGAGGTGTCGTTGACCGCGGTGCCGCTCCACAGCCCGAACGAGTGACCCGTCATACCCAGCAGGTGACCGATCGGCGGGAAGAGAAGCACCGCAAGGATGTTGAAGGTGAAGATGGTCCCGATCGCATAGGCCACATTGGACTGTTTCGGGCGCATCACCGCGGTCGCGGCGGCGATCGCCGACGCACCGCAGATGCCCGTTCCCACGCCGATCAGGGTCGACAGTTCGCCGTTGATGCCGAGCAACCGGCCGAGCACGAAGGCACCGCCCAAGGCGACCGCGAAGGTCCCGAGCATCACCGGCAGCGAGCCACCGCCGACCTGGACCACCTTCGCGAGCGAGAGCCCGGTGCCGAGAACCACGATGGACAACTGCAGCACAGTCTTGCCGGCAAAGCCGACGCCCGGAGCGAGGCTGTCGTGCCGCAGGGCCGGGATCGACGATCCTGCAACGATGCCCAGCACGATCCCGAACACAGGCCCACCCACCACGGGAGCGAAATGACCGAGCACGGTGGCGACCGCAGCAACCAGCAGCGCCACGGCGAGCCCGGGCAGCAGCGCGGACGGACCAGGTCTCGCTACGCCGCCCCTGCTGCGCCGAGCGCGCACTCCATCCGCGAACCCGCAATCCTGGTCGCCAACCTGCGTCGAAATTCCCACGACTACATCTTCCGGGCACGGGCAGTGGCGCGGTAGCCGTCATTCCGCCATGACGATATATCCTGTGCATATGCCCACGACTTGGCCGGATCTGGCCGCACTGGAACTCCTCGTCGCGGTCGCGGATCACGGCAGCCTCTCCGCCGGCGCCCGCGCCGCGGGTATGGCGCAGCCGAACGCCAGCCGTTCCATCTCCCGCCTGGAACGCCATCTGGGTGTCACCCTGCTGCACCGCTCGACGCGCGGCTCCACCCTGACCGACTCCGGGCTTCTGGTGGTCGAGTGGGCCCGCGCTGTGGTCGATGCTGGGCACGAACTTCTCGACGGCGCAAGGTCACTCGCGTCCGGGACGACCGAGTCGATCGTCGTCGCTGCGAGCCAGACCGTCGCCGAACACCTCCTGCCCGCCTGGCTGGGGGCGTTGCGTGCGGTGCGGCCCGACCTGCGCGTCGAGGTGCACGTCCGGAACACGCACGACGTGCTCAACGAACTGCGGGACGGACGCTGTGATCTCGGCTTCATCGAGGGGCCGCGGCCGCCCCGCGGCGTCAACCATCTCGTGGTAGCGCACGACGAGCTCATCCTGGTGGTGCCGCCGGGCCACCAGTGGGTCCGCCGTCGGCAACCCGTGACCGCGGACGAGTTGCGCAGCACACCGCTGGTGACCCGCGAGGCCGGCTCCGGCACCCGCAACGCCCTCGACGACGCTCTCGGCGGTCCCGCGCAGCCCGCCCTGGAGCTGTCCAGCAACGCCGCCGTCCGGGTGAGCGTCGCGTCGGGCACAGCGCCGGCCGTGCTCAGCCGGCTGGCCGTCACCGAGGCCCTGGCGGCGGGCACCGTCCGCGAGGTGCCGACGGCCCTCGGCATACGGCGGGACCTGCGGGCGGTCTGGACCGGTCCGCGCCGCCTGCGTGGGGTGGCCGCCGATCTGGTCACCATCGCGGGTCGGCCCGGAGGCTCAGGAGGTCGGCCGCTCGGTCACCCATAGGGGTATGACGCCACGGACGACTTCCGTGCCGTCGGCCAGCCGGCCGCTCACCCGCACCCGGACCTCGTGCGGTGTCTCCTGCTCCCAGTCCTCCGGGTCGGTTTCCGCGACGCACTCCACCGCGGTCGGAACCTTGGCGAGGTATTCGAGCTCGATTCCCTTGGGGATCCAGCGCGTCCCCCGCCTCACGGTCGCTTCGGCGAGCAGCCCCATCGCGGCCTCCATCCCGTTGGCGACCGCGATCGCGTGGATCGTGCCGAGGTGGTTCTGCACGCCACGCCAGTTGCGGATGCGCACCGCGCCGCGATTCGGCGCCATCTGGCGGATCTGCGGCTGCACGGTCGCGAAGTACGGAGCGCGCCACATGAAACCGAGGCCGAAGAGCTGGCGGCCGAGCGGTTTGGCAGTCAGGCGCTGATAGAGGCGGTACGTGGACGTCATGCCCGCAGATGTTACCGGTCAGTAGCGACCCGGGTGCCCAAACCGGCCTCGCGGGTCACGAGCGGGGTGTCGCGCAACTCGTCCGGAGTCACCGGGGTGCGGCGCCGCGTCCAGGGTGATCGCGCGGTGCGACCAGCACCATCTCGTCGTGCGCGACCGTCAGGTGGTTGACTCCGCGCGGCGGTCTCGGGCCCTCAATGAAGCCGACATCGCACCCGCCCTCCCGCAGGCTGTCCAGCACGTCGTGCGTGTTGTAGACGTGCACCTCCACGCGCACGCCGGAGTCGGTGAGGGTCGATCCTCGCGTGGACCGGTGCAGCAGGGTGACACCGGGGTGCCGCTCCAGGCGGGAGATGGAACGGCTGGCGTTCGGCTGCGCCATACCCGCGGCACGGACAGCCGCCGACAGGCTGCCGTGCTCGGCAACCGCGACGAGCAACTCAAGGACGCCGAGGTCCGGCCAGGGCGTGGACATATGCACAGGACATATCGGCATGGTGAACCGACGCTACCGCATGCTTACCCCTTGTTCGACAGGGCGCTGTCCGCGCGTTGCCAGAAGTCCTCGGCCAGACCGTTGAACGGATTGCCGACTTGAGGGACCATATGGCGTCGCCCCGGCAATGTGCATCGTTCGGCAACGGTGCGACGGGCGATGGTGTCGGCGATTTCCTCAAAGCCGGCGTGGTGACCACCGGAGATGACGAGCTTGGGAAACTGCGCGCTGCGCAAGGTCGTCCAATCGGGCCGGGCCTCCCACGGCCCTCGCGAGTGCATCAGGGCACGAACCCCGTCATCCAGCTGCGGAGGCAACGGACGGCGTGGCCACGGAGGCTCTCCAATGAGTTCGCAGAATCGCGACCAGAAGTCGAAGCGGTCAATGCTATGGTCTGCCCACAGTTGTTTGAGCTGGTCGCGAGTGGCCACGACCTCGGGCGAGTCTGAGATGCCGAACGCCGGTGGTTCGACGAGCGTCAAAGACCGAATCAAACCCGGAGCTGCCGCGGCCAGATACATGGCTGCGACGCCACCGTAGGAATGGCCAACCACGTGCGCTCCGCTGCCGAGCAGTGGTATATAGCAACCAGACTCGGCCTCGAAGTCGACTCGTGGGGACGGGCTGCGACCATAGCCGGGGCGGTCGGGAACCACGAGTCTCCATCGATCGGCCAGCGGCATCTGTGCGCGCCACGCACCGAGTCCAGTCGCAGCGTCGCAATGGATCAGCACTGCGCGAGTGCCATGCCCGAACTCGGCTGTGTGAGGGACCGTGCAGGTGCTGGCCTGGCTCACTCGTGTGCTCCGATCGCGCTGTCCACGAAGTCGGTCCAGAAGTCGAGCGCAGCGTGCTCGAGTCTGAGCCCGAGTCGCAAGGGAACGAGTCGCGCCTGCACCTCAGGGATTTCGTCGTATCTCACGAGCATCGCGTCATAGGTCGCTATCCGTTCCGTGTGCTGTTTGATTTGCTCCTGCGCGAGTTCGAGTGTGTCTTGTTCCGTGGACAGCTCCGCGAAGAACAACTTGAGCTCGGCGATGTCGCGAACTTGCATCGGGTCGGTGACTGGCTCTGCGAGCCACTCTTGCAAGCGCTGCTTGCCCGAAGCGGTCAACGAGAAGGTCTGGCGACGTCGCCTACCGTCCTCGGTCGCGACATCCAGTAGTCCAACGTCAGCCAGTCGACGTGGCTCGGAGTACAGCTGTGCATGTGGGAACGGCCAGAAGTAGCCCACCGACCGTCCGATGGCGCGTTTGAGGTCGTACGAGGTAGACGGTCCGCGAAGTCCGATAAGTCCAAGCACAACGTAAGACGTCGTCGACAGGCGAGGCGTTGACACAGACACGACGCTACATTACCGTCATCATCCATGACAGACCATATGAAAAAGATCGTATGAATCAGATGATAAGGTCATGTGTATGACTCCGGACACCTCGAGCAGCGCCCGATTCGTCGGGCAGCCACTGGCTCGAGTGGAGGATCCTGCTCTGCTGACCGGTCGTGGTCATTTCCTCGACGATCTGGATCCACTGCCGGGGACCCTGGTGGCGGCGGTGGTGCGCAGTCCGCATCCGCATGCGCGCATCGTCGATATCGATCTCGATCGAGCCCGTCAGCACGACGGAGTTGCCGCGGTGATCGGGCCCGACGAAGTGCTCCGGACGCTCAAGCCCTTTCCGCTGTCCTTGCGTGCCCCGATGCCGTATTACCCGACGGGGACCGACAAGGTGCGCTTTGTCGGTGAACCGGTCGCCGTGGTCGTCGCGACCGATCGCTACACGGCTGAAGATGCAGCCGAACTGGTTCGCGTTCAATACGATGTACTGCCCGCAGTTGTCGACACGACGAAGGCATTGGCGCAGGACGCGCCACGGCTTCATGACACGGCCGACAGCAACGTGGCCAGTGATCGAGAATTTGTCTTCGGTGACGTCGAGGAAGTATTCGATAACGCAGACCACGTCATCACCGGCACCTACAGTTTTCCGCGCTATTCCTCCACCCCGATGGAATGCTATTCGGTCATCGCCGACTGGCAGCAAGACGTTTCTGGACCACAGATCACGGCGTACTCCAACTTCCACGGGCCGTTCTCGATGGTGCCAGTGCTCTCCGGGGCACTGGGGGTCGGACCGTCCCAGCTTCGTCTGATCGTGCCCCAGGACAACGGCGGAAGCTTCGGCATCAAAGCAGGCATCTATCCCTACATCGCATTGATGGCGTTGGCGAGCAAGTACGCGGGTCGTCCGGTCCGCTGGACCGAGGATCGGATAGAGCACCTCACCGCGTCGTCGGCCGGCTCCGACCGGATCATGCGAATGTCTGCCGCAGTGGATGCCGACGGTGTTGTGCAAGCGCTCGACATCGACTTCAAGGAGAACGTCGGTGCCTACCTCCGGCCACCTGAGCCGGCAACGCTCTACCGCTGTTTCGGGAACCTCACCGGTGCCTATCGGATCGATGCTGTGCGATTGCGCTCGCGTGCTGTCGTCACGAACAAGGCGCCGACTGGACTGAATCGAGGTTTCGGGGGCCAGCAATTGTATTTCGGTCTTGAACGCATGATGGACAAAGTGGCAGACACCCTCGGCATCGATCCGTTCGAACTGCGTGAACGCAATCTCATCGGGTCGGACGCGTTCCCATATGCGACTCCGACGGGTGGCATTTATGACTCTGGCGACTATGCGAAGGCGCTGCGCATCTTGAAAGAGTCAAGTCAATACAGTGAACTGCGGCGGACTCAGGCGCAGGCACGCGAGCGCGGCGAGCTTGTCGGCTGCGGCATTGCTGTCGTTGTCGAGCCATCGGCGACGAACATCGGTTACGTCGGCCTGGCGACCCCGAGCGACCAACGTGCGGCAGGACGCGACAAGTCGGGTTCGACCGAACATGTGCGCATCAGCGTCGACCTCTTGGGCGTGGTCACGGTGTTGCTGGGCACCGTCCCGCAAGGCCAAGGTCACGCAACGGTTGCCCGACAAGTCGTCGCCGACCAGCTCTGCCTGCCGCTGGAGTCCGTGGTTGCCAAGGTGGACATGGACACTTCGACAACTCCGTGGACGGTGACCTCTGGAAGCTACTCTTCGCGATTCTCACCACTCCTCACCTCCGCGATCGTGGAGGCGTGCGACCGGATCGCAGCCGCAATCAAGGTGGCTGCCGGTGTGCTGCTCTCGGCTGATCCTGAGGAGCTGGAGCTGCACGAAGGCACGGTACGGGTGCGCCATGAACCGGACAAAACGGTCAAGTTCCGGCACGCCGCAGGACTCATTCACTGGGATCCCGGCGCATTGCCCGCGGGAGTCAAGGCCAGTTTGTATGCCGAGGCAGCATTTACGCCCCCGGAGGCCAAGGCACCTTCACGCACAGACCAGGTGAATTCGTCGCTCTGCTATGGATTCGTCGCCGAACTCGTGCAGGTTCGGATCGATCCGGCCACCTACCAGATCGAAATCGAGAAGGTCACCGCCGTTCACGATGCCGGAACGGTTCTCAACCCGTTGCTGATCGAAGGGCAGGTGCACGGGGCAGTTGCGCACGGTCTCGGCGGGGCGCTGTACGAGGAGCTGGCGTACACGGACGCTGGCCAGCCCACCTCGACATTCATGGATTATCTGGTCCCGACCTCCGCAGAAGCGATGTTCCCGCTCGACGGGCACCGCATCATCACTCCGTCGCCGGTGACCCGGCTCGGTGCCAAGGGATCCGGGGAGGGCAGCTCGATGAGCTTCCCGGTCGCCGTCGCGAACGCAGTGCAGGACGCACTCAGCGCACATGACGTCGAGATCACCGCGTTGCCGTTGCACGGCAACGTCATACACAACTTGTTGTCACCCACCATCAACTCCAACAGAAACGAGAAGTGATGCCACTGACAGGCGGAGAAGTCCGATTGACCCGAAGCCATGACGGGCGTGTCGCGAACCTGAGTCTCGATCATGGCCGCTACAACATTGTCACGATGGCGATGCGCGCGCTAGTGGCGGAGCGCTTCGCCGAAATCGATCAGGATGACGAAGTTGCTGTCGTGGTGATTCGCGGAGAGGGAGACCATTTCACGTCCGGCGGTGACATTGCTGGGTTCATGGAGGTCGCGCCGTTCGACCTGACCGATCTCGGACACGATGTGACAGCAGCATCACGATCGCCGAAAACGGTGATCACGGCTGTTGACGGCTACTGCTTCGGCGTAGGACTCGAGCTTGCGCTATCCACCGACATTCGACTGGCCACGACCCGGTCACAGTTCGCTCTTCCGGAGATGCGGCTCGGCATGATGCCAGGAAGCGGCGGCACCCAGCGCCTTGCGCGCTTGATCGGGCTGTCGCGCGCGAAGTATCACATTCTCACCGCCGAACGGATCCGAGCTGCGCAGGCGTTGGACTGGGGCCTGCTCGCGAGTGTTTCGGAGGACCGCGCAGCGCTGGAGAACGAGGTCGAACGGGTGGTGTCGACATTGCTGGGTTATTCGCCGATCGCACTGCGCACCGCCAAGGAGGTCCTGGACCGCGGCGTGGACGCGCCGTTGGCAACCGGCGTGGAGCTGGAGCGCAAGTCCTACTCCCTGCTGCGCTCGACACACGACTTCGCCGAGGGCGTCGCCGCATTCGGCGAGAAGCGTACTCCGAGGTTCGAGGGCCGCTGAGATGAAGCCCGCTCCCTTCGGATATGTCCGACCGGCCGAGGTCGGGGACGCTGTCGCCGAACTTGTCCGTGCGGATCAGGAAGGCGGCGGCAAGGTGCTTGCCGGAGGTCAGTCCCTGATGCCGGTGCTGGCGATGCGGCTGGGCCGGCCCGCCACGCTCGTAGACATCACCCGCATCGCGGAATTACAGCAGGTTCAGGTCGCAGACGGTGAACTGCGCATCGGTGCTGCGGTGCGCCAGCGCCGGATCGAGCGCGACTTCGGCGGCGTCGTCCCACTGCTCAGCAGGGCACTGCCCTGGATCGGGCATCGGGAGATACGCAGCCGCGGCACTGTGTGCGGGTCGTTGGCACATGCGGACCCGTCCTCGGAGTTGCCCGCTGTGGCCACCTGTCTAGGAGCGACGTTGGACGTCATTGGCCCGTACGGCAAGAGATCGGTACCGGCAGCGGAATTCTTCACGGCCGCGATGACGACGGTATTGGCACCGGTGGAACTGGTCGCTTCGGTTCGGGTGCCGCTGCCGTCGTCCGGCTCAGGGTTCGGTTTTGCCGAGGTCGCCCGACGGCATGGCGACTTCGCGCTCGCCGGCGTTGCGGTCTCGGTGACTTCGCGCGAAGGCGTCCCGCGGTCGGCAGTCGTCACGGCATTCGGAGTGTCGGATAAACCGCAGCGCCGGGATCTGACGCGGCAAGTCGTTGCGGCCGTCAATGCAGTCGGCCCGGCACCCGAGGCGCTCACCTCGCAGTTGGTGGCGGCCACCGAGGAGTTGGCCGACGAGGTGGTGACGACCGAGGGCGACAGCAGCGGATCTCCTGCTTACCGCCGCCGGTTGATCAGCGCACTGGGCGCGCGGGAACTCGCACGCGCCTTCAACTCAAGCATGGAGCGGAGCACTCGATGAGTACGTTGCATCGGTTGAAGCAGACAGTCAGCACGCGCATCCAGCAGCGACCCGTGACGCAGGCGGCCACTAGTCGGATCGCGCCTGACGAGACCGTTCCGGTCAACTTCACCGTCAACGGACGTCCGGCGACCGTGCATGTCGCGCCTCGGGTGACGCTGTCCGATGCGCTACGCGATCATCTCGGACTGACCGGGACGCACATCGGGTGCGAACACGGAGTGTGCGGAATGTGCACCGTGCTCGTCGATGGTGATGCTGCACGGGCGTGTCTTCTGCTGGCATGTCAACTGGACAGTGCGGAGATCATGACCGTTGAGGGCTTGGGCAAGCCAGAGGACCTGCACCCGTTGCAGGCATCATTCGGCAAACACCACGCTCTTCAGTGCGGCTTCTGCACGCCCGGTCAGCTGATGAGCGCCTACGACCTGTTGGACAAGGACCCTGGCATCGGGCGGGATGAATTACCCGAGCAATTGTCCGGAGTTCTGTGTCGGTGCACTGGCTACCGCAACATCGTCGATGCCGTCGCGGAGGTCGCCGAGACCCATCCCAATGGTCTTCCGGCGCCGCGAAACTGCGCTGCTACGGAGCTGTTGCCCCGTGCCAGCGTCGGCGGGCCGTCACGTTCTGCTGTTGGTGTCGACGAGGTCGACCTCGAAGGGATCGCTGAGATCCGTATGCCACAGGCCGAACCCACGGTCTCCATCGCCGTGCATCAACAGGTGCGGGCTGAGCCGCAGCAGCTGTGGAGCGTTATGTCCGATACCGAGCGCCTGGCGCGCTGCCTGCCCGGCGCAGAACTGGTCGTCGACTTCGGTAACGACCGATACAAGGGCCGTGTTCAAGTGGCTCTCGGCCCCGTCAAGCTGGCATTCCTGGGCGACATTCATGTCGTGGAACGCGACGAGACCACACACACGATCCGCGCACTTGTCCAGGCTGCCGATGCCAGTAGCGGCAACGTTCAGGCAGAGGTGGTCGTGGCTGTGGACGCTGCGGGTAGTGGGAGCGCGGTCCGCGCTGATGCCCGCGTCCATATGACCGGTCGGATCGCTCAGTTCGGCAGGTCGCTCGCAAGCGATGTCAGCAAGGACATGTTCGGGCAGTTCACGGCGGCGCTGGACGCGATGGCGCGCGGGGAGGAACCGGCCGAGGTGAAGCCACCGAGTGCGCTGGCCATGACCTTGCGCATCCCTGCAGCTCGCGTCCGCGCGCTACTTAACCGCATCAGAGGAAGGAACTGAGCATGGAGATCGGTCGGATGCTGACGTGGTCCGCAGAGCGGTTTCCGGAGCGGCTGGCAGTCGCGGGATCGAGGCGCATGACCTATCGCGAATGGGACGAGCGCACGAACAGGATCGCTTCGATGATGCTTCGCCTGGGCGTCCGGCCGGGCGATCGGGTGGCGATGTTTCTCTCCAACTCGGAGGTGATGGCATCGACCCACCTCGCGCTCCAGAAGATCGGGGTCATGTCCACGCCGTTGAACATCCGGCTCGCGGCGTCAGAGCTGGCGTACTGCGTTCGCGACGCCGATCCGAGGGTTGTCATCGTTGACGACCTGGCGCGAGAGGTTGCGGAGCAGGCACTCGCACAAGCACCGGTCGATCCGGTGCTGCTGTATGCCGGGTTGGATCCGCTGGGCGGGGCACGTTCATTCGAGGATTTGGTCGCCGATGCGAACCATGACGCGCCAGATGTCGTTGTGCGGGACGCCGACCCGTCGGTCATGCTCTACACCTCGGGCACCACGGGCAGGCCCAAAGGGGTGCCGCGCACGCAGCACGCCGAGGTTTCGGCCTCGGTCGCGCATGTGATGCAGTGCCAATACGCGTATGGCGAGTCCACGCTGGGGGCGATGCCCATGTACCACACCATGGGACTGCGCGCGTTGCAGTCGATGATCGTGGTCGGTGGCACATTTGTCGAGATGCCGGTGTTCGAAGCGCCAGCCGCGATCGAGTTGATCCTCAAGGAGAAGATCTCCGCGCTCTACCTCGTTCCGACCGCCTATTGGGCGCTCGCGGAGACCGGCCGACTGGATGAAGTCGGTCAGTCCGTCCGAAAGCTTGCGTTCGCAGGGGCAGCGATGACCTCGACACTGTGCGAGACGCTCGAAGCGTCGATCGCACCCGAAGTCTTCGTCAACCACTATGGCTCAAGTGAGGTCTATACCTTCGCGGTGGAAGAGCGCGCATCGCGGAAACCAGGCAGCGCCGGACGGCCAGGACTGTTTACCCGGCTGCGCGTGGTCGACCCGGCAGTCGGAGGTTCGCACGAACCATTGGCGCCGGATGTCGTCGGCGAAATTGTGGCATCGCTGGACGCCGACGAGGCATTTCAAGGCTACTGGAATCGTCCAGATGCGGATGCAAAGAGCATCCGTGGCCGGTGGTACCACACGGGCGACCTCGGTCACTTCGATGCCGATGGAGATCTATGGGTCGATGGTCGTGTCGACGACATGATCATCTCCGGAGGAGAGAACGTGCATCCCGTAGAGGTGGAAGACGTTCTGTCACGTCACCCTGATGTGTCTGAGGTTGCTGTTGTAGGACTCCGAGACGAGAAGTGGGGTCAGGCTGTCACCGCCTTTGTAGTGCCGACCAACCTCGCAATCGATCCGGAGACGTTGGTGGCCCGATTGGAGCAGTGGTGTCGAAACGATGCGCCATTGTCGCCGTACAAACGCCCAAAGCGGTTTCGAGTGATCGCATCCATCCCCAAGAGTCCAGTTGGAAAGATACTACGTCGGAAACTAGTTGTTGATGATGAAGTCTGATCGAGACTTCATTGTGGGCACCATCATATGGTAATTATTTGAGAAACATCTGTCCAATCCCATTGGAAATCTCCAGTGCGAAATTTGTGGCAAGAAATCGGCAAATAGGTCGGATAAACAAACAACGGCTCCGTCCCGGGCCGTTAGATATACCGGAGGAACGTAATCGTGCCTGTCGAGACAATTGTTGATAGGACCTCGCAGATTGATGACACTAAGCGTGAGTCGCAAGTCAATCCTGCGCCGCTCGCATTCGGAGCATTTGCAGGAACCACTTTTCTGCTCAGCTGGGTGAACGCAGGAATGGTTGGCGAAGTGAGTATTGATGCTGCGGTGTCAACAGCATGGATTTTCGGCGGAACAATCCAGATCCTGGTCGCATTCTGGCACTTGCGCAACAACGAGCTCTTCCCAGCTGTAACGTTCGGGTCATTCGGATCATTTTGGTGTTCATTCGCACTCTTTTCAACCCTTTACCTTGACAATATTCCGCCTGCGGAACACGGCGTGGTTACCGCGTTGTTCCTCTTTCCATGGGCCGTGTTCAGCCTATACATGCTGGTCGGAGCACTCCGAGTGAGTATCGGCATTGTCATTGCATTCGTCGGAGTTGAAGTGACCTTGATTTCCCTGATCATCGGAAACGCAACAGGCGTCGAAGCATACGTTCGAGTGGGTGGATGGGCCGGTGTTGCGCTTGCTGCCGTTGTCTGGTATCTCGCAGCCGCTGAGGTGATAAACCATCAGTTCAAGCGTCATCTTCTCCCGATTGGCGATCTCACGCGCTGACCGGGAACTGCGCCCGACGCGATGCTGAATTGCGCGCCACCCCTATCTTTGGCCTGAGACCAGAGGCTCGGCAACGTCGGGGCATGAGGTGGACCCGATTGAGGCTGATATGGAGTACATCTTTGTCAAGAGGGCAAGGGGTATTTCTCCCGAATAGTGAGATGCACTGTTGGGAGGAATGTTTCGTTCTGTGGCGCGTGGGGGCCGGCGCCGGCCGGTCTGGTCAGCGTGTCTTAGCGACGCGTGGTCCAGGCTGATATGCGCGGGTTGGTTACCGCAGGACCGTGTGTTCGGCGGGAACGGGAGCCGCTGTCTAGAGATCGAACGTAACCAGTGAATGTCGTTGACACTCTTGGCTGTTCATAGCCTCGAGGCGGGTCGTTCCACACGCTGCAAGCCCATGTCGTGGCGCTGGCCCCCACGGCCAGCTCAAAGGGGCTCTTCCCAGATGAGGGTGTAGGTCGGCCGGGCGCGTCGGTCCGCAGATAGACGTCGAGGTCTCCCGACGATGGAGGTTCCTACGCCATCCATCCGAAAGACCTCGACGTGACCGACGCTACCCCGCCGGCCGGCTTCGGCCGCCCTGACCTGAGCGCCTTCGCGTCTCATCCCAATCGACCCTGATCGAGTCTGCTGACCCCCTCGACGAGAACGCAGCGACATCACAGCCACCCAACCCCGACCGTCCGGGAAGCCGGGACACGTCACATGGCTTGTGCTGCGGGCGTGTCGAGTGGGTCGTCCAGGGGCGACGCAGAAGCGTCGACGCGACGTGCTGAGACCTGAGTTGGCTCACGGTGCCGCGGTTCGGGACTGGGGGTCGCTGTGACCTGCGGTGATTCGTTCGTGGCGGTGGTTTTGAGGCACTAATTGGTGCGTTCTATGGTCTGCAGGTGGCGTGGATTCGACGGGTGAGGACGGCTTCGGGCGCGACCGCGGTGCAGATCGCGGAGTCCGTGGGTGGCCGGCGCCGGATCGTGGCGCACGTGGGCTCGGCGCATACCGAGGCCGAGCTCGGACAGCTGCTGGTACGGGCTCGGGAGCTTTTGGACGATGCTGCGCAAACACGTTTCGACCTGGGTGTCGAGCCCACTCCACGGCCGGTGCCACTGGTCGCTCAACCCGCCGACCTGACGCTGCCGGTCTCGCAAGAACCTGATGCCCCGCCGACGTCTGTGAACGGTGGTTCGGCCCGGGTGACCGCGACCAGCTCGCGGGTGTTGTTCGAAGCGCTGACAACGGTCTTCGCCGACCTCGGCTTCAGTACCGCTGTCGGTGACAGTGTGTTCCGGGATCTGGTACTCGCCCGAGTCGTTGAGCCCACCTCGCTATTGGACGTCGGCCGGGTGCTGACCGACCTGGGACAACGTCCGGCCTCGTACGCGACGATGAAGCGCACCCTGGGCCGGTGCCTCACGGGCGGCTACCGGGACCTGATCGCTTCGCAGTGTTTCGAGCACGTCGTCACTACCGGTGACATCTCGTTGTGCATGTACGACGTCACCACGCTGTATTTCGAGGCTGAGCACGAAGACGCGCTACGCAAGGTCGGCTACTCCAAGGAACGCCGCGTCGACCCACAAGTCGTCGTCGGGCTGCTGGTCGACCGCAACGGATTTCCGTTAGAAATAGGGTGTTTCGAGGGAAACAAGGCGGAGTGCGACACGAGGTCGCATGCGTTGAGTGGATCGCGACGAAGGAGGCACCGATGGTGACGTGATCCCCGGTCCGTGCTCACTGGCCGGTCTCCTCCCTGGCGTGCGTCGCGGGTAACTGCGGGGTGCGAAGCCCAGGGTTCAAGCCGAAGGGTCCTCGCTTCTTCCCGAGGACCACGGGCGAGGAGAAGGATGGGCGGGCGAACACGTGAACCCTTGGTTGATGCCTCGTCATGTTTGAAGGTCCGAGCGGAAGGATTGCAAGAGCCGGGCCGAGAGTAGGGACATGCCGCTGAGATGCGGCGGATGCCGGCTGCTGATCGGCACGTGGCTGGATGAGCACCATCGTCCCCGGGGTATAGAGGGCGCCCACACCATCCGTGTCTTACGCATGTGGAACGTGGAAACCCCGTCTGGGTCCAATCGCGGCCGCTGCTGGGATTGGTAGGCCGACCGTGAGGAAGGCGTAAACCCCAGCCGGGAACAGGATGACCCGAGAAGCGAATGTCGGCGCGTCGAAAGACGACGGGAAGGGCATCACCAGATGCGGCGATCTCCAGCGCCGCGGTGACGTCGAACCGGCCGGATACGAGCGGTGTGCTCGGCCCGAGAGGGAGCCCACGCGGGTCAGGTGAGTTCGTGGAGAGAGACGATGATCGTGACGTCAGCACCCGCGGGGACGTTGGACACCGCCGCCATCGCGGCGGTGAACGGACCGCGAGACTTCTTGCAGGAATGGGACCAGATCGATTGGGACCATGCCGAAACGGAGGTACGACGACTGTGGCAACGCATCTTCACGGCGTCGAAGGCAGGCGAGCACCGCAAGGTGCGCAGCCTGCAACGGCTGATGCTGCGATCCCGGACGAACGCGCTGGTCGCGACGCGACGGGTCACACAGATCAACCAGGGACGGCGAACGGCGGGGATCGATGGCCGGGTCGTGCTGATGGACCAACACCGGGTGCAACTCGCTCGGTGGGTCCAACACCGCGGCCACAAACCACCGGCCCTGCCGGTCCGCCGGGTCTACATCCCGAAGACGAACGGTAAACAGCGTCCGCTCGGCATCCCAGTGATCGCCGACCGCGTCGCTCAAGCCGTGACGCTCAACGCGTTAGAACCTGAGTGGGAGGCCCGGTTCGAGACACGAAGCTATGGCTTCCGTCCCGGACGGGGCTGTCACGACGCGATCGAGGCCATCTACACCGTGTGTAAGGGCAAAAGCCCTGCCCGCGCGTGGGTCCTCGACGCTGACCTGACAGCGGCATTCGACCGCATCGACCACGACCGGCTGCTCGACCACCTGCACGGGTTTCCTGCGAAACAGCAGGTGGCCCGGTGGCTGAGGGCCGGAGTGATCGACAAGGGCCGATACGCCCCGACCGCCGAGGGAACGCCACAGGGCGGAGTCATCAGTCCATTACTGATGAATATCGCCCTACACAGGATGGAGACAGCTGCCGGTGCCCGGTACAAGCCGTGGCGCTCAACGCGGGGCTGGTCCGCACCGGGAACACCGGTGCTCATCAGGTACGCCGACGATTTCGTTGCCTTGTGCCACACCCGGCAACAGGCCGAACAAGTCAAAGAGCGCCTCGCCGAGTGGCTGACACCTCGAGGATTGTCGTTCAACGAAGACAAGACAAGGATCGTCCACTTGTCCGAGGGGTTCGACTTCCTTGGGTTCAATGTCCGCCACTACCCCGACCCAGGAAAACTGTTGATCAAGCCGTCGAAAGCAGCGATCAAACGGTTCCGTGCCCGACTACGCACGGAAGTGCGCGGCCTTCACGGCGCCAACGCTGCGGCGGTCGTCAGCAGATTGAATCCCATCTTGCGGGGATGGTCGGAGTATTACCGGACGGTTGTGTCCAAGAAGGTTTTCGCGAGCATTGACTCCACGTTGTGGTGGCTGTTGTTCAAATGGGGACGCCGCCAGCACAACACGAAGACCGGCCAATGGATTGTGGACCGCTACTTCGGGCGGTTCCACCCGCGACGACAGGACCGCTGGATCTTTGGTGACCGGGCCACCGGCGCCTACCTGCGGAAGCTGTCGTGGACGCCGATCCGTCGCCACCGTATGGTCAAGGCCGATGCGTCCCCGGACGACCCGGCACTGGCGGATTACTGGCAGCGACGGCGAAGTCGTCATCGGCCACCAGACACGCCAGCACCACAGCCCCATTACCTTCGACGTCCATAGGGACTTGCTTGAGCCGGATGCGGTGAAAAGTCGCACGTCCGGTTCTGAGGGGGCTCCGGCCCGGCAACGGGCCGGAGCTACCCGACGAAGCTCACGATCGTGCCGATCGTGCAACAGTTCATCGAACGCCACCAGCTGGCCGACCTGGTCATGGTCGCCGACGCGGGCATGCTGTCCGCGGCCAACCTCAAGGCCCTGGATGAGGCGAACCTGCGGTTCATCGTCGGTTCCCGCAGCACGAAGGCGCCGGTCGACCTGGAGTCTCATTTCCGGTGGCACGGCGATGCGTTCACCGACGGGCAGGTCATCGACACCATCACTCCGAAGTCCGGCAAACACCGCCGGGAGAACGACCCGAAGCACAAGGCTGAGCCCAAATGGGATCCGAAGGAGCATGAGGCGTCGTGGCGGGCGGTGTGGGCGTACTCCCACAAACGCGCCGTCCGAGACCGCAAGACCCTCGGGCTACAGGAGGACAAGGCTCGGGCAGTCGTTGCGGGCGAGAAGGCAGCGCACAAGCCGAGATTCGTCAAGACCACCGGTGACGCGAACGTGGTCGACGAAGCGTCGCTGGCGCGGGCGTACCGCCTGGTCGGGCTCAAGGGCTACGTCACCAACGTGGCCGTCGAGACGATGTCGGCGGCTGAGGTCATTGCCAGCTATCACGATCTGTGGCACGTCGAGCAGTCGTTCCGGATGTCCAAGACCGATCTTGCCGCCCGGCCAATGTTCCACCGCAAGCGCGACGCGATCGAAGCGCACCTGACCATCGTGTTCACCGCCCTGGCCGTCGCCCGCGAAGCTCAAGCACGCACCGGACTGGCGATCCGCAACATCGTGCGCCAACTGCGGCCACTACGCAGCGCGACCATCACCATCAACGGGGCGACGCAGACCCTCCCGCCCGCGATCAGCCTCGACCAGCAAGCAATTCTGGACGACCTGATCGACCCATCAGCGAGGCACTAAACCTGGATCCACCGATGAGCCTGCGGTGTCGACGTGCTCGGTGTGATTGGTGGGATCTGGGGTCGCGGACAGGCTGACGCGCCGGCCTCGCTGCCGGGGTTGTTCCACTGTGTCCTTGGTTGCGCAGTGACGGGCTGCTGGGTGGTCAGGCCGCGGGGACGGCGGGTGGGTCGCTGACGCGGTCGAACATCGCCGCCCACGCGGTTTCCCATGGCCAGTCCCGTGGCAGGTGCACGGTGATCCGGCGCGCTGAGGTCGCGACTCGTGCGGGCACGGTGATCAGCTTGTGCCGGATCGTGGCGGTGGTCGCCGTGGCCAAGTCAGTGCCGGACAGGGCCGTGGCGGCACGGGTGAGGTTGAACGCCATTACGGCCAGCACCAGCCAGGCAGCGTTCGCGTTGAACCGTCCGGAGGGTAGGTGGGCCAGGGCTGAGTTCTTCAGGTCCGCGTGGACCTGCTCAATGATCGCGTGATGCCGGTGGGTCTTGTCCGCGGCCACGGTGTCCAACACGGTCTTATCGGAGGTGGTGAAAAACGCGTGGAAGCGCCACACGTCGAACAGGGTGTCCTGCCCGGCTGCCTTGTTCCTGTCGGCGTTGAAGTCCGGGATTCGGCGCACCACCAACCGGCCGGGGACCCGGTCAGCTTTCTTCGCTGAGGCGAACGCGGTGAAGTCGATTTCGGTGACCTCGGCCCGCGAGATCCACGTCTTGGTTTCTTCGTCGAAGATGGCGTCGGTGTACTCGATCGGGGTCCATCCGTCATCACCGATCGCCGAGATCGCTTTCTTCACCGCGGTGTTCATCCTAACCGTGACCGACACCGCGGCACCCCCTTTGAGAGCGCCGTGGACTGCCCCGCGGGTATAGAAGGCCGAATCCGCCCGAACCAATACCGGCCGGTCTTCACCCAGCACGCGGCGGGTGGTTTTCACCGCGTCGGCGACCAGTCGTTTCGCGCCGCGTGGTGACCCGCACGCCCCCTTGCGCAGCCGTTGGGCCACGATCACCGGCGCGCGGCCGGCCGTGGTGACCGTGGCCAGGAGCGCGTTCAAGCCGCGGACCCCGGAATAGCCGAACCCGGCACCCTGCTTGGCGTGCCCGTGGACCTCGATGATCGTGTCATCGACATCGAGCAACATGTAGCCGCCGTCGGTACCTGGCCCGGTTTCAGTGCTCCGGGCCCGATCGGCCAGGCCGATCAGGAACCGGGAGGCGACCGCGTCCAGTTGGCGGACGTGACCGAAGGTGAACGCTCGCAGGAACGATCCCAGCGTCGAGGGGGCGTACGCCCGAGTGAAGACCCGGCCCATCCCGCCGTGTCGCAGGAGCGCCATGTCGTCGATGCTGTCCGCGCCGGCGACCATCCCGGCGACCAGCGACGCCACCTTCAAACCAGCGTTCGCGCCCTTGTCCGTCGGCACCGACAACCGCTCATCGGTCAGTTCCTCCAGCCCCGCGGACTCGGCCAGCGCCAGCACCGGGACCAGTCCGCCAGCCGACACGAGATTCGGATCATCGAACGCTACTGAGGTTCGCCCAAGAGTGTGAGAGAGTCGCACCTACGAGATGCCCTTCGTGTCGCGGTCGAATTGTTGCCTCAAGAACTCCAATTCTCCCGCCCCACAAGGGCATTCTCACTTCACGACGCGCTCAACCAACCGATCCCATCGGTGGATCGAGGCTAAACGAATGAGCCAACTCAGGATCGAGTCTGCTGACCCCCTCGACGAGAACGCAGCGACATCACAGCCACCCAACCCCGACCGTCCGGGAAGCCGGGACACGTCACATGGCTTGTGCTGCGGGCGTGTCGAGTGGGTCGTCCAGGGGCGACGCAGGAGCGTCGACGCGACGTGCTGAGAGGTGGTTCCAGTCGAGCACTAGGACACCGGCTACAGGCATGGCGATAGGTCAGGAACGGCGTCGCTCCCTGCGCAGGAGGGAGCGCAGAGTCTCAGCGTTCGCGTAGCCGACCCGTAGCGCGATCTCGGCGGAGGTGAGGTCCGTGGTTGCTGAGAGGTGCCGAGCTCGTTCGATGCGAAGCCGTTGGACGAAGCCGAGCGGAGTGAGGTTGAGCGCCGCACGGACTCGTCGTTCGAGGGTGCGCCGGCTGGTGCCGAGCGACTGCGCGACGAAGGCGACGTTGAACGGTTCGTCCAGGCGGGCGCGCACGAAGCGTTCGAACTCGACGACGATCGGGTCCTCGTGCCGGAGATGTTCGTAGGCGACGAAGGCCGCCTGCGACGGACGCTCGTCGATGATGAGGAGCTTGGCGACATGTTGGGCCAGGTCGGGGCTGATCGATCGCACGAGTGAGAGCGCGAGGTCGATGTGGGCGAACGCGGCGCCGGCGGTGACGAGGTTCCCGTCGACCACGACCATGGTGTCGAGATCGAGGGCGACGGTCGGATAGCGCTTCAGGAACTCCGGCCCCAGGAACCAGCTGGTCGTCGCCCGCCGATGATGCATCCGTCCGGTCTCGGCGACAGCGAACACGCCGGTGCACGCCGCGGCGATCCGGGTGGTCGCCTCGTCGAGGCGCCCGAGCGAGGCGATGACCGAACGAGCATCTCGGCTCTGGAGGACGTCGTTGGTAGCGGCGGCCGTAAGGGTTCCAAGCGCAGGCACGACGACCACGTCGAACTCTGCCGACTCCGACAGCGGGTGGTCCACCGACAGGGTCATCGATGCCGTCGTGGTCACTCTCCGTTTCGGTCCGAGGATGGCGAGTTCGATCGGGCCGATCCGCGGGTCGACATCGCCGCGGGCTCCGTCGGCCACCCGCACGATGTCGATGACCGACGCGACAGCCGAACCGAAGCAGCCGTCGATCGCGATCAGTCCGATACGCATGGCGTGAACAATAGCAATACTGCCGTATACGCCACTTCTCACATGCCCTTGCTCGTCATACGCTGAACTCGTCCCACGAAGAACCCCGACGTCAAGGAGAGTCCCTCATGTCCACACCCGCATCACTTCCGTATGCCTTCGTCGCCAAGATCGTCGCGGCCGATGGACAGCACGACGCGCTCGCCGATCTGCTCGCCGGCGCTGTCGCACTCGCCAACGAAGAAGAAGGAACGATTGTCTGGTTCGCGGTCAGGACCCACGCCGACACCTTCTGGATCTTCGATGCATTCCCCGACGAGGCCGCTCGCGACGCCCACGCCAACGGCGCCATCGTCGCAGCCCTGACGGCCAACCAGCACCTCCTCGGCGCAGCACCCGAGATCCTGGCGGCCGACGTCCTCGCTTCCAAGCTCCCGTAGTCCGCCAACGCACGAGACGATCGCGCCCCGCCGAGCCGTCGCCAGGTCGCGACGCAACGCCACGCTGCGTTGCCGAGCGGTGCGAGGCCTATCGGCACACGGACAGGATGCCGGCCGCGAGCGCTCAGCCGGCGAGGGGTCCGTCGCAGAGGAGAGCGACGTCGGTGTCGGGCAGAGCCGTGAGGCCAGCGCATCGCGCGACCACCAGAGCCGAACCGCCCCTGCCCTGCGTTTCCGCAGGTCAGGGGCTGTTCGCCGGAGCCGCCTGTCGGAATCGAACCGACGACCTAATCACGTCGGCTTTGCGTCTATCGCTTGATGCGCCCACTGGGCGAACGAGCCGCTGACCTGCGTAAACGCCGAGCGTGGAGGACGCCGCCATCCGGTGGTGACCGACGACGACCGACCAGTACCGACCGTTTCACCGGAGCTTTCGGGGCTCTTCACGATCCAGGGTGTAGTTGTGGTCTGAATCCGCCTGATTCCAGCAGGCTTCGGGCGATGGTATGTCGACCTCGGGGTTATGTTGACTGGCTCGGTCGATGCCCTGCTCCGGAGGGGACCGGGCGCTGAGCTGGTCAACATAACCGTGCCGGGCTCAGCGGTTCTTGAGGAACGCGATGAGAGCGTCCGAGGCCTGGTAGCGAGCTGGGGGCCGTTCATCGATCGCGGGGACGCGTTCCAGGGTTCGTCGTTTGATTTCGAGGTCGGCGTGGAGGTAGATCTGCGTGGTCTGGATGTTCGCGTGACCGAGCCAGAGCGCGATGCTCGCGGTGTCGATCCCGGCGTGCAGCAGGCTCATCGCGCAGGTGTGCCGCAGCGTGTGCGGGGTGACGTTCTTCCCTGCCAGCGAAGGGCATCGCTTGGCCGCGGTCGCCGCATGTCTGGTGACGAGCTTGCCGACGGCGGCTCTGGTCAGCGCGGTGCCTGTACTGGTCGGGAACAGCGGTCCCTCTGCCTGCGGTGGGCGCTCGGCGAGCCAGGCCGTAACGAGTTTCACGGTGTTCTTCTGCAGCGGGATCACTCGCTGCTTGCGGCCTTTCCCGACGCACTCGAGTTGGCTGTGCGGTCCGATGGTGATGCTGTCGATCCGCAGGCTGATCAGCTCGCTGACACGCAGCCCGGTTTGGATGCCCAGGTGCAGCAGGAGCCGGTCACGGCGCCCGAGCCAGGTGCTGGTGTCTGGAGCGGAGATGAGGGCTTCAGCCTCGGCCGCGGTGAGGAACGACACGAGGGTGGTCTTGGTGCGTTTCGCGGGGATTGCGAGGACCTGGCTGATCGTGGCGATCGCGTCCGGTGCCCGGTAGCTGGCGTAGGTGAAGAACGAGCGCAGCGCCGCGCGGCGCGTGTTGCGGGTGGCCGGGGAGTTCCTGCGCTCGGTTTCCAGGTGCTGGAGGAACCCGCCGATCAGGTCCGCGTCGAGGTCGGCCAGAGTCAGCGCGGACGGGGCGATGCCCGTGGCCCGCTCGGCGTAACCCAGCAGGAGGCGGAACGTGTCGGCGTAGGCCGCTTTCGTGTGGACGCTGGCGTTCAGGTGCCGGTCGAGCTTGTCGGTGAAGAACCGTTGCAGCAGCGGTGCGAGCTCACTCATCATCGGCCCCACTCGCCTGGATACGTTCGGCAAGAGCGGCTGCCAACTCCGGGGTGTTCGACAGATACCAGTACGTCGCTTCCGGGCCGACGTGCCCGAGGAACGCCGACAGCACCGGCATCATCGCATCGACATCCCCGCCGCCGCGGATGTGACCGATCAGCGTGGTTGTCGCGAACGAGTGCCGAAAGTCATGCAGCCGGGCAGCCGGCTGGTTCGGGCCACCAGCCAGACCGGCCATCTCTCGGATCTCTCGGAAGGTGTTTCCTGCGGTCGAGCGAGCGAGTCGGGTGCCGCGCCGAGCGACGAACACTGCCGCGGTCTTCGGGACCGGGAACGTCTTGTCCCGAAGGCGCTGATATCTGTTGATCGCTGCCATCGTCGATGAGCGGAGCGGAACGAGGCGGGACTTGCCGAACTTCGTGTCCGTCACTCGTGCCCAGCCGCTGCCATCACCGGACTCGTCCAGGGCGATGTCCCCGTCATCGAGGTTGCGGGCTTCGCTGATCCTCATCCCGGTCACTGTGAGCAGCCCGAGCAGTGTTTGCCAGGATGCCGCACGGACCTGTGGAGTCAGCCTGCCCGCCGCAGCCAGCAGCATGTCGATCTGGTCGCTGGTGAAGATCAGCGGGCGAGGACGATGCGCCCCGTAGGGTCGCCCGTCGAGGATCGGAATCTCGGTAGCGGGGTCGAACCAGGCGACGTGCGCAGCGAACTGACGGACGTAGTTCAAGTACTCCAACACGGTGCCACGGGAGAACTGTGAAGCCCAGGCGGTCGCCAGATCGTGTCGGATGGTGGGTTCGCCTGCTTCTTCCATCCACCCCACGAACGCGTCCAGGGCCTTGCCGGGCGTGGCCAGTTTGAACCCGAGCGCCCTTCGGGTCGCCAGGTAGCCTTCCAGGAGTTCACGCAGGCCGGTCATCGGGTCCGCCTGCTCGACGCGGCAGCAGGCCACTCGGGAGCCAGCGCGGCCAGTCGGTTCGTGTCGACCTTGGTGTAGATCGCGGTCGTGCGCAGGTGAGCGTGCCGTAGCAGCCGTTGGATCTCCTGCAACGTGGCCCCGGATGCGAGCATCCCCGTCGCGAACGTGTGTCGCAGACGGTGCGGGCCGAACTTCTCCACCCCGGCCTTGATACAGATCTGTCGGACGGTCCCGCAGACACCATTCGCCGTCAACGGCTGGACCGGATCGATCACGGTGAAGAACACTTCCTCGCCGACGATCCGGCCGCCGCGGCCGTGAAGAACGTAGTCCTCCAACGCTTGGCCGATCTCATCCGGCAGTGGGAGCTCATCGACACGGTCACCCTTGCCCCGAACGCGCAGGGTTCCGGTGCGCCATCCGATGTCGTCGAGTCGCAGCCCGGCGATCTCACAGGCCCGCAGCCCCAGACCGGTCAACAGCAACAGGATCGCCCGGTCACGCAGCCCTTTCGCCGAATGCAAATCGAGAGTGGCGAACAGCGCCTCGATCGTCCCAGCAGGCACCGGGTCAGGGATCGACGACAGCCGCCAGGCCGCCGCGTGCGGCACCACTCCGGACAGGTCCTGCCCCGTCCGGCCTGAGCGGTGGGCGTACTGCAAGAACGAGCGCAGCATCACCAACTGCTTGCCCAGCGTGGACGCCTTCAACCCTCGTGCTGCTTCCAGGTTCACCCATTCGGTCACCTTCGCCGCCGTCAGCGTCGCCAGCGACTGATCGACCGGTGCGGGCAGCCACTCCACAAACGCTGCGACACGGGCCGTGTAAGCGGCAGCGGTGCGCTCCTGCGCTGACCGCTCCCGCAGCAGCCACTTCTCGAACTCGTTCAGCGCCTCCCGCACGTCGGCGCGGCGCTGATCACGATGAATCACCATCCCTGGTCCTCCTGACCTGACGCCAGGCGATCCCAGCGACCGCCCAGTCAGATCAAGCGAACCCCGACACAGACGCTCATCGTTATCTTGACCAGCTCAGCGCCCGGTCCCCTCCGGAGCAGGGCATCGACCGAGCCAGTCAACATAACCCCGAGGTCGACATACCATCGCTTATGCGGAATTCCGCATAAGCGATGTAGTTGGTCAGGTTGCGGAAGCCGAGGGCGGATCCGCGGAGGTGTTCCAGGCGTCCGTTGATGGCTTCGGTGGGTCCGTTGCTGGTGCCGGGCCGATCAAAGTAAGCCAGGATGTCGGCGGCGCGGCGTTTGAGCGTTCGCCCGAGGGTGACGATCTCGGCCAGTTCGGCTGGGACCCCGGCGCTGATCTTGGCGATCAGGACGCGTAGAGCTTTGCGGCCGGCGGCGCGGTCCGGGTCACGGTAGGCGGCGACCATGTCCTGGTAGACGCCCCAGGTGATCTCGACCTGCACGTGCTCCTGGTCGGCGAACACCGCGTCCAGGCGGGTCTTCTGCTTGCTGGTCAATAGTTCCTTGCCGGTGTGCAGCGTGCGGCGCACCCCGTACAACGGGTCGCCCTTGCGGCCGCGGTGCCCACGGGTGGCCTGCTGCACGCGTTGCCGGCACCGGTCCAACCCGTCGCCGGCGAGCTGGATCACATGAAACGGATCCATGACCGGTGTGACATCCGGAAGTTGTTCTGTGGCAGCGGTTTTGAACCCAGTGAACCCGTCCATCGCGACCACCTCAATCCCGTCACGCCACGCCTGCGGGCGCGCTTGCAGCCAAGTCGCGAACACCTGCTTGGAGCGTCCCTCGACCATGTCCAACAACCTGGCCGGACCCGTCTGGTTCCGCACGGCGGTGAGGTCGATGATCACCGTCACGTACTTGTCGCCCTTCCTGGTATGCCGCCACACGTGCTCGTCGACGCCGATTGTGGTGACGCCGGCGAACCGGGACGGGTCGGCGATCAGCACCCTCCTGCCCTCGGCCAGAACCGCGTTGTTCGCCGTATCCCATGACACGGCAAGCGATTCGGCGACCCGGGCCACCGTCAGGTGCTGACACACCAGCGCGTTCAGCGCCCACCGCAGCGCCTGCCGGGACAGTTTCGCTCGGGGCTCGGCCGCCTTGCTGGTGTCCTGACGCCACACCCGCCCGCACCCGGTGCACCGGTACCGGCGGACCGTCACCACCAGCGTGGTCGGACGCCACCCGAACGGCTCGTGCGCCAGTTTGCGGATCACCGTGTCCCGAGCCGCTCCCTGGCAGCCGCACACTTGGCACCAGTCGTCGAACTCGCCGGCTACGACCCGGCACGCCAGCACCGCCCGACCGGGCTCCAGCCGCTGCCCCGTTACTTCGAGGCCGAGACGATCGAGCCGACAGAAAGTAGTCACATCAGGACAAGCGAAGGTAGCGTCAGGCACGTCGAGGTACTACCTCCGCACCAGCCACATCTTCGGGCCTGTCCAGGAGATCCCAACAGCCAACAATCGTGTCACCCTCGCGGAGGGGGTTACCGACAGCGTGGGTCAGCCCGTCGCGCACATCCACCAGTCGCTGCACCCCGAGACGATCAAGGCGGCAAGTGCTCATCGCGGGCGCGCGGAAGAGTGGTTGAAAGCCAGCGGCGCGCACGAGATCTGGGGCTCACCCCTGACCGCCTTCTGGCCGGCCGGGCAGCACCAGGCAGGAACACTGCGCATGGGGGCCGATCCGCGCACGTCGGTCGTCGATCCCTCGGGTCGCGTGCACGGCCACGATAACCTCTGGGTGATGGACGGTTCACTACACCCGACCAACGGCGGGTTCAACCCGGTGCTTACGATCTACGCGATGGCGCTCTACTGCTCTCGCCAGCTGCTGGGATCCTCCAGCCCGCCGGAAAGCGTCGACTGACCTGCCCTCGTCGCTTCCACGCCTATGCGGCATCGAACAGCTCTCCGCGTAGGAAACGCTTCGTCCATGACTGAGACCGCTCGTTGATGCCAGCCGCGCTAGAGATGACGTGAGTCAACATGGCGGGTGCCGACGACGTCCCGCACGACCCGACCGGCTGCCAGGCCCTTGCGCTCGAACCGGGTCTGCACCCGGCCCTCGAAACGTGGCGCGAAACCACCGTGATCACCACGCGGGTCGACGTCGATGTCACCGGGATCCGCGAGGCGCCCGGCATACGGATTGGTCAGCCCGGAACAGCCCTCCACCACGTCACGGAACTGCCAGGCGTAGCCCGCCCAGTCGGTCGCCAACCGCCAATTGCCTTCGGGTTCCAGCAGTTCGGCGATCTTGCCGGCGAAGTCCGGCTGCACAAGGCGGCGCTTGTGGTGCTTCAGCTTCGGCCACGGGTCCGGGAAGAAGGTCCACACCTCGCGCACGCTCCCGGGTCCGAGCATGCTCGGCAGCGCCTGCGCGGCGTCGGCACAGATCAGCCGGACGTTGTCGACGCCCTCATGCACGGCCTTGGCGACGGTCTGCGCGACGCCGGGCACCCACACCTCGATGGCCAGGAAGTTCCAGTCCGGGTGCTCCCCCGCAGCGTGGACGGCGCAGTCGCCACCCCCGGAGCCGATCTCCACCACGAGAGGCGCGCTCCGCCCGAACGCAGCCGCGACGTTCAGCGCGAAGGAAGGCTCCACCGTCGTGCCCTCGCCCACCATCGGCACATCGAGCAGGTAATGCGGCCCGTGCTCGGCGAGGGCGCGATGATGGCGCTCGACCATCCGGCCGCTACGGCGCGTGAAGGAGCGGGTCCGGGCCAGGTGGACCGGTGGATCGGGTTGCGACACTTACTTCTTCGCCTTCTCCGCGCCGGAGTCCTGCGACAGCGCGGCGATGAACGCCTCCTGCGGGACCTCCACGGAGCCGACCATCTTCATCCGCTTCTTGCCTTCCTTCTGCTTCTCCAGCAGCTTGCGCTTGCGGCTGATGTCGCCGCCGTAGCACTTGGCGAGCACGTCCTTGCGGATGGCGCGGATGGTCTCCCGGGCGATGACCCGCGTGCCGATGGCGGCCTGGATCGGCACCTCGAACTGCTGACGCGGAATGAGCTCCTTGAGCTTGGTCGCCATCATCACGCCGTACGAATAGGCCTTCTCGCGGTGCACGATCGTGGAGAACGCGTCGACCTTGTCGCCCTGCAGCAGCACGTCGACCTTGACCAGGTCGGCATCCTGCTCACCGTCGGGTTCGTAGTCCAGAGAAGCGTATCCGCGGGTCTTGGACTTCAGCGCGTCGAAGAAGTCGAAGACGATCTCAGCCAGCGGCAGCGTGTAGCGCATCTCGACGCGCTCCGGCGACAGGTAGTCCATGCCGCGCAGCGTGCCGCGGCGCGACTGGCACAACTCCATGATGGCGCCGATGAATTCGCTGGGCGCGAGGATCGTGCCCCGCACGACCGGCTCGGTGATCGCGGCGACCTTGCCCTCCGGGAACTCGCTCGGGTTGGTGACGGTGACGGTTCGCCCGTCGTCCAGCGTCACCTCGTAGACCACGCTCGGTAGAGTCGAGATCAGGTCGAGGTCGAACTCCCGCTCCAGCCGCTCACGAACGATCTCCAGGTGCAGCATGCCGAGGAAGCCGACGCGGAAGCCGAAGCCCAGCGCGGCGGACGTCTCGGGTTCGTAGACCAGCGCGGCGTCGTTCAGCTTCAGCTTGTCGAGGGCGTCGCGCAGGATCGGATAGTCCGAGCCGTCAATGGGATACAGCCCGGAGAAGACCATCGGCTTGGGGTCGCGGTAGCCGCCCAGCGGCTCGGTCGCGCCACCGCGAGCGGCGGTGACCGTGTCACCGACCCGCGACTGGCGCACGTCCTTCACCCCGGTGATCAGATAGCCGACCTCGCCGACGCCGAGCCCGTCGGCCGGCACCGGCTCGGGCGAGATGACACCGATCTCGAGCAGCTCGTGGTGCGCGCCGGTGGACATCATCTGGATCCGTTCGCGCGGGTGCAGCGCCCCGTCGACGACGCGCACGTAGGTCACCACGCCGCGGTAGGTGTCGTAGACCGAGTCGAAGATCATCGCGCGGGCGGGTGCGTCGGCGTCACCGGTGGGCGCCGGGAACTGACCGACGATCTCGTCCAGCAGCGCCTCGACACCGACGCCGGTCTTGCCGGACACCTGCAGCACCTCGTCCGGCTCGCAGCCGATCAGGCCGGACAGCTCCTCGGCATACCGCTCCGGCTGCGCCGCCGGCAGGTCGATCTTGTTGAGCACCGGGATGATCGTGAGGTCGTTCTCCATCGCCAGATAGAGGTTCGCCAGGGTCTGCGCCTCGATGCCCTGCGCCGCGTCGACCAGCAGGATCGCGCCCTCACACGCTGCCAGCGAGCGCGACACCTCATAGGTGAAGTCGACGTGGCCGGGTGTGTCGATCATGTTGAGGCAGTACGTCGTACCGCCGGCCTCCCACGGCATCCGGACGGCCTGGCTCTTGATCGTGATGCCGCGCTCGCGCTCGATGTCCATCCGGTCGAGGTACTGCGCCCGCATCGCGCGCTCGTCGACGACGCCGGTGATCTGCAGCATGCGGTCGGCCAGTGTCGACTTGCCGTGGTCGATGTGGGCGATGATGCAGAAGTTGCGGATCAGGTCCGGCGGCGTGGCGGCTGGCGGCAGCGCCTTGCGAGCCATGGGTGACAACGTGGCTTACCTTCGGGATTGCAGGATCGGGGTGACTGGTCACAGTCTCCCATGTGAGCGCCTCGGCCACCGAACCGGCGAAAGGCTCGGGTGTATGGCGCGGCGCTAAGCGCCGGCCACCGCCTCCCGACGCGCCAGCACGGCGCTGGCGGCGGCGATGCCGATACCGCCGACCGCGAGCAGGGCACCGATCCGGCTCGGCCACTCGTAGCCGAGGCCGTGGGAGAGGACGACGCTGCCCAGCCAGGCGCCGAGCGCGTTGGCGATGTTGAGCGTCGAGTGGTTGAGCGCCGCCGCCAGTGACTGCCCCTCCCGGGCGACATCCATCAGCCGGGTCTGCAGCAGCGGGACCAGCACCGACGGCAGCATTCCCAGCAGGAAGACACCGATCACGGCAGTCGCCTTCAGCTGGGCCAGCTCGCCGAAGACCGCCAGCAGCACCGCGATCGCCGCCAGCGCGGCCGTCATACCCCGCAGCATGCCGTGCGCTGCGACGCGCCCGGAGAGCATGGTGCCGACCGTCATACCCACGCCATACACGACCAGGATCAGCGGCACGGCGCCGTCGGCGAAGCCGGCCAGGTGCGTCATCGTCGGCGTGATGTAGGAGAACGTCGCGAACATCCCGCCGAAGCCGACGGTGCCGACGCCCAGCGTCAGCCAGACCTGCGGCCGGCGCAGCGCGCTGAGCTCGGAGCGCGCCGACGAGGCGTCGTCGACGCGACGGCCCGGGACCCAGACCAGCACGGCGAGGAGCGTGACGAGCGCCACCAGGGTGACCAGCACGTACGGCCACTGCCAACCCAGGCGCTGGCCGAGCAGTGTCGCGACGGGCACGCCGACGACGTTGGCGACCGTCAGGCCGGCCAGCATCATCGCGACGGCGGAGGTGCGCCGGTGCCACGGGACGAGCGATGCGGCCACCACGGACCCGATGCCGAAGAAGGCTCCGTGCGGCAGGCCGCTGACGAAGCGCGCGACCATCAGCGCCGGGTAGTTGGGAGCCAGCGCCGACGCCAGGTTGCCCACGGCGAACGCCACCATCAGCCAGAGCAGCACCGTCTTGCGCGGCCTCCGGGCCGCGATCGTCGCCACGAGCGGTGCGCCGACGACCACTCCGAGTGCGTATGCCGAGACGACGTGTCCGGCGACCGGGATGCTGATGTGCACACCGTCGGCGATCTGCGGCAGCAGGCCCATCGTGACGAATTCGGTGGTGCCGATGGCGAATCCGCCGAGCGCGAGGGCGATGAGCGCCAGTCGGGTGCGGCTCGCGGGCAGCGCGACACCCGTCGTGTCGTGCGCCGGTGCGGCTGTCGGGGTCTCGCTCACCTCACCAGCGTTCCCCGGATCGGTGGCTACTTGCTAGTAGCGTCCAGTGAACGTGACCGGACTCACCCCTCGGTGCGTCGAACGCTCACAGCAGCCGGTCGGCTCCATCCGGGTTTGGGGCCGAGAAATGTGCCCGGGCAGGGCGCCTTCTCCGGACGCTTGTGCGGGCGGTTGTCGTGGAACGCCCGCCGCTGTCATGTGGGTATGTCGAACGGCTATCGGGACGGGTGGTGCCCGAGCCCGTCCAGGAGGCCCTCGCAGGTCGAGTCTGCGAGCCCCCTTGCGGGTCGAGTACGCGAGCCCGCAAGGGCGAGCCGTATCGAGACTCCGCAGCCCGGTGCCCCGCACACACACCAGTGCTGGCCACTTCAGCGGCGTAGATTTCAGCGGTGGCCGAGTAGGTCGAGCCGTTAGGCGAGACCGTGATCGAGGTCCCGCACACACCCGCGGTGGCCGAGTAGGTCGAGCCGTGAGGCGAGACCGTGATCGAGGTCCCGCACACACCCGCGGTGGCCGAGTAGGTCGAGCCGCTAGGCGAGACCGTGATCGAGGTCCCGCACACACCCGCGGTGGCCGAGTAGGTCGAGCCGCTAGGCGAGACCGTGATCGAGGTCCCGCGCACCCGGTGATCAGGCGACTTTGTCGGCACGCCAGCCGGGCATGGCGCCCTCGGTCAGGTCCCAGTGCACCCCGTCGGCGGTGATGGTGGCGTAGTAGCCGTGGCGGTGCACGATCTGGTGATGTCGCCGGCACAGCATGGCAGAGTTGTCCAACGCGGTGTCACCGCCGGCCCACCAAGGCAGGATGTGGTGGATCTCGCAGAATCCTGGTGGCCGGTCGCAGGTGGGGAACGTGCATCCCATGTCCCGGTGGACCACGGCGGCCCGCATCCCTTTGGTGGCCAACCGTTTCTCACGCCCCACATCCAAGGGTTGACTCTTGGTGCCGAGCACCATCGGGATCAGGTCCGCATCACACGCCAACCGGCGGGCGGTCCCCGCGTCCAGGATCTCCCCGCCGACGGTGACCGCACCGTCCAAGTCGGCCAGGAGCCGGTGCAGGTCCATCGTGACCAACACGGCGGCACCCGCACCGATGCCCATCCCGTCCCCGCACACCGTCTTGGCGCCCGCAGCGACCAGATCCATCAGCGCGTCCACCCGCCGTTTCCCCGGGGTCCGCTCATCCCGCACCCGCCCGGGCACGGCGCCCGTGCTGGTGCCGCCCGTGCTGGTGGCGCCGGAGGCCGTTCCATCGAGGTCACCGTCGCAGTCGTCGTGCTGGACATCGGGGTGCAGGCCGAACGCGGCACCGGCGTGACTGGTCGTGCCACCGGTGTCACCGGCGTCACCGGTGTCACCGGTGGTGTCCTGGAGGTCACCGGTGGTGGTGTCCGCGTCGTGGGTGGGCCCGGGCCCACTGTCGCCCACGGCACCACCGGCGTCGGCACCACCGGCGGCGGCGCCGGTGGCGTCGGCGGGGTGTGTTTTGTCAACTGGTTGTCGGCCGTTTGAGCGCTAATTTTCCGGCCAGGGTGGCGGGGTTTCCGGCCGGGTGAGCTGTGTGGCTGTTCTTGGTGGGTGGTTATTTCATGAGGGCGTGGTTGACGCGGTAGGACTCGCCGCGGAATTGCAGGAGTCGGCCGTGGTGGACGAGGCGGTCGATGATCGCGGCGGCGATGTTGTCGTCGCCGAATACGCTTCCCCAGCGGGAGAATTCGAGGTTCGTGGTGATGATCAGGGAGCGTTGTTCGTAGGCGCCGGCGATGACTTGGAAGAGCAGCCGGGCACCATCGGTGTCGATGGGTAGGTAGCCGAGCTCATCGATCACCAGGAGTTGGTTGCGGGCCAGGGCGGCCAGTTGGTGGTCCAGCCTGCCGGTGTCTTTGGCGTGGCGTAGCTGCATGACCAGGGAGCTGGTGGTGAAGTAGCGGGCCGGGATCCCGGCCTGACAGGCCGCGGCTGCTAGGGCGGTGGCCAGGTGGGTTTTGCCGGTGCCGACGTCGCCGAACAGGATTAGGTCTTCGGCGCGGCCGAGGAAGTCCAGGCTGGTCAGTTGGGTGCGGCCGTAGTCGGCGGGGAAGCTGATCGCGGACCAGTCGTAGCCGTCCAGGGTTTTACGGGCGGGGAGTTTGGCGGCTTTGAGCAGGCGTTGCCGGCGGGATTCTTGCCGGGAGTCGTGCTCGGCCTGTAGTAGCCCGAGCAGGTACTCGCGTTGCTTCGGGGTGCCCTTGGTCGCCCAGTGTTCCAGCACGGCGGAGGTCAAGGAGGCGCGGCGGCCGGCGTCGATGACCTCTTGCACACTGGCGGTACTCACGCGCACACCCCGCTGTGCTGGTCGTGCTGCTGGTCGTCGTGCTCGACGTCGGGTTGGTCGCCGTGGTTGTGCTGGCCGGTGGTCAGGGTGTCGTAGACGTGCAGGTCGACGGTGCTGGCGGCTGGTTCGGTGCCGGTGGCCAGGCGGCGGGCGAGCATCCCGATCGCGGCGGTGCCGGGGTCGTCACCGGCGCGGATGAGGGTGTCGGCGGCGGTGATGGCGTGCTGGTACCCCGCGGCGGTGCCGGCCGCGTGCAACGCGGCCAGTAGTTGCCGCCGGTCGGTGGTGTCCGCGGTATCGAGCCAGTCGCGCACGGGGTCGGTGACGGTGGCTCGGGCCGGGGAGTGGGTCCAGGCGCCGGGTTTGGCAATCAGCACCGGTAGCAGGCTGATCGGGTCGAACACGGTGTCGGCTTGGTGTCCGAACGCGCGGGGCAAGGTCACCACGGGGCGGGCGTGTTCGTCGAGGATCTCGACGCGGTCGTGGCGGATCCCGACGGTCACTTTCCGTCCTCCGAACGCTGTCCCGGCGGCGTACGTGTTGGCGTCGATGAGCAGGTTGCCTGTCTTGTCCGCGACCCGGGTTTCGTACCGGACGGGGTCGAACCCGGCCGTCGGCAGCGCCAGGCATGCGGTCACGTCGTCGGTGAACAGGTCACCGATCGGGACGCCTTTGCGGTAGTGGACGCCGGCGCCCAGCTGGTCGCACTGGGCCAGCAACACCTGGTTGAGCCCGGTCAGGGTCGCGGCGACCGGTTCGGGGACCATCAAGTTGCGGCGCAGGAACCCGACCGCGTTTTCCACGTTGCCTTTCTCGTTGCCGGAGTACGGGTTGCAATATCGTGCGGTGCACCGGTAGTGCAGTTTGAACGCGGCGAACAACTTCGACTCGACCACCTGCGCGCCGACCCGGCGGCCGATGCCGGTCGCGTTGTCGAAGACCAGTTGCCGAGGCGCGCCGCCGGCGTGTTCGAAGATGGTGCGTAGCCCGTGGCACACGCACTCGGCGGTTTCCCCGGCGTAGGCCTGCGCGAAACGCATGTTGGAGAACGGGAACGTGACCACCAGCACGTGCAGCACCTGCAGCACGCCGGCGATGACCGCGTTCGCCTGGCCGAAGTCGACCTGCGCGGTCCCAGCAGGCCAGGACAGTTCGGCATACCCGTCCCCGGCGCCGCGGCGGTCCTGCTGGTACGCCTTCACATACCGTTGCACCGGCGAGTACGACCCGGCGTACCCGTGTTCGGCAACGAGGCGGTCGAAGATCCGCCGGGCAGTGTGGCGTTGCTTACGCGGACGGCGCGCATCATCGGCCAACCAACCCTCGATCACGTCGATGTACCCGGTCAACACCGACGCCCCCGGGCGGCGTACCGGTGTCGCGGGCCGGGGCGAATAGTCACTGATGTCAGCGTATTTCGTCACCGAGTCGCGACTGATACCCAGGTCCCGGGCGATTTGACGGGCCGGGACTCCCTCGGAGTCCAACCGGCGGATCTCTTCTTGAACGGACATGCTGATCGTCATCTACTTTCCGGCTCCTCCACGCATCACCCGTCACACCGGGAACAATGAAGGAAACCTATGGAGGTCGGTGGTGCACGCCAGGCAGCGGTCACCAGCAAGGGGAATCAAAAGGACCGAACCGACTACCGCGTCCAGCAGTCCAGTGGCCGGATTCTTAGCGCTCTTTTGGCAGGAAACCAGCCACTACCTCGGCAGGAAAACCCCGCCAAAACGGCCTACAGAAAGTTGATCACAGACACGGGGTCGGTGGCGCCGGTGGGGTCGCTTTCCTGGCTGGTGGCTCGCCCGCCCGTGGTCTCGGTGGTGCTGGTGTCCTTGGTTTGGGCGGGATGGGGTGCGGACAACGCGTTGACGGCCTGCTTCAGGATCGCCGCGTTGGCCGGGCACAGATCCGCGATCAACCGGATCATCCCGGTCGGCAGGGTCCGCCAGGTCAACGACTCGACCTTTTCCAGGTGCGCGTCCTCCCCGGAGAGTTTGTCCGCGGCGTAGTTGGCGATGATCCGCCGGGTCAGCTCCGTCACGCCCCGGGACCCCAGCGCCGGGTCCAGTTGCAGGAACCACGCCTGGATGTCTTCGCGGGCCGCGGTCGGCAACACCTCGGCGACTTTCGCGGTCTGCCGCAACGCCGTCCGGGCGGTGGCCAGCGTGCAGGACCCGTCCCGGACCGCGGCCGCGATGACGTGGTTGCGCCGGTCCCGGCACGCCTCGGCCACCACCGACACCGTGGACGCGGCCGAGGGTTCGATACTGGTGCCGGCGGCCTGCGCCCGGGCGCGCACCCACCCGGTGGTGTTGGCCGCGTCCGAGGCATCCACCACACCCCGTTCGCACGCGTTCGCCGTCGCCAGCGTGGCCACCTGCCCGGCCCGCTCCTGCACACCCAGCAACACACTGACCAGGTCGGTGAGTTGGCCCTGACCGAGCTGGTCGAACACGCGAGGTAACTGGTCCAGCGCGCCGGCCACGGCCCTCACCTGCTCGGCCAACCGTGGCCCCAGGCCCGGCACCGGCCGCCGGGCGGGATCGGGCCCATCCCAGCAACTCGTATCCGGTTCCACCGGATCCGGTCGGTCGGGGATGCGCAGGGGTGAATCGATGGCCATGGTGGTCGAGTCCCCCTGTCCCCTGGGTGCTTTCGTTGTCATGATTCTATCGGGTGACGTTCAGGAAGTACACAGATATACTCGAATATTTTTTCGAATTATGTCAGCGAGATCGTGATGTTGCCCGCGCTGCTCGATACGTCCGCTCGCCCCTCGTGGCCTACCCAGGGCGGCGCTCGACCCCGCAGAGAAGAAGGGAACAGATCAACCGCGAGCGGGATCAGCAGCCGCTGAGAAGAGACGCAGGGGGCGCACGACGATAGAACCCGCACCGGCCGAGGCGACGCGCTGAAGTGCCGCGATATCCGGACCATCAACTCCGGGGATGGGCACCGCATGCTGATGCGCCGGCTGGCAGGCCGCCGGGGTTGCTCCTGCGTGACTCATGGGACCCCCTCATCCGTGCATGACGTGTTCTTTCAAGACTAGCCAGGTTCCGTGCCTGAAGTTCGACGCACCGGCTCGCGACGGCCCCTTGCGCAGTTGCCCGAGGGCCGAAATGATCGAAGCACGCGGGCACGCTATAATTCCGCTCAGTGAGCCAGAGATTCCACCATACGAAAATTACATCCATTGTGGAGGTTGCTTAAATGCCCGACTCGAACATCGCCGATCTTCCAGCCGGCGTGACAGTCACGGGTCCGATCAAACCGCGCTATGACGAGATTCTCAGCTCGCCCGCCCTGGCGCTCGTCGCCGAACTGCACCGCGCACTGAACGCTCGCCGCCTGGAGGCACTGGAAGCACGCAAGCAACGCGTCGCCGATGTCGCGGCCGGCAAGGACCTGGACTTCCTGGAGGAGACCCGCGCGGTCCGCGAGGACCCGGACTGGAAGGTAGCGCCGCTCGCCCCCGGTCTGGAGGACCGGCGCGTCGAGATGACCGGCCCGACCGACCGCAAGATGACCATCAACGCGCTCAACTCGGGCGCGAAGGCGTGGCTGGCCGACCAGGAGGACGCCAACACCCCGTTGTGGGAGAACGTCGTCGAAGGTCCGCTCAATCTCAAGGACGCGCTCGACGGCACCATCGACTTCACCAGCGAGGAGGGCAAGGAGTACAAGCTCGTCCCGCCGGAGCAGCAGCCCACCATCATCGTGCGCCCCCGTGGCTGGCACCTGCCGGAGAAGCACATCCTGGTCGACGGCGAGGAGACCTCCGGGGGTCTCGTCGACTTCGCGCTCTACTTCGTCGCGTGCGCCCAGAAGCAGCTCGACCGCGGCAAGGGCCCCTACTTCTATCTGCCGAAGATGGAGAGCCACAAGGAGGCCCGGCTCTGGAACGACGCGTTCAAGATCGCCCAGGACCGGCTCGGCATCCCGCAGGGCACGATCCGGGCGACCTGCCTGATCGAGACCCTGCCGGCCGCGTTCGAGATGGAGGAGATCCTCTACGAGCTGCGCGACCACTCCTCCGGCCTCAACGCCGGCCGCTGGGACTACCTCTTCTCGGTGATCAAGACCTACCGCACGCGGGGCGCGGATTACACCGTGCCGGATCGCAATTCGGTGACGATGACGGTTCCGTTCATGCGCGCCTACACCCAGCTGCTGGTCAACACCTGCCACCGTCGCGGCGCATCCGCGATCGGTGGGATGGCGGCGTTCATCCCGAGCAAGGACGAGTCGGTCAACAAGGCGGCATACGAGAAGGTCACCGCGGACAAGTCGCGCGAAGCCGGTGACGGCTTCGACGGCTCGTGGGTCGCGCACCCGGCGATGGTCGACACCTGCAAGGACGTCTTCACCGGCGTCCTCGGTGACAAGCCCAACCAGATCGACAACGTGCCGGACGCGGACGTCAAGGCGGCGCAGCTGCTCGACGTGAAGTCGACGCCCGGCGACGTGACCTCCGAGGGTCTGCGCAGCAACATCGACGTGGCACTGCAATACCTCAAGTCGTGGCTGGAGGGCCGTGGTGCGGTCGGCATCTACAACCTGATGGAGGACGCCGCGACGGCCGAGATCAGCCGCTCGCAGATCTGGCAGCAGATCCAGAACGACGTCAAGCTCGCCGACACCGGCGAGACCGTGACCAAGGAGATGGTGCTCGGACTCGTCGACGACGTCATCGCCGGTCTGCCGGGCCAGCCGAGCGACTACGACGACGCCAAGGCGACCTTCCTGGAGGTGGCCGTCGCCGACGACTACGCAGACTTCCTCACCCTGCCTGCCTACGAGCGCATGCCCTGAGTCGTATGACGCACACCGATGCACCGATCGCAGCTGTGACAGCACAACTGCGGTCGGTGCTCGCGTCCGACCGGGTGATCGACGACCCGACGCAGCTGGCGACCTATGACTGCGACGGCCTGCTGCACTACCGGGTGACACCGGCACTGGTCGTGCTGGCGCGGGATGCACGCGACGTGCAGCTGACGGTGCGGACGTGTGCCGAGCACGGTGTGCCGTTCGTGGCACGTGGGTCGGGCACCGGGCTGTCGGGAGGCGCACTCCCCCACGCCGACGGAGTGCTCATCGTGATGAGCGGATTCCGTGAGATCACAAGCGTTTCCGCTCGCGATCAGCGTGCCGTCGTCGACCCGGGCGTTATCAACCTCAACGTGTCGGCACGCACCCGCCCCGAGGGCTACTACTTCGCGCCGGACCCGTCCAGCCAGCAGGTCTGCAGCATCGGGGGCAACGTCGCGGAGAACTCCGGCGGCGCGCACTGCCTGAAGTACGGCTTCACCACCACGCACGTGCTCGCCGCGGACGTGGTGCTGCCCGACGGCGAGCGCACTCAGCTCGGCACGGTCGCACCGGATGCTCCCGGGTATGACGTGCTCGGCGCGTTCGTCGGGTCCGAGGGCACCCTCGGCATCGCAACGCAGGTGACGGTCCGGCTCACCCGGACCCCCGCAGCCGTCGAGACGTTCCTCGCCGGCTTCTCGGACACCGACTCGGCGGGCGCGGCGGTCTCGGCGATCATCGGCGCCGGCATCGTGCCCGCCGCCATCGAGATGATGGATGCGCTGGCGATCGAGGCAGCCGAGGCAGCCGTCGCCTGCAACTACCCGGCCGGCGCCGGCGCGGTCCTGGTGGTCGAGCTCGACGGCCCGTCGCACGAGGTCGCCGTCGAGCTCGCCGCAGCGGAACAGCACTGTCGTGACGCCGGTGCGTTCGAGATCCGCATCGCGGCCGATGACGAGGAACGACAGTCTATTTGGCGTGGACGCAAGTCAGCCTTCGCGGCGGTCGGCCGGATCAGTCCGGACTACATCGTGCAGGACGGCGTCATCCCGCGCACCGCGCTGCCCGAAGTGCTGCGGTCCATGACCGCCCTGGCGAAGGAACGCGGGGTCCGGGTCGCGAACGTCTTCCACGCGGGTGACGGCAATCTGCACCCCTTGGTGCTCTTCGATGAGCGGGTCCCCGGGCAGGCCGATGCGGCGGAGGAGACGTCCGGCGCCATACTCGACCTGTGCCTGGCGCACGGCGGCTCGATCACCGGCGAGCACGGCGTCGGCGCGGACAAGGCCAAGCACATGCCGAAGATGTTCAGTGCGCAGGACCTCGACACCATGCAGCGGGTGCGGTGCGCGTTCGACCCGACCGGCATCTCCAACCCGGGCAAGGTCTTCCCGACCCCCCGGCTGTGCGGCGAGGTCCCTGGCAAGCGGTCGGCCGCCCACCCGGTGCAGGCGGCCGGCCTCGGTGAGGTGTTCTGACCCGATGGACCTGTTGTCGGCGCTGCAGGACCGTGAGGTGCAGGTGCGCGCGGGAGCGGCGGACGACGCCGTCGACGACCACATCCCCGGCTGCGTCGCCCGGCCGGTCGGCACCGGGCAGGTGGCAACCGTTCTGCGCGAAGCACATTCGCGGGGCGCCGTCGTGGTGGTGCGCGGCCACGGCTCGAAGCTCACCTTCGGCGGAGTGGGTGTGGCGCCCGACCTGCTGCTCGACCTGAGCGGCTGCGGCCGCCTGCTCGAACACCAGCCGGGAGACCTGATCGTCCGGGTCGAGGCCGGTATGCCGCTCGCGGCGCTCCAGGACGCGGTGCGCGGCAGCTCACAACGGCTCGGCATCGACGAACCGGTCCCGGGCAGCACCGTCGGCGGGCTGATCGCCACCAACACCAGCGGCCCCCGCAGGCTGCACACCGGTACCGCTCGCGACCTGTTGATCGGCGCGACAGTGGTGCTCGCCGAGGGCACGGTCGCGCACTCCGGCGGCAAGGTGGTCAAGAACGTCGCCGGCTACGACCTGGGCAAGCTCATGGTCGGCTCACTCGGCACACTGGCGGTCGTCACCGAGGCCACCTTCCGGCTGCACCCGATCCCCGCACAGGGGGCATGGGTGTCCACGACCGTCGAGGCTGCCGATCTCGAACAACTGCTGGCACGGCTGTGCGACACCCAGCTTGCACCGTCTGCGCTCGAGATCGACTGGCCGACAGAGGGATCGATCACCGTGGCGATGCTGCTCGAAGGCACCACCGACGGCGTGCCGGCCCGCATCGAGGCCGCACGTGCCGAGTTCGGCGTCCCGGCCGCGGTGGACGATGCACTCGACTGGCCGTGGCACCTGCCGGCCGCCACGGATGGCTCCGAAACCCTGCTGAAGCTCACCAGTCGGCTGGGTGCAGTCGCCGAACTGGCCTCCGCAGCACACGATCTCGGGCTGCACGTGCGGGGCGCAGCCGGCAGCGGGGTGCTGTATGCCGGAGTACCGGCGTCGACCGGAGTCGACGATCTCGACCGGATGGTGCAGGACCTGCGGGCGCGGGCCGGCCGACAGGGCGGTGCGGTCGTCGTGCTGACAGCGCCACTGGAGATCCGCCGCAACGTGGACGTGTGGGGGCCGGTCAACGGGCTGCCGGTCATGCAGCGCCTCAAGCAGGAGTTCGATCCCGGGCAGCAGCTCGCACCCGGACGATTCGTGGGAGACATCTGATGCCAGGCGCTTTCGACACCCACAATCCACCGTCGCAGGAGCTGATCGCCGACTGCGTGCACTGCGGCTTCTGCCTGCCAACCTGCCCGACCTACCAGCTGTGGGGCGAGGAGATGGACTCCCCCCGCGGCCGCATCCACCTGATGCAGGCGGGCCTGGAGGGCAGCCCGATGACCGATCAGATGGTGGAGCACTTCGACGCCTGCCTGGGGTGTATGGCGTGCGTGACCGCATGCCCCAGCGGCGTGCAGTACGACCGGCTCCTGGAGCAGACACGCGCCCAGGTCGAGCGCCACCATGAGCGCTCGAAGTCCGAGAAGGCACTGCGGGCAACCATTTTCAACCTCTTCCCCTACCCGGGGCGGCTGCGCAAGCTGCGCGGCCCGTTGCGGCTGTCCCAGCGGCTGCGGCTGGATCGCGCGCTGCGGCGGACCGGACTGCTCGACCGGTTCCTCCCCGGGCTCGCCGCGATGGAGCGACTCACACCGTCGCTCGGGAGACCGGAGCAGGTGCCGGACCAGGTGCCCGCCGTCGGCGAGCAGCGGGCCGTCGTGTCGATGCTGACCGGATGTGTCCAGGACGTCTTCTTCTCCGGCGTCAACGCCGCCACCGCGCGCGTCCTGGCGGCAGAAGGATGCCGGGTCGTCATACCTCCCGGGCAGGGGTGCTGTGGGGCGCTGTCCAGCCACTCGGGTCGCGAGCCGGAGGCGCAGCGTTTCGCACGGTCGACGATGGCGACCTTCGACACCGCGGTGGATGCGATCGTGACGAACGCGGCCGGCTGCGGGAGCGCGATGAAGGACTACGGCGAACTGTTCTCGGGCGAGAACGACCAGACCACAACGGATTCGGCGACCAGTTTCGCCGGCAGGGTGCGCGACCTCAGCGAGGTGCTGGTCGAGTTGGGCACCGTCGCCGAGCGCCACCCGTTGCCGATCCGGATCGCCTATCACGACGCCTGCCACCTCGGACATGCACAGGGTGTCCGGTCCCAGCCGCGGCAGTTGCTGCGGGAGATCCCGGGTGTCGAGCTCGTCGAGATCGCGGACGCGGCCATCTGCTGCGGCTCGGCGGGGGTCTACAACATCCTGCATCCGCAGACGGCCGCGGAGCTCGGCGAGGCCAAGGCCCGCAACATCCTGGCGACCGGTGCCGACCTGATCGTGACCGCGAACCCGGGGTGTCTGATGCAGATTGCCACCGCACTCGAGCGGCTCGGCACACCGATCCCGATGGCACACACGGCCGTGGTGCTTGACGCGTCGATCCGCGGCCTACCGGTGGAGGAGTTGCTCGGATCATGAATTCGCGGTTTGCTGCGGCGACACGCCGGTTCACCGACGCGGTGCGCGGTTCACTGCGTTCCGGCGACCGGGGCGGCCGACGCCGCACCGGTCACCGGGAGGCGGAGTCCCACCGGTTGCCGCAACATCCCGCCTCCGACTACCCGGGCGACTTCACCGGCATCCCGCCGCTGGACTACTCCCCCAAACCCGACGGTCGTCCCGACCCGGGCGAAATCGTCTGGGGCTGGGTGCCTTTCGAGGAGGACCACGCGCAGGGCAAGGATCGGCCGGTGCTGCTCGTCGGCCGGGACGGCCCGTGGTTGCTCGGGCTGATGCTGACCAGCAAGGACCACGACCGCGACGCCGCGCAGGAGCGGCACGAGGGCCGGCTCTGGTGCGACATCGGCACCGGTGACTGGGATCCCCGGCACCGGCCCAGCGAGGTCCGCGTCAATCGCGTGATCCGCCTGTCGGAGGAGGCCATCCGCCGCGAGGGCGCGGTCCTGCCCCGCGACCGGTTCGAGGTTGTCGCGGACGCCGTACGCGCGGCATACACCTGAGCGGCACACACCACCTGGGCGGCATACACCTGGGCGGCACACACCACCCGAGCGGCATACTCCTGACACCTTCCGGGGCCGACCACGCCTCTTCGTCCACCCGCAACCCCGCCCCGCGCGCCGACCTTCTCTCCTGCACCCCGCATCCCCTCCAGCGACGGGCTCACAAACTCTCGACAGGCCCAGAAACTCGGCACTACATCCGCCCAGGAAGTAGCGATTAAGTGGGCCTGTCGATAGTTCCTGGGCCTCTCGGCGATCTTGAATCAGGTACCCGACACCCGATACCCGATACTCTTTGTTTCCGGTACCGTAAGTTACGGTAATAGTGCTCGCCCGACGGACACCCCGTCGGCGTCCCGATCCGACGGAAGGCAGTCATGAGCCACCCGCACGCCAAGCCGAGCCTGGCCGATCGCGGCCAGTCCTTCGGTATGCGCCTGATCACCCGGGCCGGAGGTCTCGAGGCGATGAAGAACCCTGCGCTGCGAGCCAAGGTCGAGAAGGTCCTCTACCGCGGCGCACGCCAGGGCTTCCGGGCCCAGGTCGCCGCGGGGCGGATGTTCACCGCGCGGACCGGCTCGGGCGATCCGACGCGCAGCAGGCCCGCGAGACCACGTCACGAGTTCGACCTGACGCCGACCGACGACCAGCAGATGATCCGCGAGGCCGCCCGAGAGCTGGCCGACGAGGTGCTTCGGCCCGCCGCCGCCCAGGCGGACACCGACCGGGAGGTTCCGGACCAGGTCCGCGAGCAGTCATCACAGATGGGTATGGCGCTGCTCGGCGTTCCCACCGAGCTCGGTGGCGTCGCCGAGGAGGCCTCAGCCGTCACGAGTGTCCTGGTGCTGGAAGAACTCGCGCGTGGTGACATGGGCCTCGCGGTCGCCGTCATGTCCTCTGCCGCTGTCGCGAACTGCCTCGTCAACTATGGCGATTCAGCGCAGCAGGCGACCTACCTGGCCGCCTTCACCGATGAACACGACCCCGCGACCGGTGCACTGGCCGTGATGGAACCCCAGCCGCTCTTCGACCCAGCGCAGCCGCAGACGCGCGCCCGACGTGAGGGAGCGGAGCTCGTGCTGCACGGCACCAAGTCGCTGGTTCCGGGCGCGGCCGGCGCCGACCTCTTCATCGTGTCGGCTCTGCTCGACGGGGACGCACGACTGGTGATCGTTCCGCCCTCGAGCCAGGGCGTCACCGTCTCGGACGACCCGGCGATGGGCCTGCGAGCGCCGCACACCGGCTCGGTGCACCTGGACGGTGTGCGCGTGCCGGCAACGAACCTGCTGGGCAGCGCCGCCGACCACGCCGATGCCGTCGCACGCGCCCGCCTGGCCTGGGCTGCCGCAGCGGTCGGCACCTCGCAGGCGGTGCTGGACCAGGTGACGGCATACACCAAGGAGCGCAAGGCGTTCGGGGAGCCGATCGCCCATCGGCAGGCCGTTGCGTTCACTGTCGCGAACATCGCCATCGAGCTCGACGGTCTCCGTCTGGTCGTATGGCGAGCCGCGGCCCTCCTGGACCGTGGCCTCGACGCCACCGCGCAGATCGCCCACGCCAGGTCGCTCACCGAACGGCACTGCGCCCAGATCGGATCCGAGGGTGTGCAGCTGCTCGGTGGACATGGCTTCGTGAAGGAGTTCGACAACGAACGCTGGTATCGCGACCTGCGGGGCGCGGGTCTGATGGAAGGCGTGCTGCTCGTATGAACACCCCACAAAGTTTCTCCTCCGCTCCGCTCCCCCGAATACTTTGCGGGGACCCCGTTCTCCTCCGAAAGCCTGCTCAGCTCAAAGGATTCCACCCATGATCGATCTCGAGGTTCCGAAGAAGTTCGTTCCGCTGGTACGTCAGGCGGCCGGCCTGGCGGACCAGGTCTTCCGGCCGATCAGCCGCAAGTACGACCTCGCAGAACACGAATACCCCCACGAACTCGACCTGATGTCGGCAGTCATCGACGGGCTGTCCGACTCCGGCGCGTCCCAGGGCGCCGGGGCCCGCACCACGAGTGGCGGATCCGGCGAGCCGGCCGGCGTCGGCGCCGGCTCGCGCGCGAAGCGGCGCAAGAGCGGCAACGTCAACGGTTCCAACCTGTCGTCGGTGCTGTCGATCATGCAGACCTGCCGCGGCGATGTCGGTCTGACCCTGTCCCTCCCCCGCCAGGGCCTCGGCAACGCGGCCATCGCGGCGGTCGCCACCGACGAGCAGAAGGCTCGCTACGGCAGCAAGTGGGCGGCGATGGCGATCACCGAGCCGGACACCGGGTCCGACTCGGGTGCCATCCGTACGACTGCCGTCAAGGACGGCGATCACTACGTGCTCAACGGGGAGAAGATCTTCGTCACCAGCGGGGAGCGCGCCGAGTTGGTGGTCGTCTGGGCGACGCTCGACCGGTCGCTCGGCAAGCGCGCGATCAAGTCGTTCGTCGTCCGTCGCGACAACCCAGGGTTGAGGCTGGAACGCTTGGAGCACAAGCTCGGCATCCGGGCGTCCGACACCGCCGCGTTCACCGTGGTCGACTGCCGGGTCCCCGCCGAGGACCTGCTCGGCGATCCCGAGATCCGCATCGAGGGCGGTTTCGGCGGCGCGATGCAGACCTTCGACAACACGCGCCCCCTGGTCGCCGCGATGGCGGTCGGTCTGGCGCGGGCGAGCCTGGACCTGACCACCGAACTGCTGGGGCGGGCCGGTGTCACCGCCGACCCGGGCGCACCGACCACCACTCAGTCGTACGCCGCGGCCCGGCTGCTGCAGATGGAGGCGGACTACGAGGCGGCATACCTGCTGACGCTGCGGGCAGCGTGGATGGCCGACAACGGCAGGCCCAACTCGATGCAGGCGTCAATGGCCAAGGCGAAGGCCGGGCGCACCTGCGTGGACATCGCGCTCACCTGCGTCCAGCTTTGCGGCGCAACGGGTTACGCGGAGACCGAGCTGCTGGAGAAGTGGGCTCGCGACGCCAAGATCCTGGACATCTTCGAGGGCACCCAGCAGATCCAGCTGCTCGTCGTCGCCCGCCGCCTGCTGGAGCTCAGCTCCAGGGACCTGAAGTGAGGTCCGCGTCGAGCGGCACCTCGAGCGTTGGTGTCAGCGGTTGCTCTGCCGCTGCATGGCCATGATCAGGTCGTCACGCGCGCCAGGAGTCGTGGCGTTGTTGATCGCCCGCATCAGCTCCCGCCGGCTGCGAGCGGACTCACGGTGGTTGCGGATGGTGCGGGCGAGCGAGGTCATGCTGGTGTCTCCTTGACGAGGGCTTCAGTAACGAATATTTCGTTATCGAAATTTTACGTCGCCGTGAGCCGACGCCGCCACTCGCCGAGGGGTGATGTCGCACACACCGTCGGGCTCGGTCAGAGCTTGTCCAGCGCCGCACGCACCATGCGCACCAGTTCGTCCGTGCCGAGCCCCAACCGGTGCACCCGCGCTGCGAATTCAGCCGCCGCGGTGGCGGCCAGTGCCCTGGTCGAATCGCGGCCGGCCGCCACCTGGGTCCCCGCGCGCCCCTTCGCCTCGACGACACCGGCGGTCTCCAGTTGGGTGTACGCCTTGGCCACCGTGCCCGGGGCCACGCCCAACTCGGCGGCGAGCCCGCGCACCGACGGCAGTCGCGCGCCGACCGCCAGCTCGCCTCGCTCGATCCGTGCGACGATCTGGTCGCAGATCTGTTGGTATGGCGGTACAGCCGAGTCCTCATCGATCGTCATCATCCGACCATCGAAGCGGATAATCTTCCGGGCGTGATGCTTTCCGTTCCCACCCGTCGTCGTGTCGGAGTAGATCTCGCACCGGGCACGGCCCGATGAGCGCCGCACCGGGCCACCGCACGAGTGCGGATCCGACCGTCGGCCGACTGATCCACACCGTCCTGCAACCGGGCTTCGCCGGCTCGCAGCGCCCGCCGGACTGGCTGACCGCCGCCGTCGAGCGCGGTCTCGGCGGCGTCGTCTACTTCAGCCACAACATCGGTGACGTCGCGACCACGCGCGGGCTGTCGGACCGGCTGCACGACGCCGGCGAGGTGCTCATCGCGACCGACGAGGAGGGCGGCATCGTCAGCCGGTTGGGTGCCCGCGACGGCTCCCAGCATGTCGGCGCGGCCGCGCTCGGCCGGGCCGACGACGTGGCGGCGACCCGCGAGGTCGGCGGGGCGATCGGTGCCGATCTGCGCGCCTCGGGCATCGATGTCGACCTGGCACCGGTCGTGGACGTCAACAGCAATCCGGACAACCCGGTGATCGGAGTTCGCTCGTTCGGCGCCACTGCGCCGCTGGTTGCACGTCATGCCGTTGCGTACGCCGCGGGCCTGCAGTCCGTCGGCGTTGCGGCCACCGCCAAGCACTTCCCCGGTCACGGTGACACCGCAGTGGATTCGCATGTCGGGGTGCCCCGGGTCGACGCCTCTCTGGAGGTCATGCGGGAGCGCGAACTCGCCCCGTTCGCAGCGATCGTCTCCAGCGGGGTCCGTGCGGTCATGACCGCCCACGTGATCGTCCCGGCGATCGACCCGCGGCGGCCGGCGACCATCAGCCCGACGGTGCTGTCCGTGCTGCGCCGCGACCTCGGTTTCGACGGTGTGATCATCAGCGATGCACTCGACATGGGCGCGATCCGCGACACGATCGGGCTCGGCGAGGGTTGTGTCCAGGCGCTGCTCGCCGGCGCGGACGTCCTCGGTCTGGGCAACCCCGTCCTGGGCGCCGATCGCCCGGACAAGGATCTGCGCGTCTTCACCGAGGCGTATGACGCGCTGCTGCACGCGGTGCAGGATCACCGACTGCCGGTCGACCGGCTGGAGGAAGCGGCCGAGCGCATCGACGCGCTCCGCGCCTGGCGACGCGCGCAACCGACGTCGGTTGCCGCCGGCACCAGCGCGGACCGTTCCGTTGCCCGGCGCGCGCTCGCCCGCCGCGGCGCGGTGACGCTACCGCACGGACCGTTGCAACTGCTGGACGTCCGCCGCCTGCGCAATGTCGCCGCCGGTGCGCTCCCAGCGACGACCGTGCAGGCGATCGTGGAAGCACACCCGGGTTCGACGATCACCCCGGCGTTCGCGCTGCCTGCCGCCGTCGAGGGGCATGCCGACCGGGACGACCTCATCGCACGCGACGACCTCCCGGTCGCGGACGTCATCGTGACCGGCTCACCCGGTCACGACGTCGTCGAGGACGAACAACGCCGAAAAGCGTTGGCGGCCAATCCGGATGCGCTCGTGGTCGTCCTCGGCTACGCGCGCGGTGACGAACCCCTGGACGGCGCGCGCCGGGCGATCTGGACGTTCGGGGACAGCGTGCCGACCGCCCGGGCCGTCGCGGAGCTGCTGGCCCGCTGAACCGCCCGGGGAGCACGCGCGTCAGCTGCGCTGCTGCTCCACCGTGTGCCGCACCGCCTCGGCCACCGCGGGCGCGACGTGCGAGTCGAACACACTCGGCACGATGTAGCTCGCGTTCAACTCGTCGGCCGTCACCGAGTCGGCGATGGCCCGCGCGGCCGCGACGAGCAGCTCGGTGCTGATCTGGTTGGCCGACGCATCCAGCAGACCGCGGAAGAGCCCGGGGAACGCCAGCACGTTGTTGATCTGGTTGGGGAAGTCACTGCGCCCGGTGGCCACCACCGCGGCGTGCTTGGCGGCCTCGGCCGGCGGCACCTCGGGGTCGGGGTTGGCAAGGGCGAAGACGATCGCGCCATCGGCCATCTTCGCGATGTCCTGCTCGCCCAGGATGTTCGGACCGGAGACACCGATGAAGACATCCGCGTCGGCGAGGACCTCGGACAGTGATCCGGTCAACGACCGTGGGTTGGTGTTCTCGGCGATCCACTGCCGGTGCTCGTCGTGGTAGGTCTCGCCGGAGTGGATGGCGCCGGACCGCCCGGCCGCCACGATGTCGGAAGCCCCTTGGGCGGAGAGCAGCTGGATGATCGCGTGCCCGGCGGCACCGACGCCGGAGATCACGATGCGCACGTCCTCGATCTTCTTCTCGACCACCCGCAGCGCGTTGATCAGCGCAGCGAGCACGACGATCGCGGTGCCGTGCTGATCGTCGTGGAAGACGGGTATGTCGAGCTCGTCGCGCAGTCGTCGCTCGATCTCGAAGCAGCGCGGCGCGGCGATGTCCTCCAGGTTGACCCCGCCGTAGACCGGCGCGAGCGCCTTGACGATGGAGATGATCTCCTCGGTGTCCTTGGTGTCCAGGCAGACCGGCCAGGCGTCGACGTTCGCGAACTGCTTGAACAACGCCGCCTTGCCCTCCATCACCGGCAGGGCTGCCTCCGGACCGATGTCGCCGAGACCCAGCACCGCCGTGCCGTCGGTCACCACGGCAACCGTGTTGCGCTTCACCGTCAGCCGGCGCGCGTCGTCCTTGTTCGCCGCGATCGCCAGGCAGACCCGGGCGACACCCGGCGTGTACGCACGTGACAGGTCGTCGCGCGTGCGCAACTCCACCTTGGGCTCGACCGACAGCTTCCCGCCCAGGTGCATCAGGAACGTCCGGTCGCTGACCTTGCGCACGTCGTAACCGCCTGCGGCCACGAGTGATTCGCGGATGCGAGCGGCGTGGTCCTCGTCCGCCGTGTCGCAGGTGACGTCGACGACCAGACCCTCGGGGGTCGACTCGGTGACGTCGAGCGCAGTGACCGTCGCCCCGGTTGCGGCGACCGCGGACGCCAGATCCGTCGCGGTGCGCTTGCCACGGTCGAGGCCGACGCGCAGGGTCACCGAATAGCCGGGGCTGGTGTGGGTCATGAGAACTCTCCAATCTGGCGGGCATCGGTGCCCGCCCCGCTGCAACTGCGACGAAGTATGCCGCACCGGCGGCATACCGCTGCCGATCCGGGTCGGCCCGTGGACCCCCTTGACGGGAGCCCCTCAAGCTTGGCACACTTTCGCCATACAACATTTATATTCCGCAATTCGGAATACCTACGATCGAGGGACTGACCCGGATGACCCGCTACGCCGTCAACGCTTCCATCCTGCTGACCGACCTCCCGATCCTCGAGCGTCCCGCGGCCGCGCGTGCGGCCGGTTTCGACGCGGTCGAGTTCTGGTGGCCGTGGACGACCGCGGTGCCCGAGAAGAGCGAGGTCGAGGGTTTCGTGGGCGCGATCGAGCAGGCAGGTGTGCAGCTGACCGGCCTCAACTTCTTCGCCGGCGACATGCCCGCCGGTGACCGCGGCGTCGTGAACAACCCCGGCCGGCAGGACGAGTTCCGCGCCAACGTCGAGCTCGTCGTCGACATCGCCCAGCGCCTGGGCTGCAAGCACTTCAACGCGCTCTACGGGTTGCACACCGAGGGTGCCGACGCGGCGGCCGAGTCGGGCGCCGCGCGCGAGAACCTCGCGTATGCCGCCAAGGCGGTCGCGGCATTCGGCGGCACCGTCCTGCTGGAGCCGGTGTCCGGAGCCGACCGTTACCCGCTGAAGACCGCGGCCGACGCACTGGCCGTCATCGATGCGGTCGGCGCGGACAACCTGCGGTTGCTCGCCGACTTCTACCACCTCGCCGTCAACGGTGACGACGTCGCAAAGGTCGTCGCCGAGCACGCCCACGAGTTCGGGCACATCCAGATCGCCGACGCACCGGGTCGCGGGGCACCGGGCACCGGCGATCTCCCCCTCCAGGACTGGATCAGTGCCGCCCAGCAGGGCGGTTACGACGGACCGATCGGCTTGGAGTACGTCGCCGGCGACACCGACCCCTTCGCCTGGTTGAACAGCTGAGACCCCGACCTACATCTGCAAGGAGCCAACCGCATGAGCAACACCACTTCAGTCGCCGTCATCGGCCTCGGCATCATGGGTGCGCCCATGGCCGCCAACCTGGTCAAGGCCGGTTACCAGGTCGTCGGCTACAACCGCAGCCAGGAGCCGATCAACGAGCTCGTCGCGCTCGGCGGGAAGGGCGCCGGCTCGGTCGCCGAAGCCGTCAAGGACGCCGACGTCATCATCACGATGGTCCCGGACTCCCCCGACGTCGTCGCCGTCGCACGCGGCACGGAGGACGAGCCCGGCCTCATCGCGTCCGCCAAGTCCGGGGCGACCTGGGTCGACTGCTCGACCATCCGCCCCGACGTCGCCCGGCAGGTCGCCGAGGAGGCGAAGGCCGCGGGGCTGAAGCCGCTCGACGGGCCCGTCTCCGGCGGTGAGGCCGGCGCGATCGAGGGCAACCTGTCGATCATGGTCGGTGGCGAGGCCGCCGACCTGGAGGCCGTGCGACCGGTCCTCGAGACCGTCGGCAGCACCGTGGTCCACGTCGGTCCGAACGGTTCCGGCCAGACCGTCAAGGCCGCCAACCAGCTCATCGTCGCCGGCACCATCGAGCTCGTCGCCGAGGCCCTCGTGTTCCTCGAGGCGTACGACGTGGACACCACCGCCGCCGTCGAGGTGCTGGCCGGCGGGCTCGCGGGCAACCGCATCCTCGACCGCAAGGCGGCCTCGATGATCAAGCGCGAGTTCCAGCCGGGTTTCCGGATCGACCTGCATCACAAGGACATGGGCATCGTGCTCGACTCGGCGCGGGCCGCAGGTGTCGCGATCCCGCTCGGCAGCCAGACCGCCCAGCTCGTGCAGGACCTGCGCAACCTCGGCCACGGCGGCCTCGACCACTCCGCGCTGCTGCTCCTCGTCGAGCAGCTGTCCGGACGCAGCAACAAGAACGAAGGTGATGCACGATGACCCGCATGCAGGCAGTCGACGCCGCAGTCCTGATCCTCGAGAAGGAGGGCGCGACACAGACGTTCGGCCTTCCCGGTGCTGCGATCAACCCTCTCTACGCGGCGATGCGCCGCCACGGCGGCATGCAGCACGTGCTCGCCCGGCACGTGGAGGCGGCGTCGCACATGGCCGAGGGCTACACCCGGGCCGCGGCCGGCAACATCGGCGTGTGCCTGGGCACCTCCGGCCCGGCCGGCACCGACATGATCACCGGTCTCTACTCCGCGTCCGCGGACTCGATCCCGATCCTGTGCATCACCGGCCAGGCGCCGATCGCCAAGCTCGACAAGGAAGACTTCCAGGCCGTCGACATCGCCTCCATCGCGGCACCGGTCACCAAGTGGGCCGTGACCGTCAAGGAGGCCGCCCAGGTGCCCGGAACGTTCGCGAAGGCCTTCTGGCTGATGCGCACCGGACGCCCCGGACCGGTGCTGATCGATCTGCCGATCGACGTGCAGCAGGCCGAGATCGACTTCGACATCGACACCTACGAGCCGCTGCCGGTCTCGCGACCGGCTGCCACTCAGGCACAGATCGACAAGGTCTTCGACATGCTGCTCGCCGCGGAGCGCCCGGTGATCGTCGCCGGCGGCGGCATCCTGAACGCCGATGCTCCCGACCAGCTGGTCGAGGTCGCCGAGTTGCTCGGCATACCAGTCATTCCCACGCTCATGGGTTGGGGCATCATCCCCGACGACCACCCGCTGCACGCGGGCATGGTCGGCATCCAGACGGCGCACCGCTACGGCAACGAGACCCTGCTCGCGTCCGACTTCGTGCTGGGCATCGGCAACCGCTGGGCGAACCGGCACACCGGAGCCCTCGACGTCTACCGCCAGGGCCGCAAGTTCGTGCACGTCGACATCGAGCCGACCCAGATCGGCCGCGTCTTCGCGCCCGACTACGGCGTCGTCTCCGACGCCGGCGCGTTCCTGGACGCCTTCCTGGCCGAGGCCAAGCGCCGCAAGGCCGACGGCCCCCTGCCCGACTACGACGTGTGGGCGAAGGACTGCCAGCAGCGCAAGGCGACCCTGCAGCGCAAGACGCACTTCGACGACGTGCCGATCAAGCCGCAGCGCGTCTACGAGGCGATGAACGCCGCGTTCGGCCGCGAGACCACCTACGTCTCGACCATCGGACTGTCGCAGATCGCCGGCGCCCAGCTGCTGCACGTCTTCGGTCCGCGTCGCTGGATCAACGCCGGTCAGGCCGGCCCGCTCGGCTGGACCCTGCCCGCGGCGCTCGGTGTCGCCACCGGTCAGCCCGACCGGCCGGTCGTGGCGCTCTCGGGCGACTACGACTTCCAGTTCCTCATCGAGGAATTGGCGGTCGGTGCCCAGCACAACATCGGCTACGTCCACGTGCTCGTCAACAACTCCTACCTGGGCCTGATCCGCCAGTCCCAGCGTGCCTTCGACATGGACTACTACGTGTCGCTCGCCTTCGAGAACATCAACTCCCCGGAGGTCGAGGGGTATGGCGTGGACCACCTGAAGGTGGCGGAAGGTCTGGGGTGCAAGGCGATTCGGGTGCACAACCCGGATGACCTGGAGCCGGCGCTGAAGAAGGCGAGTGCCCTGGCCCAGGAGCTGAAGGTGCCCGTCGTCGTCGAGGTGATCCTCGAGCGCGTCACCAACATCTCCATGGGCGCCAGCATCGACGCGGTGACCGAGTTCGAAGCGGTCGCCGAGAACGCCGCCGACGCTCCGACCGCGATCCTGCCGATCGGCTGAGGATCGACCCAGTCCGGCCGAACGACGGCCGGGAGCACAGTGTTGGATCGAAGATGAGGAACGAAGTCTTCGTCCCAGCCCGACCGACGATCGGAGAACGCCGTGCGCGTCGTCATCGCCCCTGACAAGTTCAAGGGTTCCCTGTCAGCCGACGGAGTCGCGCGTGCGGTCGCGGCCGGTCTCGACGGTGTCCTACCGTCCGCCATCGACCTCGTGCCGATGGCGGACGGTGGCGACGGCACCGTCGACGCCGCACTGCGCGCCGGCTTCTCCGCCGTCCACCAGGCCGTCACCGGGCCCGACGGGGCGACCGTCGAGGCAACGCTGGCGGTCGGCGACGGGACGGCGGTCGTCGAGCTGGCGACCGCGTCGGGACTCGCACTGCTGCCCCGGGACGAGCTCCTCCCGCTGACCGCGAGCAGCCGCGGCACGGGCGAGTTGATCCGGGCCGCGCTCGACGCGGGCTGTACGCGCGTCGTGCTCGGGCTGGGCGGCAGTGCCTGCACCGACGGTGGCGCCGGACTGATCTCCGCGCTGGGTGCCGAGCTCCTCGACGCGAGCGGGTCGACGCTGCCGGACGGTGGCGCCGCCCTGGCCGATCTCGACCGGATCGACCTGTCCGGCTTGGACGTTCGCCTGCGCGACACCGACGTCGTGGTCGCGCTCGATGTGGACAATCCGCTGCTGGGGAGCACGGGCGCGGCATACACCTTCGGTCCGCAGAAGGGCGCCGACCCGCAGCAGGTTGCCCAGCTGGACGCGGCGCTCGCCAACTTCGCAGCTGTCCTGGGCACCGCGCAGGGCAAGGATCTGCAACCGGTGATCGACGCCCCCGGGGCCGGTGCGGCGGGTGGCGTGGGGTTCGCCGCACTCGCTGTCCTGGACGCGACGCCCCAGACCGGCCTGGAGCTGGTCGCCGACCTGGTCGGGCTAGCCGACCGGGTGCTCGGTGCCGATCTGGTGATCACCGGGGAGGGAAGTCTCGACCAGCAGAGCCTGTCGGGCAAGACGCCGGTCGGTGTCGCCCGGATCGCCCGTGCTGCGGGCGTGCCGGCGGTCGTCGCGGTCTGTGGCGTCAGCTCACTCACCGACGCCGAGGCGCGGGCGAGCGGGATCGACGCCGTCTGGACCCTCGCCGACCTCGAGCCGGACGTGGCACGCAGCATCGCGAACGCCGCACCGCTGCTGACCCAGGTCGGCGGAAAGATAGGACAGTGGGCTCGAACCGAGCTGTCCACCACGAGCACCACCGAACTCACCACCGAGGAGGCATGATGACCGACACCGACGCCGTGCTGGCACAGGTCAACCAGCCGGAAGTTGTGCAACAGCAGATCACCGAATTCCTTGCAAAGCAAGGTGATCCGCGTACTTCGCAACCGGAGACGACGCAATCCTCCACGGCCTCAGGCGAATTCGATCTGGTGGTGCGGGCCCAGCGTGCGGTGACACCGGAGGGCGTGCGCGCCTGCGAGATCGGCATCCGCGACGGACGCATCGAGACGATCGAGGCGCTCGGGGCCGACCTGCAGGGCGCGAACGTCGTCCAGCTCGGTGACGACGAGACACTCATCCCCGGGGTGGTCGATGCGCACGTGCACGTCAACGAGCCCGGCCGGACCGACTGGGAGGGCTTCTGGACCGCCACGAAGGCCGCTGCCGCCGGTGGCGTCACGACGATCATCGACATGCCCCTCAACTCCATCCCGTCGACGGTCACGCCGCAGGCGCTGGAGTTCAAACAGCTGGTCGCGACCGGGCAGACGTTCGTGGACGTCGGCTTCTGGGGCGGAGCCGTCCCGGGCAACCAGGAGCACCTGCAGCAGCTGCAGGAGGCCGGCGTGTTCGGTTTCAAGTGCTTCCTGCTCGACTCCGGCGTCGACGAATACCCGCCGCTCACACCGGACGCGCTCCAGGACTACCTCACGACGATCGCCGGGTTCGACGGCCTAATGATCGTTCACTCCGAGGATGCCGAGTCGATCGCTGCTGCGCCGGAAGCCCACGGCAACGTCTATGCCGACTTCCTGGCCTCCCGCCCCCGCGAGGCGGAGAACCGCGCCATCGAGCAGGTCATCGAACGCGCCCGGCGGACCGGTGCGCGCACCCACATCCTGCACCTGTCGTCCGCGGAGGCGCTGCCGCTGCTGCGTGCCGCCAAGCAGGACGGGGTGGACATCACGGCCGAGACCTGCCCGCACTACCTGACCCTGCTCGCCGAGGACATCCCGAACGGCGGCACGGCGTACAAGTGCTGCCCGCCGATCCGCGAGTCGGCGAACCGCGAATTGTTGTGGGAAGCGTTGGCGGACGGGACGATCGACTACGTCGCGTCCGACCACTCCCCCTCGACCGTCGAGCTGAAAGACCTCGAGCACGGCGACTTCGGCAACGCCTGGGGTGGCATCGCGTCGGTGCAGCTGGAGCTGGCTGCCGTCTGGACGGAGGCACGTCGCCGCGGCATCGCCCTGGAGCAGGTCTCGCAGTGGTTGTCCGCCAACCCGGCAGCCCGGATCGGGTTGCAGCGCAAGGGGAAGCTCGCGACCGGGTATGACGCGGACCTGGTCGTGTTCGCGCCGGACGACGAATTCGCGGTCGACGCGAGGCAACTGCAGCACAAGAACCCTGTGTCGGCATACGACGGCAAGACGCTGGCAGGCGTGGTGCGCGGCACCTACGTGCGCGGTCAGAAGGTCGACTTCGACCAGCCACGCGGGCGACTGCTTACCCACGGCACCGACTGAAAGTAGCGAAAACTCATGCGATTGCTTCGTGTTGGCGACGTTGGCGCAGAGCGACCGGCGGCGTTCGCCCCCGACGGGTCCGTCGTCGACGTCTCGTCGGTGGTGCCGGACTACGACCACCGGACGCTCGACAGCGACTCGCTCGCTCGGGTCGCTGTGGCGGTGGCCGCGGGAGGACTACCGACCGTCGAGCTCGGCAACGTCCGGGTCGGCGCGCCGGTCGCCCGGCCCGGCAAGGTCGTCTGCATCGGCCTCAACTACCGCGACCACGCCGCGGAGACCGGAGCCGAGATCCCTGCGGAACCCATCGTGTTCATGAAGGATCCCTGGGTGGTCACCGGCCCCGACGACGACGTGCCGATCCCGCGCGGCAGCAGCAAGACGGACTACGAGGTCGAGCTGGCCGTTGTCATCGGCCGGACCGCCCGTTACCTGGAGTCAACGGAGCAGGCGGGCTCGTACATCGCCGGTTTCGCTGTTGCGAACGACGTGTCCGAACGGGAGTTCCAGCTGGAGCGAGGTGGCCAGTGGGACAAGGGCAAGAGTTGCGAGGGTTTCAACCCGCTCGGTCCCTGGCTGGTGACGCGGGATGAGTTCGACCCCTCCGACGCGCCGATCCGATTGCAGGTCAACGGTGTTGACCGACAGTCGAGCCGCACGAGCCAGCTGATCTTCGACGTGCCGACGGTGGTGCACTACTTGAGCCAGTTCATGGTGCTGCGCCCCGGGGACGTGGTCATCACCGGGACACCCGGCGGCGTCGCCATGGGTCAGCCGGACCCGAAGCCGTATCTGCGCGACGGCGATGTCGTCGAGGCGGAGATCAGCGGTCTGGGCCGGATGCGCCAGGTCTTCCGGCAGGCCTGACCACGACCGTGTCGGTTCGGGCGTTGACCTGTTGCCTGAGCCGGCTGTCGGCGCACGCTTCGCAGGTGTCCTCCGGGATCACGCCGACGCGCATCAGCTGCCCGAACACGAAGCATCCGGCACAGAATCCCAGTGCGCTCTCCAGGGTCGCGAAGACGGCAAGCACCACCAGCAGCGCGGTCGAAACTGCATGTGCGCCCGTGAGGTTGAGGATCAGCGCCGTGCCGGAGAAGGCCAGGCCGATCGCCTGAGCGAAGCGTTTCGGCGGACCGGGGACCAGCTTCGCGGCGCCGAGCCGGGGCGCCACCAGGCGCGTCGCCAGCTGACCGAGCGGGCTGAGCCGTGGCCCCGTCGCCACCCGGGCGGCGAAACCGTACGCCAGCACCAGCAGGACGACCCACCACCCGGTAACCGCCGCAAGCACGCTGAGCACGACGACGCCGGCTGCAACCGTACGCGCCGCCTTCTCGTTCACCGGATTCGGGAAGCTGAAGATCTGAGCCACCCGGTCAGCATAACCTTTGCTTCTGAATTAGGTAACTTTGTGTCACTCCGTGACCGGCATACCCGTCAGCAGCGTCGCCAAGGATGACAGCATCCACGCCTCGGCGCGGTCGAAACTCCACCCGGTGTCCTCGGTCAGCTGCCGCCAACTGGCCGGCGACGTCAACACCGCGAACGAGGTGGCGGCCTGATCGACACCGACCCCGGACGACAGAGCCCCGAGACCGGCGAGTCGCTCGGCCAGCGAATGAGCACCATCCCTATGGCGCCGCATCCCGTCCCTGACCGCAGCAGCGACGGCGGCGTCCGACGGTTCGGCGGCGAGCAGAACCCGGACGATGTCGCCACAGCGTTCGTTGATCCGGCGGGTCAACTGGACCGCACTACGCAGCACGACCTCGGCATCGTCGGCGACGGCGATGCGTCCGGCGAACTCGCCGACGCCGCTCTCGCTGTCGATCAGATCGTTCAGGGCGAGCACCAGGACGGCCTTCGATCCCACGCTCGAGTAGACGGTCTGAACGGCGACCCCGGCCTCTGTGGCGATCTGATTGATGGTGGTGCTGGCAAACCCGTGCTCCGCGAAGAGCCGTCGCGCCGCACGCAGGATCTCCTGCCTCGTCGCAGCGGCAGCGACATCCCGGCGGTTGCCCCGCCGTTGCGGCCCCTCGGACACCCTTGACAACCTCTCACTGGAGCGGGATTCTCTTTACTGGAATCTGATTCCAGTAAGAAGAATCTCCTTCTGATTCCAGCGTACAAGTACGAGGTGCTCCCATGTCCACTCATGCAACTCCGGCAGCGGCGATCACCACGGCGCCGGCTCTGACAGATCGAGCCATCCGCCGGATCGCGGGCTGCGCGGCGCTGGTCTTCGCAGTACTCCTGCTGATCCAGAACGTCATTCGGTCCGGAGAGCCGGCGTTCGACGCGGATCCGGCCGCGGTGTCGCAGTACTTCGCCGTGCACCGGATCGCTGTCGTGGTCCCGCTGGCGTTGTTCCCCGTCGGGATGGTGAGCCTGCTGTGTCTCGCCGGTGGCCTCCGCACCCTGGTGGCCGATCGCCATGATCGCTTCCTGGTCGACGTGGGCACGCTTGCCGTCGTGGTGATCGCTGCGCTCTTCGGTGTCGTCAACATCGTCGAGATCGCCCTCGCCGGAGCAGCCCCGCAGGCGACGTCATCGGCGGCCGTGGTCGCCGGCCTCTGGGCAGTGCACGCGGCAGCCTTCGGCCTGAACCTCGCGGCCATCGCGATCGCCCTGCTCACTCTGTCCGGCTTCTGCGTGCGCCATCACCTGGTGCCTCGGTGGGTTCGCCCGCTCGGGATGGTCGGCGCCGGCTGCCTGTTCCTCGCGGCGTTCGGAGCCGTGGCGATCGTCGAGGGAAGTGCGCTGCTCTACCTGGGTTTCGCCGGATTCCTCGCCTGGGGCGTCTTCCTGGTGCTCGCCGGCCTGGGTCTCCTGCGCAATCCCGACACGGACACCTCTGGCAGCTGAGTAGATCAGCGCAGGAATTCGACGAGTCACGCTGTCGCACAGCCCAATTCAGCGCCGGCCATCTCAGCGGTGATCATGTCAGCGGTGGCCATTCAGCGGTGGCCGAGTAGGTCGAGCCGCTAGGCGAGACCGTGATCGAGGTCCCGCGCCCGCCGCGCTCGCCGGGTCATCTTCCCGCGCAACCCATTCCAGCACCCGGTCATTTCCGCGGTGGCCGAGTAAGGGCGAGGAACGAGCCCGCATCGAGGTCCCGCACACCAGCGGTGGCCGAGTGATCACCCCGCGCAACCCAATTCAGCACCGGTCTTCTCCGCGGTGGCCATTCCAGCGGTGGCCGAGTACGGGCGAGGAACGAGCCCGCATCGAGGTCCCGCACACCAGCGGTGGCCGAGTGATCACCCCGCGCAACCCAATTCAGCACCGGCCATTCAGCATTCGGCCATTCCCGCGGTGGCCGAGTAAGGGCGAGGAACGAGCCCGCATCGAGGTCCCGCACACCAGCGGTGGCCGAGTGATCACCCCGCGCAACCCTTTTCAGCACCGGCCATGTCGGCGCCCGGCCATTCCCGCGGTGGCCGAGTAAGGGCGAGGAACGAGCCCGCATCGAGGTCCCGCACACGCCGCGGTGGCCGAGTAGGTCGAGCCGTTAGGCGAGACCGTGATCGAGGTCCCACACCCGCGCTGGCCGAGTCATCACCCCGCGCAACCCATTTCAGCACCGGCCATGTCAGCGCCCGGCCATTCCCGCGGTGGCTGAACATTTCTTCGATACATTTGACCGGAAACGTATCGGCTCGCGGGGTCGTGAGGCACGCGCGGGACCTCGATACGGCTCGCCCTTGCGGGCTCGCCTACTCGGCCACCGCGGGGGATCGGCTACTCAGCGGCGCGTCGGATCGGCTACTCGGCCACCGCCGGGGGACGCGACCTCGATACGCCGTTCCTCCGCTGCGCTCCCCCACTGCTACTCGGCCAGCGCATTGGGGTCAGCTACTCGGCCAGCGCGTCGGATCGGCTACTCGGCCAGCGCGTCGGATCGGCTACTCGGCCGGCGTGGGGCTACTCGGCCGACGGGTGAGGTACGGAACCCACGAGCTCGAAGGCGCGCCACATGTCCGCGTAACGACCACGCGCTCGGAGCAGTTCGTCGTGCGAGCCGACTTCCACGACCTCCCCTGCGTCGAGCACGGCGATCCGGTCCGCGGTGCGCGCCGTCTGCAGACGGTGGGCGATCACGATCGTCGTTCGTGTTTCGGCGACGGCGGCCATCGCCGCGTTGACCTTCGCCTCGGTGACCAGGTCCAGATTCGCTGTCGCCTCATCCAGTAGCAGAATCGCCGGATCGACCAACTGCGCTCGGGCGAGAGCGAGCAGCTGCCGCTGACCGGCGGACAACGACCTACCCCGCTCGGTCAGCTCGTGCAGATACCCACCGGGTAATGACGCGACGAAGTCGTGCGCCCCGACAGCACGGGCTGCGGCCTCGACCGCGCTGTCCGGTGCGTCCGGACGACCGTACGCGATGTTGTCCCGCACGGTGCCACTGAACAGGAACGACTCCTGTGGCACGTAGCCGAGCGTCCGGCGAAAGCCGGGCAGGTCCACCGTCCGCAGATCGACCTCGTCGACAGCCACCGCACCGGTCTGCGGATCGTAGAACCGCGCGATCAGCTTCATCACCGTCGATTTGCCCGCACCGGTTTCGCCCACGAGCGCGACCGTCTCACCGGCAGCGACCTCGAGCGACACGCCGCGCAGCGCCTCCGGTGGCTTGGGCACGGCCGGAGCCCTCGTGACGAGCTGCGCGTCACGCGGCCCGCGGGCCGCACTGCGCGGTATGACGGGCGGATAGCTGAAGTGCACGTCGACCAGCGCCAGTCGTCCCGCATGCACGACTGGATCGAGCGGCGAATCAGGCTGCGGCGTCAATGTTTCCAGCTTCATCAACTCTGAGATCCGGTCGACGGAAACTCGCGTCTGCTGCCAGGAGTCGAAGACCTGGGACAGTTGCTGGATCGGCGAGAAGAACAGGTTGATGTACAGCAGGAACGCGATCAACTCACCCGTGGTGAGCCGGCCGTGGGAGATCAGGTGCGCACCCACACCCAGCACGATGACGTCCGCGATGGCCGACAGGAACTGCACGAACGGGAAGTAGGTCGCCACCAGTCGCTGCGCCGCTACCCGCGACTCGAGGTAGCCCCGGCCGAGTCCGTGGAAACGAGCGATCGTCTCGGCCTCATGGACGAAGGCCTGCGTCTCCTTGACACCGGAGAGACTCTCCTGGAAATCGGCATTCACCACCGCGATGCGGTCGCGTGCCTGGCTGTAGAGAACAGCGGCCCGCTTACGGAAGGCGTAGGTCGCAACGACGAGCGGTATGGCGATGGTCAGCGTCCAGAGACCGAGCTCGAGATTGACCAGCACCAGAGCCAGCCCGACACCGACGAACGTCACCAGAGAGACCAGTGCCGACAACAGGCCGTTCTCGATGAGCGACTCGAACTGGTCCACGTCAGTGGTCATCCGGGTCATGATGCGCCCGGCCATCTCACGCTCGTAGTAGTCGAGCGACAGTCGTTGCAGCTGCGCCCAGATCCGGATCCGCAACGAGAACATGATCCGCTCAGCCGCGCGACCGGTCACGAAGGTCTCGGCGATCTGGTCGAGCAGATCCGCGACGGTCACGACCAGAAGGGCTGCCGAGGCCAACAACAGCACACCCCTCGCACCCTGCGAAACTCCATTGTCCACACCGATCTTCACCAGCACGGGGCCGAGCAGACCGGCGAGCGCGTCCAGCACCACGAGGATGAGCCCGACGCCGAGCGGACGCCGGAAGTCCTTGAGGAGTCGCCACAACGAGAAGTCCGGGAACGGTCGCGACTCGGATTCGACATCGACGGCAGCCCGGTCTCGGACGGGTGGGAGTGCGTCGACACGCGCGATCAGCTCCGGCGTAGGCGCCAGCGCCATTCGCCAACCGCCACCTGCACTCCCCCCGAGTCCGACACCGAGACTGGGTGCTCCGATGGACCCTGCAGCCGATGAGTAACGGCGGGCCCGGCGGGCCGCGGTCCATGCGGAGTCGGTGCGTTCCGCGCCGGACGTCATCGACGCGAGGACCTCGATACGGTCGCCGACTTCCTCATCGAGCTCGGTCTCCAGGCCGGACAACAGCCTTCGATACCTCTGGCTGGCCCGGGTCAGCTCGTCGTGCGTGCCGGACTCCACGATCCGGCCGTCCTCCAGCACCACGACGCGGTCCGCCAGGTGCAGCGTCGAGAGACGGTGCGCAATCAGCAGGGTCGTTCGGCCGGCAAGGATCTCGCGCAGCGCATCGTGGATGGCGCCCTCGGTGTGCGCATCGACGGCGCTCGTCGCATCGTCGAGGATCAGGATGCGCGGGTCGGCGAGGATCGCCCGCGCGAGTGCGATCCGCTGTCGTTGCCCGCCGGACAGTGACAGGCCTCGCTCCCCCACCGGGGTGTCGTAGCCGCGCGGGAGCTCCCGGATGAATCCATCCGCGGCCGCGGCGACCGCCGCGGCGCGGATCTGGCCCTCGGTGGCGCCCGGATGTCCGTAGGCGATGTTCGCGCGGACCGAGTCGGAGAAGAGAAAACTCTCCTCGAACGCCACCGCGACCTGGCGACGCAACGAGTGCAGCCGGACCGATCGCACATCATGGCCGTCGATCTCTACGGCTCCGGACTGGGGGTCGTAGAAGCGTGAGATCAATGCTGCGACAGTGGATTTGCCACTGCCACTGGCACCCACGATCGCTACCCGCTCCCCTGCCGGTATGTGCAGGTCGAACCCGTCCAGAACCGTAGCGTTGTCGTCATACCCGAAGCGCACACCGGCGAACGTCACGTCCCCACGCACGGGTGGTAGCTCGACCGCATCATCCGCATCGCGGACCCGCGGTTCGAGGTCGATGAGCTGGAAGATGCGCTCCACACCGGCGCGCGCCTGCTGGCCGATCGTCAACACACCGGCCAGTTGCCGGGCCGGCGCGACGAACTGTGAGATGTAGGTGCTGAAGGCCAGGAACGTGCCGATGCTGATGCGGTGCTCGAGCGCCATCCAACCCCCGAGTACGAGGATCAGCACCTGCGCGAAGGACGGAATCGCCTGCAGCAGTGGCTGATACCGGGCCTGCAGACGCACCGCTCGCATTCGCGAGCCGTAGAGCACCTGCGCTGTGTCCACCATGCGCTGCAGCTCGCGGGACTCCTGACCGAAAGCCTTGACGACGCGCACACCGGCGACGTCCTCGTCGACGATCTGGGCGACGTCGCCCTCACGCTGCTGCCCGTCCCAGGTGGCCGGGAAGACCTTGCGCCGCATGCTGTACGACACCGCGATCAGGGCCGGAAGCACCACCAGCCCGACGATTGCGAGCAATGGCGACAACACGAACATGATGACCAGTGACACCACCAGCAGCAGCAGATTGCCCGTCATCAACGGCATGAACTGCAGCAGCCCCTGGACGAGCGTCGAGTCCGAGTTGGCGCGCGAGACCAGCTGGCCGGTCGGCAGGTGATCCAGCGTGCCCTGGTCCATCGTCAGCAGATGGTCGTGCATCTCATTGCGGAGGTCGTACTGCACCGACAACGCCAGCTTGCCACCCTGATAGCGGCGCAGGTAGGCAAGCAGGAACGCCAGCAACGCCGTGCCGATCAACACTGTGAGCCACGGCCAGAGCGCGGCCCGGCGTTCGATGATGACTCCGTCGACGATCTCCCGCGCGACGAGCGGCACCAGGCTCTGGCAGAGGCTGCCCAGGACCGCGCCCAGCACGGCGAGCACCAGGCTGGTGCGGTGTGCGAACAGGTATGACGACAGCCGACGCACCCAGCCGCGGTCAGTCATCTGGCCGCCCTCTGCTCGGCGAGTTCGTCCAGACCGGCGTTCAGCGCCGTCAGTTGCTCGACGGTTGCCGCAGGCACCGGTGCGTGCGCAATCACGGCGCGCAACTGCTCGACCATTGCGGCGCGGGCCGCCGCCAGTGCCCGCTCGCCCTCGGGGGTCAGTCGCAACGTGACGGCACGTTGATCGGCCAACTCCGTCTGCCGCTCGAGGAGGCCTCGCCGGCATAGGGATTCGACGCTCGCGCTGACGGCCGGCTTGCCGAGCGCGAGTCGTCGTGCCAGTCGTGATGCCCGCTGCTGACCGTCCGCGACCGCTGACAGCACGCGGAAGTGCGCGAGGCTGAGGTCGGTCGAGGCGCGCTCCAGCACCCTGCTGAGCCGGATGATCGCGTCGACGGCAGCAACATCACTCACATAGCCATGCTACTCAGATTGGTTCGAGAGTCGAACCAATCTGAGTGGCAGGGCGTCGGTCACTCGGCGTAGTAGGTGTCCGTGGTGTCGAGCGCGAGGTCGAGGATCGCGAGGCCTTCGCGAACTTCGTCCTCGCTGATCGTGCACGGCGGCACGACGTGGGTGCGGTTGAAGTGGGTCATCGGCCACACCCCGCCGGCCTTGCAGGCGGCCGCGAAGTCGGCCATCGGCTTGGCGTCGGCACCGGAGGCGTTGTAGGGGACCAACGGTTCCCGCGTCTGCCGGTTCCGTACGAGCTCCACGGCCCAGAAGACACCGAGACCGCGGACGTCACCGACCGACGGGTGTTTCTCGGCCAGCTTCGCCAGCTCCGGTCCGATCACCTCGTCGCCGAGCCGGCGTGCGTTCTCGATGATGCCTTCGTCCTTGAAGATCTGGATCGATGCCACGGCCGAGGCGCACGCGAGGGGATGCCCGGAGTACGTCAGCCCGCCCGGGTAGACCCGGTCGTCGAACGTGGCGGCAACCGCGTCCGAGAGGACCACGCCGCCCAACGGCAGATACCCGGAGTTGACGCCCTTGGCGAAGCTGATCAGATCGGGCCGCACACCCCAGTGCTGTATGGCGAACCACTCGCCGGCGCGCCCGAACCCGGCCATCACCTCGTCGGAGATGAGCAGGATCCCGTGCTCGTCGCAGATCTCGCGGACCCCCGCGAGGTAGCCGGGCGGCGGCACCAGGATGCCGTTGGTCCCGACGATCGGCTCGAGGATGATCCCGGCGATCGTCTGGGCACCCTCGACCATGATCGTGTCGCGCAGGTGCGCCAGCGCCCGCTCGGTCTCCTGCTCCGGCGTCTCGGAGTGGAAGGAGGACCGGTAGGGGTACGGCCCCCAGAAGTGGACGATCCCGGGCACCGTGTGCGGCTCGGTCCCCCAGCGACGCGGGTCGCCGGTCAGCCCGATCGCGCCATGCGTCGCACCGTGGTAACTGCGATACATGGCAAGGATCTTCGGCCGGCCGGTGTGCAGCCGGGCCATCCGGATCGCGTTCTCGTTCGCCTCCGCGCCGGCGTTGGTGAAGAACACCTTGTTGAGGCCCTCACCGGCGACCTCGGAGATCAGTCGCGCAGCCTCCGACCGGGCATCGTTGGCCAGCCCGGGCTGGATGGTCGTCATCCGCGCCGCGTAGTCCTGGATCGCCTGGATCATCCGCGGGTGCTGGTGTCCGATGTTGACGTTCACCAGCTGGGAGGAGAAGTCCAGGTAGCGCTTGCCCTCGTAGTCGGTGAAGTACGAGCCTGCGGCGGACACGATCGGCAGCGGGTCGATGTGCGCCTGCGCCGACCAGGAGTGGAAGACGTGCGCCCGGTCGAGCCTGCGTACCTCCGCCTCCTCCGTGGGGATGGAGGCCAGGGCGTCCTGGGTAGAAGTCGTCGTCGAGGTCATCAGCGTGTCCTGGGGAAGCCGAGATCGACGGACGACGTCGACGGATCCGGCCAGCGCGAGGTCACGACCTTGCCCCGGGTGTAGAAGTTGACACCCTCCGGCCCGTACATGTGCGTGTCGCCGAAGAGGGAGGCCTTCCAGCCGCCGAACGAGTAGTAGGCGACCGGCACCGGGATCGGCACGTTGATGCCGACCATGCCGACCTCGACGTCGAACTGGAACTGCCGGGCGGCGCCGCCGTCGCGGGTGAAGATCGCGGTGCCGTTGGCGTACCGGTTGGCGTTGATGAGCTCCAGGCCCTCCTCGTAGGTGTCGACCCGGACGACCCCGAGCACCGGCCCGAAGATCTCGTCGGTGTAGACGCTCATCTCCGGTGTGACGCCGTCCAGCAGGGTGGTGCCGAGGAAGAAGCCGCACTCGGGCACGTCCGCCTCGCGTCCGTCGACGACGACCTTCGCTCCGGCACTCGCTCCGGCGTCGATGTAGCCGGCGACCTTGTCCCGGTGCGCCGCGGTGATCAGCGGCCCCATGTCGGTGTCACTCTCGTTCCCAGGGCCGACGACGAGTTTCGGCAGCCGTGCCGAGATCGCGTCGACCAGGCGGTCGGCGACGTCGCCGACCGCGACGGTGACCGACAGCGCCATACAACGCTCGCCGGCAGCCCCGTACGCGGCACCGACGATGGCGTCCGCCGCGACGTCCAGGTCGGCGTCGGGCAGCACCATGGCGTGGTTCTTGGCACCGCCGAGGGCCTGCACCCGCTTGCCGGCCGCCGTGCCCGTCTCGTAGATGTACTTGGCGATCGGCGTCGAGCCGACGAAGGAGACCGCGGCGACGCCCGGGTCGGTCAGCAATGCGTCCACGGCTTCCTTGTCGCCCTGCAGCACCGTGAAGACCCCGTCGGGAAGTCCGGCCTGCTGCCAGAGCTTCGCGATGAGCAGGGACGCGGACGGGTCCTTCTCGCTCGGCTTGAGGATGAACGCGTTGCCCGTGGCGATGGCGTTGGCGCACATCCACAGCGGGACCATCAGCGGGAAGTTGAACGGGGTGATGCCGGCGACGACGCCGAGCGGTTGCCGGATCGAGTACACATCGATGCCGGTGGCGGCCTGCTCACTGAAGCCACCCTTCATGAGCTCCGGTACACCACAGGCGTATTCGACGTTCTCCGAACCGCGGGCCACCTCTCCGTGGGCGTCCGCGAGAGTCTTGCCGTGCTCGGCGGTGACGATTTCGGCGAGGTCGTCCGCGTGCTCCTGCAGCAGGTGCCGGAACGCGAACAACACCGCGCTGCGCTTCGACAGCGACGCGGAGCGCCATTCGCGGGCAGCCGCGGCCGCCTTCTTCACGACATCGCTGACCTCCGCCGCACTGGCGAGGTCGACCTCGCCGGACTGCTCGCCGGTGGCCGGGTTGTAAACGGGGGAAGTTCGACCGGAGGTGCCTTCGGACACGCGACCGTCGATCCAGTGGGAGATTCGGGTGCTCATGGCATCAAGATTATGTGTGTTTCAAACTCCGCACCACCCTCTTTTTGTTATGTTACATAGTGTGCGAGCGACCTTGAGCGCCCTCGAAGAGCGGCTGACCGAACCCAACGCCCGCGGCCTGACCGCCGCGGTGATCGCTGCCATCCGGGACGGGGTGCTCGTGCCGGGAGAGCGACTCCCCCCGATCCGCACCGTCGCCACCCAGTTGGCGCTCTCCCCCACGACGGTCAGCAGTGCGTGGTCGGTCCTCGCCAGGTCCGGCACGATCCGCACCGACGGTCGCCGCGGGACAACCGTTGCCGACACACGGAATTCGGCAGGCGCGCTGCGCTACCAGCACGCGGTGCAACCCCGCGCCGAGTTCGCCCTCGACCTGTCGACCGGGGTGCCCGACCCGGCACTGCTGCCCGACCTCGCACCGGCCCTCCGGGCGCTGGGCCGCTCCGCGTCGACGCCGGCGACCTACCTCGACGACCCGATCCTGCCGGCACTGGTCGAGCAGTTCGCGGCCGACTGGCCGTACCCGGCGGAGGCGTTCACGCTCAGCGACGGTGCCATGGACGGAATCGATCTGATCGCCCGGACCCTGTTGTCCTTCGGGGACCGCGTCGTGGTCGAACACCCTGGATTCCCACCGCTGTTGGACCTGCTGGACGCTCTCGGCGCGGAACTCGTCGGGGTCGCCCTGGACGACGAGGGGATGCGTCCGGACGACCTGGCGTCCGCCCTGCGGACGCACACGGCGGCGGTCTTCCTCCAGCCCCGGGCACAGAACCCGACCGGCATCTCGATATCTCCCACACGCGCCGAACGGCTCGCGCAGATCCTGGGTGAGCACTCGACCCTCGTCGTCGAGGACGACTCCGCGGGCGCGGTCGCCATCGCGCCCGCAGTGAGTCTCGGCTCGTGGCTGCCGGAGCAGACCCTGCACCTGCGCAGCTTCTCCAAGTCCCACGGCCCCGACCTGCGGCTGGCCGGCATCAGCGGCCCGAGCGAACTCATCGGCCGGCTGTCCGCGCGGCGTCAGCTGGGCCAGGGCTGGACGAGCCGACTGCTCCAGCACACGCTGCTGCATCTGCTGACCGACACCGACGCAGTGGACCGGGTCGCCGTCGCTCGGAACGAATACGCCCGGCGCAGGGCATCGGCCGTACGGCAACTGGAGGAAGCGGGCGTGCCCGTGGCGGGCGACGACGGACTCAACCTCTGGATCCCGGTCGCCGACGAGACCGCGGCGATCGTGCGCCTCGCCAGCCAGGGGATCGGCGTCGCACCGGGCGCGCCGTTCGGGGTCCTGCCGGATCAGCCCGGACACATCAGGGTGACGATCGGCCTGGTCGACCCCGACACGACACCGGTCGTCGAACAGTTGGCCCAGGCCGCAACTGTCACCGGCGGCTGGGGCCGCGCGCGGTAACGGAACGCGGTCGTCTCATTGGTCGGGTGTCCGGTTGACAGTATCCGGACACGGAACCTAATTTTATAAGCACTGGTTATAGGTATCAGTGCATGACGTATGACGTGTCATGGCACTCGTCGTGCGCCGATGCAGTGACCGGGGTCTTCTGCCCACGACGAGGAACGGCGTACATGAGCGATCAGCACCAGTTCGGTTTCGACACGCTCGCCATACACGCCGGGCAACGCCCGGACCCCGAGACGGGTGCGCGGGCGATGCCCATCTACGCCACCTCATCCTTCGTCTTCGAGGACGCGCAACAGGCGGCGGACCTGTTCGCGTTGCAGACGTACGGCAACCTCTACAGCCGGATCGGCAACCCGACGGTCGCCGCGTTCGAGGAGCGGATCGCCACCCTGGAGGGCGGATTGGGGGCTGTGGCAACCGGTTCCGGCCTCGGCGCCCAGTTGGTGACCGTGCTGACCCTGGCGCAGCACGGCGACGAGATCGTGGCGTCGACGTCGCTGTACGGCGGCACGCACACCCAGTTCGACGTGACCCTGCGCCGGATGGGCATCGCGGTCACCTTCGTCGACTTCGACGACCCGGACGCCGTCGAGGCGGCGATCACCGACCGGACCAAGCTGCTGTACGGGGAGACGATCGGCAACCCGCGCGCGGACGTCCTCGACATCTCCCGCTACGCCGATCTGGCGCATTCCCACGGCATTCCGCTGGTGGTCGACTCGACGTTCGCCAGCCCCTACCTGTGCCGGCCGATCGAGCACGGTGCCGACATCGTGGTCCACTCAGCAACCAAGTTCATCGGCGGTCACGGCACCGCGATCGCCGGAGTGGTCGTGGAAGCCGGCACGTTCCCGTTCGACAACGGCAACTTCCCGCTGATCACCGAGCCGTCGCCGGCGTACCACGGGCTGACGTTCTGGGAGAACTTCCGCGAGTACGCCTTCCTCACCCGCGCCCGCGCGGAAGTGCTGCGCGACGTGGGTGCTCCCCTGTCGCCGTTCAACGCGTTCCTCCTCCTGCTCGGCCTGGAGACGCTGCCGTTGCGCATGCAACGCCACGCGGACAACGCCAAGGCCGTCGCGAAGTTCCTCGCCGAGCGCGACGAGGTCGCCTGGGTGAGCTTCCCGATCTTCGACGACGATCCCTACATCGCGCTGGCGAAGAAGTACCTCCCGGACGGACCCGGCGCGGTGTTCTCCTTCGGCCTGAAGGGCGGCTACGAGGCCTGCAAGACCTTCATCGCGAGCGCCGAACTCGCCTCGCACCTGGCCAATGTCGGCGATGCGAAGACGCTGATCATCCACCCGGCCTCCACCACACACCAGCAGGTGCCGGACGAGGCGCGGGCGGCTGCGGGAGTCGGCGACGACCTGGTTCGCATCTCGGTCGGCATCGAATCAATCGAGGACATCCTGTGGGACCTCGACCAGGCCCTGCGCGCCACGAACGGGGGCGCGTGATGGCGCCGACGATCATTCCCGCCAACGAAGCGACGCACCGGGCGACCGGCGGGGTTCCCGAGGCGTCGCCGCAGGACCGCCTGCAGATCCTGCGGGACGCGCGGTCCATCGCACTGGTCGGCGTCTCCCCCAACCCGATCCGCGCCTCCAACTTCGTGGCCACCTACCTGGTGCGGACCGACCTCACGACCTACCCGGTCAACCCGCGTGCCGACGAAGTGCTCGGCCGGCGTTGTTACCCGTCGCTGGCGGACCTTCCCGAACCGCCCGACATCGTCGACATCTTCCGTGCCCACGACGCGATCCCGGGCGTGGTGGACGAAGCCATCGCGGTCGGCGCGAAAGTCGTGTGGTTCCAACTCGGTCTACGGCACGACGAGGCCGCCCGGAAGGCGCTGGACGCCGGGTTACAGGTCGTCCAGGACCGATGTCTGAAGATCGAGCACGCGCGGTTCGCCGGCGGCCTGCACTACGGCGGATTCACCACCGGACTGGTCACGTCGCGACGGCGCCGCTCGATCTGAAGCCGTCGGTTCACCCGGCCCGAACGCGGGAAACCCCTGACAGAACACCACCAAGAACAAGGAGAACCTCCATGACCACCACCCCGACCGCCAACAACGGCGTCAACACCGAGGTGCTCCTCGGTGCGCGCAAGGCGCTCGCCGACGAGCCGGCCGGAGCCCAGTTCACCTGGCGTGCCACCAACGAGTGGCTGCACGCCACGCACACGAAGGCAACCGTCAAGAGCTACTTCGGGCTGGGCGCCGAGCAGGGCCACAAGGTCGAGTCGACCTTCGAGATGGACCACCCGGAGACCTTCGGCGAGGAGGACAACGCGGTCACCCCGGTCGAGTACGTGCTCGTCGGGCTGGGCGGCTGCCTCTCCGGTGGCATCGCGGCCGTCGCGCAGAACCGCGGCATCCAACTTCGGTCGGTGAAGGCGACGATCGAGGGCGACATGGACATCCTGGGCATCCTGGGCGCCGACCCCGACGTACGCAACGGGTTCAACAACGTGCGCGTCAACTACGAGATCGACGCAGATGCCAGTGAGGAGGACATCGAAGCACTGGTCGCGCAGTCGCAGAAGCGCTCGGCCGTCTTCGACATCGTGACCAACCCGACCAACGTCACCGTTTCCGTGACGAAGGCCTGATGCGCACCTCCGTCGTGGTCATCGGCGCGGGCCAGACCGGTCTCGCCGTGAGCTACTTCCTGTCCGAGCGGGACATCGAGCACGTGATCCTCGAGCGTGGATCGGTGGGCCAGTCGTGGCGCAGCGAACGCTGGGACTCGCTGCGCCTGCTCACTCCCAACTCGCAGTCCCGGTTGCCCGGGCACGTGTATGACGGGAACGACCCGGACGGGTTCATGACCATGACGGAGGTCGTCGGCTTCCTCGACGATTACGCCCGCAGGATCGCCGCGCCGGTCCGTTCCGGGGTGACCGTGACCTCGGTGCGGCGGCGCGGCTCGGCGTACCAGGTCGGTACCGACGACGGCACCTGGGATGCCGACGCCGTCGTGATCGCGACCGGCGCCTGCAACACGCCGCGGATCCCCGCGGTCGCCGAGGGCCTGCCCGACGACGTCGTCCAGGTCACCCCGGCGGATTACCGCAACCCGGACCTGCTTCCCGAGGGCGGGGTGCTGGTCGTGGGCGCCTCGGCGTCCGGCGCCCAGATCGCCTCGGAGGTGCAGCGCTCCGGCCGACAGGTCACGCTGGCCGTGGGCGAGCACGTCCGGGTGCCGCGCACCTACCGCGGACGTGACCTGATGTGGTGGATGGAGGTCACCGGGCGGCTGGACGAGCGGTACGACGACGTGGACGACATCGTGCGTGCGCGGCACCTGCCGTCGACCCAACTGGTCGGGACACCGGAGCGGGTGTCGCTGGACCTGAACACCCTGACCGCAGAAGGGGTTCGGCTGGCGGGACGGCTGGCCGCGGTGACGAACGGCCGCGCCCAGTTCTCCGGGTCGCTGCGCAACGTCGCGAAGCTGGCGGACCTGAAGGAGCGGCGCCTGCTGGAGTTCTTCGACGAGTGGGCGGTGGAGGCAGGTCTCGACGGTGCACTCGGCCCGGTCGAGCGGTACGAGCCGACCCGCATCGAGGACGAACCGCCGTTGAGCGCCGATTTCGCGGCGGACGGCATCCGCTCGGTGGTGTGGGCGACCGGCTACCTCGCGGATCATTCGTTCGTGGACATCGACGTGCTGGACCGCAAGGGGCAGCTGAAACACGACGGTGGTGTGGTGACGGCCTCCCCCGGTCTCTACCGGATCGGGCTGCCGGTGCTGCGGCGCCGCAAGTCGACCTTCATCCACGGCGCCGGGGACGACGCACGGGACATCACCGAGCACCTGGCCGGTTACCTGGCCTCGGTCGCGGTCGACGAAGCGGAGTGCGCAGTCGGCTGACGCCTCGCGTCATACGACCTGGACTGCGGTCAGACCTCGGCGAGCGCGTCCGCCGGACTCCCGCCGGCCGCGTTCGACTCCACGATGTCCTTCATCTCGTCCGTCGCGAATCCACTGCGCACACCCCAGAGGTACGCCGTGATGCCCAGCACCAGCTCGATCAGGCTGCCCCACGGGAAGCCCAGCGACGGATCCTGCAGCGGGCCGTAGACCCCGTAGTAGGAAACCACCAGCGTGCCGAGCAGCAACCAGAGCAGCCACGCGGTGCGTTCGATGTGCAGTCGGCCGGTGCTGTTGGAGAAGACCCACAGGAGCGCCGAGAAGATGATGAGCGCGGCCGCGAACGCGATGAAGTAAGGCCAGAAGCCCCAGCCCCCCGCGCGTTGGCCGCCATCGCTGGTCAGCACCCAGCCACCCTCGATCGCCAGCCAGACCCACACCACGAAGAACGCCACCCCGAGCACCATCGCGGGAACCTTCGGCACCCATTCCTCGTGCCACGCGTAGTACCACGCAAAGATCGGGAGCCCGATGAACGTGGCGGTGAAAACGTTGACCAACGTTGAGAACCCCGCCCAGTACAGGATCATCGCCGCCGCCAGGAAACCGACCCCGGACCAGAAGTTGTGCTGCCGGAGCCGGAACGGGCGCGGCAGCGACGGCGCGGTCCTGCGCATCACGGGCAACCCCACGCCACCCATCATGTAGGTCAGAACCGCTGCGGCACTGATGAATCCGACCAGTTGATACCAACTCGGCGCGGGCACGAAGAACACGCAGCCCACGACGCTGGAGACGATGAGCGCGACCCAGGGGACGCCGAACTTGTTGTTGGATTGGAAGGCCGGCGGGATGTTCCGGTGCACCGCGAGCCCGTAGCCAGTGCGCGTCGCGGTGCCGAGATAGACCCAGCCGGCACCGAGCGGCGACACGGCCGCATCGATGATCAGCAAGGTTCCCAGCGCCCCCAGCAGCGCCATGTTGGCCGAGTCGAGGGCGTGGAAGAAGGGGCCGTCGGCCCACTTGCCGGACTCCAGCATGTTCCAGTCACCGGGGTGCAGGCCCATGCTCTTCCAGTTGAGCGCTCCGACGAAGGCGACCTGCAGCAGCGTGTAGAGGACGCCCGGGATGACGACCGAACCGAGAGTTGCGAGCGGCACGTTGCGCTGTGGCCGCTTCACCTCGCCGCCGTAGTCGAGTGCCTGCCGGAAACCGAGCAACGAGAATATGATCCCGCTGGTGGCGATGGCATGGAAGATCGGCGCGACGCCCTTGGGGACGAACCCGCCGTAGCTGTGGAAGTTGTCGGCGTCGAGCACCAGGAACAGACCGAGGAAGGTCGCGGTCGGCAGCACGAGCTTCCAGATGGTGACCCACTTGTTGGACTCGGACAGGAACTTCGCGCCGTAGAAGTTGAGCACGAAGAACAACAGCATCAACAGCACGCCGAAGACGATGCCGTTGGGCCAGGACAGGATGTCGACGCCGTTCTTCTTCTCCAGGAAGTCCATGCTCGGCCACTTGCCACCGAGATAGGTCACGACGGCTATCGCCTCGATCGGCGGGATCGTCACTGCCGACAGCCAATACGCCCATCCGATGATCCAGCCGGCATACGAGCCATGGGTCAGATACGTGTAGCGGACGATCGCACCGGACCGCGGCAGCATCGCCCCGATCTCGCAGTAGGCCAAGGCGATCAGGAAGACGAGCACCGACGCGATGAGCCAGGCGAGGATCGCCGCCGGGCCGGCCACCCCGGCGGCGCTCAGCACACCGAACAGCCAACCGGAACCGATCTGCGCGCTCACTCCGAGGAAGAGCAGCTGCGTCAGCGACATACTTCGTTTCAGACCACGATCCGCGTGTTCGAACTTGCCCAGTCCTACGCCCTCGTCGTCATCCATCTTTCGACGCTACCGCCGGTCGGCTCGGCTACCGGTCGGTTCGGGCTGGCGAATGGGGATCCAGCCGGGCGCATTACCGTGGACCACGATGAGTGAGTCAGCACACCTGCCGAGCGGGATACGCAGCGCCGTCCCGTTCACGGTCATCGCCGCTGTCGGCATCGTTCTCGGTGGCGCGGTCTCCGCTGCGAGCGCACCCAACGCGAACTACACCGCGTCCTGGGCCGTCGCGTATCTCGTCCTGGTCGTCGGGATCGCCCAGCTCGCACTAGGGGTCGCGCAGGCACTGCTGGCGCCGGAGCCGCCGTCGTCGCGGACGATCGCCGCGCAGGTCCTCACCTACAACCTGGCGAACGTCGCAGTGCTGGTCGGCACCCTCGTGGGTCGGACGGTCATCGTCGACCTCGGCGGCGTGTTGATGCTCGTGTCCCTGGTGCTGTTCATGTGGGCCAGCCGCGGAGCACGAACCACGAACACGTGGCTGCTGTACGGGTTTCGGGTCGTGGTCGCGATCCTTGTGGTGACGACCCCGATCGGGCTCATCATCTCCGCGGTCCGGGGTCAGGCATAAGCCGATGACCGGTCCGCGGGGCAGCCTCCGTGCCGCGATCTCGGCTGCCGTCGCCACACTCAACCCGGGCTACTTCGCGCTGGTCATGGGCACCGGCATCATCTCGATCGCCATGTGGGACAACGGACACCATGCGTTGTCGCGCGTCATGTTCGCCCTGGCGATCGCCAGTTGGGTCGTGCTCGCGGCGCTGCACTGCTGGCGCATCACCGCCTATTGGCGCCTGCTGCGCGCCGACTTCACGGACCCACGAAGGGGTTTCGGCTTCTTCACGTTCGTCGCGGCCACCGACGTGGTCGGCGCGCGAGCGGCACTGGAGGGGTTCCGGACGCCGGCGATCTGCCTCCTGGCGATCGGCGCCCTGACCTGGTTCGTGCTGGGTTACGTCATCCCCTGGACGGCCGTGCTCAACCCATCGGTCCGCCCCGCGCTCGGTGGCGCCAACGGCTCCTGGTTCATCTGGGTGGTGGCCAGCCAGTCGGTCGCCGTGCTCACTGCCGCACTGGAACCCACGATGCACACCGGTCGCCGGGTCTTCGCGCTGGTCGCCGTCTTCTCGTGGGGCGTCGGTGCCTTCCTGTATGCCGCCGTCGCGGTGCTCGTCATCGCGCGGTTGTTGCTCTACAAGCTGGAGCCCGCCGATTTCACTCCCGTCTACTGGGTGGCGATGGGTGCCACCGCGATCACGGTGCTCGCCGGTGCCCGGATCGTGCAGATGGCGGACGCGCCGATGGTGGCCGCAACACGCGGCCTCATCGCCGGATCCTCAGTGATCTTCTGGGTGTTCGGCACCTGGCTGATCCCGGTGCTGTTCGCGGCAGCGTGGTGGCGGCACATCACGCACCGCATCCCGTTGGTGTATGACGCAACGCTGTGGAGCATCATCTTCCCGCTTGGCATGTACGCAGTGGCGTCGTACTATCTCGGCCACGTCGATCACCTGCCGATCGTGGGCGACATCGGCTCGGTGATGGCGTGGGTGGCGCTGGCCGCATGGGTCATCGTCTTCACGTCGATGGTCTGGCATCTCGTGACGACGCTGGTGCTGCGCCGCGGGTCCGTCGGCCACTGATCGGGGCCGCCGACCGCGTCGAGCCGATCCAGGACGGCCGTGGCGAGTGCGTGGGCCTGCATGCGGATCTCGGGGATCGCGGTGGACTCCCACAGGTCACCGCGCAGCAGTGCACCCAGGGCCCACACCGGCGCGGTGGTACGCCCCCGGGAGTCGACCAGGCGCCCTGCACGGGTCCGCAGACCCAGCCCGGCCGTGCTGACGACACCGAATCGCACACCGCCGGTACGGGTCCGGAGAAGGTTGTCGACGAGCGGGTTGTTCCATGCGCGGATGTCGGTGCGAGGGCCCGTGGCGTTGATCACCCAGCCGACGTCGCGCTCGGATCCGTCATCCAACGTGACGTGCAGACCACCACCGGCCAACGCCCGAACCCGTTGCACCGTCGCGGCATTCACGGTCAACCGTCGACTCTGCAGCAGCCCGTCCAATGCCTCGGCGCTTCGCGGTGGCATGCGGTGCCGCATGCGGTTCCACGCGCCCGCATCCTCGGCCAGGAACGCCATGCGGTCCGACTCGCTGAGGCGCGACCACAAGGTGCTCAGCTGGTGCCGCAAACCGTCGACGCCGGGCCGCCAGTCGCCGGTGGTCGCCTCGACGTGACTGATGTGGGCGGCCATCCGCCGGCGCAGCTCGGCAATACTGCTCCCCCAGTCCGCCACATCCGGGATGACCGGCGGTGCGATCACGGCCGCGTGCCGGTGGGGCCGCACACCGGACCGGCTGATCGCGTGCAGCACCCGGCCCTTCCGAGGCCGCTGACCGAGGGTCGCCGCGATGTCGACCATGGTCAGGCCGGTTCCCACCAGCAGCACGTCCGCCGGACCAGTCCGGTCCCGCGACACCACGTCCAGCGCCCCGGGGACCCACGGATCGGCGATGAAGAAGTCGCTGCGCACCAGCTCGTCGGGTGCCCAGGAGAACCCCGGCCTGCTGAGCCCGGTTGCCAGCACCACGGCATCGGCCTGGATCCGGGTGCCGTCGTCCAGACCGACCAGCACGCTCCGGGCCCGCCGGTCGAGCTGCACCGCGGTGCCCGCGCGCACCCTGAGGCGCACCCGCCCTTCGGCGTTGGCCAGCGCGGAACGCACCGTGTGGTCGAGGTACTGCGCGTAACTGCGCCGCGGTGCGAACTCGTCCGGGCCCGCGGTCTCCGCGCAAGTCCGCCGCCGCCATGCGACGAAGTGCGCGGGGTCCTCGGGCAGGGCACTCATACCCGCCGCCGGCACGTTCAGCAGATGCGCCTCGTCGCGCGTTCCGAACGCGGTCCCGGCACCGAGCGTGCTGACCGGGTCGACCACCACGACGTCGAGACCCGACGATCGTTGTGCGGCGGCGCGGGCCAGGTGCAGCGTCATCAGCGCACCTGCGGCTCCCGCCCCGACCACCACCACTCGTGGTCCGGCTGCGGTCGTGATCATGACTGAGTCCTGTCCACCCGGCGTCGGCATTCGATCAGGAGGCGAAGGACGCGATGGGTGAGTAGTGACTCGCGTCCCCCTTACGGGTCGAGCTCCGCACACCATCGATGCTCACCGGCACCTCTCCGGCCAGGGTGATGCGATGCAGTCGGCGGTGCTCACGGGCGTCGTAGTCGTCGACCGCATAGTGCTGGGTCGCCTGGTTGTCCCACACCGCGAGGTCGCCCTCGCGCCAGTTCCACCGAACGGTGTTGTCCAGCCGGGTGACGTGCCGCTGGAACAGCCGGAAGAGGTCCTGTGAGTCGTCGCGGGTCAGCCCGACGAAGTGCTGGATGAAGTGGCCCAGGAACAGCGTGCGCTCACCGGTGACCGGGTGGATGCGCACGACGGGGTGTTCGGTCTCGAACTCCAGGTGCCGGAACTCCTCCCGGTATGCCGTCTCCTTGACGTCGATCCCGCCGAGGCGCTTCTCGTCGTGCTCGGCGGCGTAGTCGTACAGGTTGGAGTGGACCGCCCAGAGCCGGTCGGCGAGTGCTTGCAGCGCCGGGTGGAGTTGTGCGTAGGCCCGGGTGGTGTTCGCCCACACCGTCGTGCCACCGTATGGCGGCAGCTCGACCGCCCGCAGCAGTGACGCCGAGGGGATGCGGTCCACGAAGGTGACATCGGTGTGCCAGCTGTTGGCCTTGCTGTGATCGGAGTCGATCAGCAGGACCGCGTCGCCGTCCCCCGCGACCGTGGGGTGCGGTTTGGTGAGTGTTCCGAGCAGGGCGGCGAAGGCCCGCTGGTCGGCGTCGTCGGCGTGGTGCTGGCCGCGGAAGAAGATCACCTGATGGGCAGCCAGCGCGGCCTTGATCTCGGCGACCTGTGCGGGTGGGACATCCGCGCCGATCGTGACGCCGCCGATCTGGGCGCCGATGTGGTCACCGACCTTGCGGACCTCGATGTGGTCGTAGTCGGGCAGCGGCACGGCCCGGGTGGCGATGGAGTCGGTGGTGAAGGTGTCGAGCTGAGCGGTCATGATGCGTCCTTTCGGGTGGTTCGGGATGAGTGGGTGGTGGATCGGTCGGTCAGACGCGCCAGCGGGAGAACCGGCGCTCCGCGAGGACGAGCAGGTAGTTGAAGGCGAGGCCGATGACCGAGATCGTGACGATGCCGGCATACATCTGCGGGATCTGGAAGTTGTTCTGTGAAGCGATGATCACATAGCCGAGACCTGCTTTGGCGCCGACGAATTCGCTGGTGACCAGGACGAGCATCGACACCGCCCCTGCCAGCCGGATGCCGGTGAAGATGGCCGGCGCCGCCGCCGGAAGGATCACCTTGACGAACAGCTTGCGGCTGGACAGGCCGAGCGACCTGGCCGACCGGATGAGCAGCGGGTCGACGTCGCGGGCGCCGCTGATCGTGTTGTACAGGACGGTCCAGAAGCACGCGTAGGCGATGATCATGATCTTGGAGAAATCACCGATGCCGAGGATCAGCGTGAACACCGGGATCAGTGCGACCGCAGCCGTGTTCAGGAAGATGATCAGCAACGGGTTGAGGATCTCCGACAGTGTGCGGTACCACGCGATGAGCAGGCCGAGTGGTATGCCGATGGCGATCGCGATGGCGAACCCGGCGAGCGATCGGTGCAGGCTGGCCGAGATGTCGGTCCACAGGACGCCCGATCGGGCCAGGTCGACCAGGGCGTCCAGCACCGTCGTGAACGGCGGCAGGAAGGCTTCCTCCACCCAGCCGAGCTTCGGGGCGACCTGCCACAGCACGAGGAACACGCCGATGGCGGCAACGCGTTTGGCGACCGTCGCGGCGCCGCGACCGGCCCACGCGAGCGGGCGCCCGACGCGTGTGGTGATCGGTGTGCTGCCCTGGACCGGGGCGGCCTCGGGTCCGTGCCGTAGCGCGGGATCGATGGGGGTGAGCGTCTGGCTCATGGTTGTTCTCCTCAGTGTGCGGCGACGGTCTGGCGGCTTCCGGCGACCTCGTCCTGCAACAGCTGCCAGATGTGGTGCCGCTGCTCGACGAATTCGGGGGTCGAACGCCGGTCGCCGCCAAGGGTCGAGTCGGGTGGGTCGATGTCGACGATCTGTTTGATGCGACCGGGCCGCGACGTCATCACGGCCACGCGCACTTCTGTAGACCTAGTTCAATATGTGAACCGCCTTGAGCACGGACCTGCAGCACGTCCCGAAGGCGATCGACAGCATCGCCCGTCACACGACGGCGACGCCCCCACGCCGTGTGGCCCGAGCGCGCGACCGCACCACAGTGAGCACGATGAAGCCGGCGAGCACTGCGGCGACCCAATAGCTGTCGCCGTACAGGCTCTTGGCGGCCACCTCGGTGGTGGAGCCCGAGACCGGCAGGACCGACGCGCTGAGGACGCCGGTCACCAGCGCGGTGCCGAAGGCGAAGCCGACCGCCATCGCCGTGCCGGCGACACCGGCCGCCATCCCCGCCTTTGCTTCCGGCACGGCGAGCTGAACGAGGGTGAATCCGGCGGCGTATCCGATGCTGCAGCCGAGCCCGACCATGGCTGCCCCGACGAGGTATTCCCACACGCGGTCGTGGGCGAAGGCCAAGAAGGCGAACCCGGAGATGCAGGTGCACGCGCCCAGGATCAGCACCGGACCGCCACGACCGCGGTTGGCCGGACCGTCCGCGATGACACTGCCGACGAGGAAGGTGAGAGCGAACGGCAGCATGAGCAACCCGGTCTGCAGTGCACTGAGACCGAGGCCGTAACCCTTGCCGGCCGGCAACGTCGACGGTGCGACCTGGGCGAAGGCGCTCAGCAGCAACAGGAATGCCGCGTTGACAGCGGCGAACAGACCGACGCAGGTCGAGGCGGCGACGACGAACGGGGCTTTCAGCACGGCCGCGTCGAACACCGCAGCCGGCGAGCGCCGCTCAACCCGCATCCACGCGACCCCGCCGATGATGCCGAGCGCCAGCGGGATCAGCGCGCCGGTGCCCCACACGAGGCCCTGGGTCAGCGCCAGCAGGATCGCCGCGACCCAGGCGATCATCCACACCGTCCCGAGCACACCGATGCGTCCCGTCGGCTCGGCCGGCGGAGCGTGCGGGATGGCCAGGAACGCGATCACCGTCGTCGCGACAGCGGCCACGGCGAGGAAGATGAAGATGTCGCGCAACGAGAGGTGCTCGACCGTGTACCCGCCACCGATCATCCCCAGGACGATGCCGATCCCCGTGGCGATGACCAGCACGGCCACGGCAATGGTCAGACCGCTGTCCCCGAGGTTGCGGCGCAGGAAGCCGAGCGGCAGCAACTGCGCCGCACCACCGAAGCCCATGATGACCGAGCCGATCAGCAGTGTGGGATACGAGTCGCCGATCGCGGGGATGGTGGCACCCGCCACGAGAAGGGCTGATGCGATCACCGCCGCATTGCGGTCGCCGTAGATGTCCGCGACCCGCGGCAACAGGATGAAGCTGACTCCGCCGCCGAGGGTGAGCGCCGTGTACAGCCAGGTCGTCTCGGCGACGGTCGTGAGGCCGTACTGATCCTGGATGGTGGGCAGCAGCGGCGGAAGGAGGAAGACGATCGCATTGGTCAGCATGACCAGCAACGCGCCGATTCCGATCATCGCTCGCTTGTTCGCTGGCGCAGACACACAGCGAACGGGCGGTGCCTCGTTCGTGGGCCGGAGGTTGGTCATGGCGGGTCCTCGCGTCTTTGTTCATACGACTTAGTCGTTTGATCATATTGCTGAGTGACTTGTGTCACAAGGCCTTTCGCGCAATGGGTTCCAGCCGTACGGCCCGGACGTCCAGAAAGGGTGGTGACGGACTCGCCGTCACCACCCCGCTGTCGAGCAACCCGCTGTCAGCGACGCCGTCGACGCAGGTATGCCGTCAGCATCGCTTCGGCGGTCGCCGCCTCGCGCAACGCTCGCTCCGTGTCGCCATGGGTGAACAGCTGCAAGGAGAGACCGTCGAGCATGGCCACGATCATCCGCGTGACCGTCTCGAGCTCCTCGTCCGGAAGCGGGGTCCTCGCTCCAGCCAGGTAGCCCTTCCACGAATCGATGAACATGTCGTAGACCCGGACGGCGAAGGCCCGATCGTTGCGCTCGGCCCACAACAGGATCTCGATCTGGGCACGGGTGGCGGCCGGGTTGTCGATGCCCCAACGGACCGCCTCGGCGAGCAGTCGGGTCGCGATGGCAGCAGTTGCCTGGCCGGGCCCGGTGACCTTCTCCACGTTGATTCGCACGGTGTCCGCGAGACTCTGGAAGACTGCCCAGAGCAGGTTCTCCTTGGTCTGGAAACAGTAGTGCAGGGTTGCCAGCGGTGCCGCCGCCTCGTCGGCGATCCGTCGAGTGGTTGCACCATCGACACCGTCTCGAGCGATCACCGTGATGGCCGCATCGATGAACTGCTGGCGCCGGACCTCTGTGGGGACGTGTGGCACGCCGATTCTCCCCTTCGACTCAGTCAGATGAACATGTCGAAGACTACCCCGACCGTCGGTCACGTCCGCGTAGCTCGGAGCCGGCCCAGCACTGTCGAGAGCGCCTCGGCGGTCGCCCGGACGTCGGAAGCGGAGTGCGCCGCGGAGAGGAAGACCTTTCCCGAGGGCATGAACAGGAAGCCCTCGCGCAGCATGCCCGCGAGGATGAGTTCCCACAGGCCACCGGTGCCGTGCAGGCCGGTGCCGCCGCCACTGGGAACGTACTGCAGCAGCGACCCGACCCGGTGGAGGGCGCCGCCCCCGGGCTCCTCGGCGAGCACGCCGCCGACGGCCCGTTCGAAAGCTGCGGAGGTCGCCTCCAGTGCCTCGTAGAGACCGGGCTCGGCCAGGGCGGTCATGGTCGCCGCGACAGCAGCCAGCGCGATCGGGTTGGAGTTGAAGGTGCCGGCGTGGACCACACCGGAGGTGACCTGGTCCACGAGGTCGGCGCGGCCGACGACGGCGCTCTGGGTGAACCCGCCGGCCATCGCCTTGCCGAAGACGGAGAGGTCCGGTGGTACGCCGTACTTCTCGGCCGCGCCCCCGCGCGCGATCCGGAAACCGGCGATCACCTCGTCGAAGATCAGCACGACCCCGTGCCTGTCACACAGCGACCTCAGGGTGGGCAAGAAATCCGGGGCCGGGGCCTCGACGCCGCCATTGCTGAGGATCGGGTCGATCAGGACCGCCGCGATGTCGCGCTCCACCGCCTCGCCGAGCAGGCGGCCGGCCATCGCGACGTCGTTGAACGTCGCGACCAGCAGATCGTCCAGTGCACTGGGCGACTGCCCCTTGCTGGCCGGCAGGGCCGGCTTGCCGCTGTCGGATTCGTCGAGGCCGGCATACACACTGTCGTGCCAACCGTGATAGCTACGAGCGAATTTGAGCACCCGGCGCCGACCGGTCGCGGCTCGGGCAAGGCGCAGGGCGACCTGCACGGCCTCGGTCCCGGTGTTGCTCCAGAGCAGCCGTTCGCCGTGCGGTACTGCCGCGAGCACCCCTTCGGCGGCGAGGTACTCCAGCTCGTGGCTGGTGCCGACGACCTGCATCCGGGTCGCGACCTCACGTACCGCCTCGACCACTCGAGGGTCGCTGTGCCCCAACAGTATTGGGCCCCAGGCCATCACGTAGTCGACGTACCGGTCTCCGTCCAGATCCCAGACGTGCGCACCGCGCGCCTCACGAACGAAGAGGGGGTGTGGCTTCATCGAAGCCCGTAGCCCCGACCCCACTCCCCCGCCGACGCTGCGCTTCGCCCGCTCGAAGGCGAGTCTCGAACTCTCCAATGCCACCTCGGCCGGTCCTTCCGCGCGGTTCGCCAAATATGTTCGCTTGACTTGATCGTTTGACCGAGTATGACGTGGGGCATACCCGTCGTCAATGCCTGGCGAGACGAGTCATGGCCTTCCGCAGCGAATCCGGAGTGCACGATGCACCACCTCGTTCGAAGCCGGGTGCGCGGTGTCGTTGCCCGATGCAGGGGCGGATCGCGACAGTGGCCTACGTCACGATCACCCGAGAGGAGCGCACCATGTCGTTGCGCGAACCAGGAGTCCGGCCCACCGACGAGGCGAGCACGACCGACACCTCAGCATGCGCCCCGACCGCCAAGAGCCGCTGGTCGGTGATCGCCGCGTATGCCGCCATGGCGGCCGCCTCGCAGGCGATACTCGTGAACTACGCGCCGGTGACCGGCGACGCCGCGCATCACTTCGGCGTGTCCATCACGGCGATCGGCTGGCTCTCGCAGGTCTTCCCTCTCCTCTACGTGATCGTCGCGATCCCCGCCGGTCTTGCGCTCGACCGGTACTTCCGTCCGGCCCTCGTCGCGGGCGCGGTCCTGACCGTGGCCGGCAGCTTCCTGCGACTCGTTGCCGACGACTACTCCTGGGCACTCACCGGACAGCTCGTCGCCGCCGTCGGGCAGCCCTTCATCCTGAACGCGGTCACCGGACTCGCCGTGGTCTACCTCGTGGCGAAGGACCGAACCACCGGTATCGCCATCGCCTCGTCGGCGGTGTTCGCCGGCATGGTCGCGGGCAATCTGCTCGGTGCACTGCTGCCCGGCGAGGAGCACATCCGAACCCTGACGGTCATCACGGCGGTCATCGCGATGGCTGCCGGGCTGTGCCTGCTTGTCGCACTCCGCTTCGTCCGAACACTGGCCGGCACCAACGCCATTCCCGCAACGAACGGGCTCCGGTCCTTGCGCGCCGCCTTCGGCAACCGCCACCTGCGGCGGCTGTGTGCCGTCGTGGCGATCCCGATGGGTGCGTTCATGGCGCTCACCACCTACGCCCAGCCGATGCTGGAGCCCGCGGGTGTCTCCGAGACGAGCGCCGGACTGATCCTGGCGGGCATGATGGTCGCCGGCGTCGTCGCCAGTGCCGTGGTGCCGGTCTGGGCCGACCGCCACCGCCGCGAGGTCCGGTTCATGGGGGTCAGCATCGTCCTGACGGCGGGTGCGTGCCTGCTGCTGGCCTGGGCTCCGAGCACGGCGATGGCCTACGTGATGCTGATCGGCGTGGGGCTCGTCCTGCTACCTGCCCTGCCGATCGTGCTGGCGCTCACCGAGCGGCACGCCCCGGAGGCAGAGGGCACGGCCGCCGGGCTCATCTGGCTGTCCGGCAACCTCGGCGGCGTCGTGCTGGCCACCATCATCGGGGTGCTGGTGACGCACGCGTCAACGGCGTTCGTCACCCTCGCGGCCCTCATCCTCCTCGCGGCGCCGGCGCTGTGCCGCTACCGCGGCGTGGAGCGACCGTCAGGCGCCGACGCGGCCTAGGACCCGGCCACTGCCGCGATGTCGGGCGCCACCTCCAGCACGAGCAGCGCCGCCGCGACGTGGGTGGGGTTGTCCTCGACCTTGACCGCCGACAACTTGTTCGCGCGAGACACCCGGCGTTCGACCGTGTTGCGGTGGGCGTACAGCGTGGCCGCTGCCCGCGTGGTGTTGAAGCCGCACTGCACGTAGGTGAGCAGCGCTTCGCGCAACTCCGCGTCCGCCTCGGCCAGGGGACCGAGGGTGTTGGTGACGAACCGCTGGGCGGTGGCCCGGTCCCGCGTCAGGGTGTCGATGAGTTCGACCTCGGCATACTCGGTGAACCGCCGGGCCGACCCGAGCCGGATGATCATCGCCTGGGCCGCGAGGGCGTCCTGGTGGCTGGACCGGAAGCCCTCCAGACCGTGACCGGGCCGTCCGACGGTGGATTGGACCGGTTCCGCTGCGGCCAGTGCCTTCTCGACCGGATTCAGGTCCGGGCCGCTGGGCCCGGAGAGCCAGATCCACCGCGACGTCGTGCTGGCGCGCGCCACCAGTGCGCGCTGTCCCGCCGTCGTGTCCCGGACGGCTGCGACGGCCGCCTCGAGGGCTTCGACCTGCGCCGGATCGTCGGTCCACAGGACGAGGGCCTGGTGCCAGCGCGCGAGCCGGTAGTTCAGGCGACCCTCCGCGAAGTCCTGCGGGACGGAGGCGCCGTTCGCGATCAGCTGGATCATCGCGACCGCGTCGGAGTCCGCGTTCGCCATCGCGTCGGCGACGCTGGCCTCTCGGGCAGCGACCATCCAGTCGATGGCGTACTGGGCCATGGATTGCGCGATGATGTCGAGAATCTCCTCCAGCAGGGCCGGGTCGGAGCACTGCGCCAGGCACTCCCGGAGCCAGCGCCGCCAGGAGATCGCGAGGCCCACCCGCCATCCTTCGGCGAAGTCCGGGGCGATCCCGCGCGAGGTGAGATCACGGATGTAGTCCGTCGTGCGGGTGCTGAAATACAGCTCCACGCGGTGGCCCGGGTGCTGGATGTTCGCGGTGAGCCACTGGACGAGGTCGGAGTGGCTGATCTGCCGGTCCTCGTTGGTCAGCGAACCGTCCGCGAGCAGTGCGGTGTCGTTCTGGGCGTTGAGCGCCGGGGCGATCACCGCTGCGGCGAAACCCTCGGCCTCGGCCAGCAACTGCTGGGAGACCGACCGGATGACGTCGGTTGCCCCGGTCGAGGGCGCCGGCCACAGTTCGTCCATGACCGCAGTCTGCACCGATCCGGTCAGGAAATCTCGACCTGAGCGCCTCCCGCACTCACCCGATCGGCGTGGCCGCAGAGGTACCGCGTGATGGGGTCGACCAGCGCCTCGGGTAGGTGGTGTCCCATTCCGGGAATGACCACGTGTTGTGCCGACGGGATCGCCCGGGCGGCGGCGACGCCGCCGCTGGGCGCGACCATGAGGTCGCGGTCGCCGTTGATGACCAGGGCGGGCGCCGCGATCGTGCGCAGTTGGGCGGTGCGATCGCCGGAGCGCTGGATCGCCTCGATCTGACGCGCCACCCCGGCGGCCGGGTCGCCGGCGCTGCGGTCCCAGCCGCGGGCCGCGATGGCGGCCTCCGCCGCGTCGTCGATGGGGTATGCCGTCCCGGCGATGTGCTGGGTGATCCGCAGATGCGACCGCACCGCATCGGTACGGGTCTTCGCCTCCGGGGACAGCACGAGGATCCGGATCGTCGACTTCGCGGGCTGGCCAACCTTCGTCGAGCCGGTGGTGGAGTAGATGGACGTCAGCGACAGGACCCGCTGCCGCTCGGTGGCGGCGATCGTCTGCGCGATCATGCCGCCCATGGACCGTCCGGCCAGGTGGATCCGGTCGATCCCGAGGTGGTCGAGGACGCCGACGCAGTCCTGGGCCATGTCCGCCAGCGTGTAGGCGTCCCTGCGGGGACGGGCGAGGATCTGCCGCCAGATCGCGGGCGGCGGTGCGGTCGCGAAGGTGGACCGGCCGACGTCACGATTGTCCATGGTGATCACGCGATAGCCCCGCGAGACCACCGACGACACGAAACTGTCACCCCAGAAGGTCTGGTCCTCGCCCAGTCCCGCCACGAGCAGGACCGCAGGGTCGGTCTTCGCCCCGTGGTCGCGGAAGCAGATCGTCATACCCGAGGCGAGCTGCGCGAACTGGTCCAGCTCGTCGGTCTCCTTCTTCTCAGACATCGGCGGTGCTCCGAGCGTCGACGGTCCAGACGGCGGGCCGGGCAGTGCCGAACCGGAGGTGCTCGTCGAAGACCGGCCCGCGCAGTGCCTTGGCGTCCTCCTGGTACGACATCGCCATCCGCCACGGCGCCGACACTCCCTGCTTCGGCAGGAACTTGGCGCCGCGCTTGGCATACCCGGACTGGAGGTCCATGACCGGGCGGTGCTCCATGTCCGGGTCTGCGACCGGGACGGCGTCGACGTATCCGTGCGCGTCCATGTGCTTGACCAGATCGATGAAGTAGCGACACATCAGGCTGACCTTGAGGGTCCACGACGAGGTGGTGTACCCGATCGCCATGGCCCAGTTCGGGATCCCGCTCAGCAGCATCCCGCGGTACGCGACCGCGTCGGTGATGTCCACCTCGGTGCCGTCGAGCGCGATCGGCATGCCGTCGAAGAGCTGCATGTTCAGGCCGGTCGCGGTCACGATGACGTCGGCCTCCAGCTCCTCACCGGACTCGAGCAGGATGCCGCGCTCGGTGAAGCGCACGATCTGGTCCGTGGCGACCGAGGCGTTGCCCGCCTTGATGGCGTCGAAGAAGTCGCCGTCGGGGGCCAGGCAGAGCCGCTGGTCCCAGGGGTTGTACGGCGGGTTGAAGTGCTTGTCGACGTCGAAGCCCTCCGGCAGCCGTTTGCGGTTCTCGCGGCGGATGAAGCGGCGCCCGGCGTTGGGGAAGCGTCGCAGCCACACCACCCAGCCGCGCTCCAGCCAGATGTTCTTGAACCGGGTGGCCGCGTAGCCGCGCTGCTCCCCCAACACCTTGGTCAGCGCGAGCGCGACACTGTCGACCCGGGGCATCGACATGATGTATGTCGGTGTGCGTTGCAGCATGGTCACGTGGGCGGCGGCCCCGGCACCCTTGAGCATGGCGGGCACCATGGTCACCGCGGTGGCGCCGCTGCCGATGATGACGACCTTCTTGCCGGTGTAGTCGAGGTCCTCGGGCCAGTGCTGCGGGTGTACGACGACCCCGCCGAAGTCCTCGCGCCCGGCGAACTCCGGCGAGAAGCCCTCGTCATACCGGTAGTAACCGGTGGCGGCGAAGACCCAGCCGGCGCGGATCGTGCGCGTCGTCGTCCCGGCGGCGTCGGTGACCTGGACGGTCAGCGTCCAGGTCGACTCCTGCGACGACCAGTCGGCCCGCACGACACGGTGGCCGTACCGGATCAGGCCGGTGAGCTCGTTCTCCTCGACCGTCTCGCGCAGGTAGCCCTTGATCAGGTGCGCGTCCGCGATGGCGTTGTCATGGCGCCACGGTTTGAACTCGTAGCCGAACGTGTGCAGGTCGGAGTCGGAGCGGATCCCGGGATAGCGGAACAGGTCCCACGTGCCGCCGATGTCGGCGCGGCCCTCCAACACGGCGATCGACTTGGTGGGGAGCTCGCGGGTGAAGTACGTCGCCGCCCCGATCCCGGAGATTCCGGCTCCGATGACGACGATGTCGAACTCCTCGACCGCCTGTGACACCTGAGTTGTCATGACCGCTCGCTCCTCGCTGTTGCATTCCTGATTCCGACCACTGTCACCGTCCGGGACCCCCGTCACAACGACAGCGCGCACCTGCTTCCGCCGGCGCGAGTGCAGCGTGCACCGACTTCGGCCGGACACAACCCGATTCCGCGCCGAACCATTGACAGCAGGTGACGCCGGTCACAAACTCGCTCAAGTGATCAAGTCAAACGAACAAGTCAGGAGAGGAGTCAACTCATGAAGGATCTGCTCTTTCTCGCGGCCGATCTGTGGTTGATGGCGACGACGTGGATCTACGGGGCCAAACTCTGGCGCAACTACCGCAATCAGCTGTTGACACTCGAGTACTTCGTCGTGGCCGTGTCATCGACCAACTTCCTGCTGTGGTCGCTGCTCAGCGGCAAGAAGTCCAGCCCGATGTATTACTTCGCCTACGACTTGGACGCGTTCTCGCGGTGCTTCGGCATAACCCTGCTCCTGGTGATCGGCCTTCTCGCGGTCACGCACGGCTACAAGCCACCGACGGCGGTTAAGGCGGGTGCCACGGTGCTCGCGTTCGCAGGCGCTGTGATCTTCGGGCCGATGCACAGCGACGACCTGCCGCGCGATTTCCCGCACCTTGCGCTGGCCACGTTCTACGTCGTCGGGAACCTGCTGACGACGTGCTTCCTCCTTTATTTCGCGACGCGCCTGTGGCGGGCGGGCGCGCAACGCCTCGCGGCACTGACCGCCGTGGTATCGCTCGCGGCGACCTACGTGGCGCTCACCTATGACTTCTTCTACCACTTCATCCCGGGCGCCAACGGCGAAGCCGACCTGAACCGGTACCACACCTGGCTCTACACCGATGACTCGTCCCGAACGATCTTCTACACCATCGCGCTCACCGTCTGGGGCTTCCAGGCCATCACCTACTACTACGGCTACAAGACGATGCGCGCGCACCACGATGCCACGGACGTTGCGTCGGCGCGGACCGTGGAGGTCGTGTCGTGAACGCGCCTGAATCAGTCGATGTCGTGATCGTCGGCGCTGGCTTCGCTGGGCTGACCGCGGCGCACGACCTCGTGGACCAGGGCTACTCGGTGGTCGTCCTCGAGGGCCGCGACCGCGTTGGCGGGCGCGTGTTCACCGGCGAGATCGCCGGGGTCAAGGTCGACCTCGGTGGCACCTGGGTGGCGAAGGAGCACGACGCGATCCGCGCGATCGCCGACCAGGTCGGGTGCACCACCGTCAAGCAGTTCGCCGAGGGACGCAGCACGCTGTGGCTCGCCGGCAAGCGGAGCACCTACAAGGGCACCATTCCCAGGCTCTCGCCGGCGGCCCTGGTGAACATGACCCGCATCCAGATGGCCCTGGACAAGTTGGCGAAGACCATCGATGTCGAAGCCCCGTGTAACTCCCCTCGCGCCGCCGAGCTCGATGCGATCTCCCTGGAGGGGTGGCTCGATCGCAAGCGCGCCCGCACGACGACGCGCGCGCTGATGACCATCGTCACCAAGGTGGAGTTCGGGTGTCAGACCAGTGACGTCTCGCTCTTGCACATGCTGCGCACCATCCGTGCTTTCGGCGGCTTCGACCACATGCTCGACGCGGAAGGCGGGATGCAGGACGCGCGGTACGTCGAGACCACGCAGGAGATCGCCGTCCGGTACGCCTCGCTTCTCGGCGACCGGGTCCACCCGAACTCCCCCGTCCGTCGGATCATTCAGGACGCGGACGGCGTCGCGGTCGACACGGACACCGCCCAGTTCCGGGCCGAGTACGCGATCGTCACGACGGCCACCGAGCACCGCGCCGGCATCGAGTTCGAGCCCGCGCTGCCCGAGAAGACACAGGGGCTCATCCGGTCGTGGGGCCTCGGCGCGCTGAGCAAGGCCTTCGTCGCCTATGACAAGCCCTTCTGGCGAGCCGACGGGTTGTCGGGCGAGGCCCTGACCGACACCGGGACGGTCTTCATCACCTTCGACGTCTCGCCGAGCCCGAACGGTCCCGGCGTCCTGATGGCGTTCTGCGATCCGCGCGTGTTCGACGTCCACCAGCCCGAGACGCGCAAGGCCCAGGTCGTGAAGCAGCTCACCGACCTCTACGGCCCCGAAGCCGCCCGGCCGATCGACTACATCGACCACTGTTGGAACACCGACTCGTTCGCGCGGGGCGGCCCGAACCCCGTCGTCGGCCCCTACGCGACGACGCGCTACGGCAGCGTCCTGACCGAGCCCCACGGCCGGGTCCACTGGGCCGGCACCGAGACCGCGGGCGAGTGGACGGGCAGCATGAACGGCGCAGTCCTGTCCGGCCAGCGCGCTGCCGACAACGTCGCGCGGCTCCTCCCTGCAACCGAACCCCTCGATCGAAAGGGTGCGTACTCATGAAACAGGACATGTCGAAGATCAAGCTGCACACCTTCAGCGGTTGGATCGACCCGCCGACCGACCTACAGCCCGCCGTCAGCGGTGAGGTGACCTGCGATGTCGCAGTGATCGGCGGCGGTGTGGGCGGGATGGCCACGGCCACGCGGCTCGCCGACCGCGGCCGGGACGTGGTCCTGCTGGAGGCGGAGTTCTGCGGCTACGGCTCCAGCTCTCGCAACGGTGGCCACATCTCCGGGGCTCCCGGCGGCGACCTGCGGATGCTGAAACTCTTCTACCCCAAGCTCATGAAGGGCATGGTGGTCCTGGCCGACCGGGCCGCCGAGTACCTCCAAGCCCAGATCAAGGACCACCGGATCGACTGTGACTATGTCCCGAACGGGCTGTCCTTCGGGGCTATTTCGCCGATCCAGATGCTGCGTGTCAAGGCCTGCGCCAAGATCCTCAGGGACGCCGGGGGACGCGGTCAGGTGGGGACGGCCGAGGAGATCGGCATACCGCGCGCGTTCGTCGGCGGGATGCGGGAGGGCGTCGGTGGGATGCTGAATCCCGGCAAGCTCTGCCGTGGTCTGCGAGGTGTCCTGCTGGCCGGCTCGGCCCGCGTCTACGAGCAGAGCAAGGTCACCGACATGCGTCGCGAGAGCGGGAAGATCGTCATCACGACGCCCGGCGGTGCGGTGATCGCCAACAAGGTGGTGCTGTCCACCAACGCCTACTCCGGCGAGTGGGACATCACGCCCAAAGGCCTGTCGATCCCCGCGTGGATCATCGAGGTGGAGACCGAGCCGATCGACCCCGCGCGGATCGAGGCGCTCGGCTGGACCAGCCGCTCCGGCGTGCTCAGCCAGCACCAGATCATGGAGCACTTCCGCGTCACGGAGCGGAACACGATGGTCTTCGGTGTGCGCCGACTCGAGCGGGGCACCAGCTACCCACTGCCCGAGAACAAGGCGCCGGATCCCGGTCTGGTCCAGGAGCTCGCGGATGCATTCCACACGCGTTTCCCGTCGCTGGCCGACGTGAGGGTGGCCCAGGCGTGGGGTGGCTGGATCGCGATCACCTCGTCCTGGGTCTCCGTCGCCGGACAGACGGGTGACGACGTCTACTACTCATGTTGCTGTAACGGGCACGGTCTCGCCCAGGCGCCGTACATCGGGTCGCTCATCGCGGACTACATCGTCGACGGGAAGCGCCATGAGGACCTCCAGACGATCTGGAAGGACGAGCCGAAGTTCCCGCCGTTCATGATGATGGGCCGCGCCGGCCTGCGGACCGTCTGGGTCCTGGACCGGATCTGTGACGCCTTCAACGGCAACAAGCGCCGCGCACAGCGCGGCGCCGCCAGCGCAGAGCGCGGCGAGTTCATCCCGATCACCGAGGGACAGGTGCAACTCTTGTGACCATCGAATTCAGGGCCGCGGTCTTCCGGACGGCGAACACACCGATGACGATCGAGACGGTCTCCATCCCGTCGACGCCCCCGCCCGGCGAGGTGCTCGTGCGCATGAGGGCCAGCGGCCTGTGCCACAGCGACCTCCACGTGATCGTCGGCGAATGGGAGGTGCCCACGCCGATGATCCTTGGCCACGAAGGCGCCGGCGTCGTCGAGGCGGTCGGCGAGGGCGTGAGCGGCGTCGCTCCGGGTGACCACGTCATCCTGACGTGGACGCCACCGTGTCGCCGGTGCCGCTACTGCGTGAGCGGCCGACCGGTCCTGTGCGACGAGGTCGCCCGGCACTCCGCCAACCACCTGTCCTCCGACGGGAGGACCCGCATCAGGACCGTGGACGGCCAGGAGGTCTACAGCTTCGCCGGCACCGGCACCTTCGGGGAGTACACCATGGTGCCGGAGTCGGGCGCGATTCCGGTGCGCGCCGACGCTCCTTTCGAGCAGGCGTCTCTCGTCGGCTGCTCCGTCACCACCGGCGTCGGCGCGGCGATCAACACCGCGAACGTCCGCCCCGACGAGACGGTGCTGGTCCTCGGCTGCGGCGGCGTCGGTCTCAACGCGATCCAGGGCGCCCGTCTGGTCGGCGCCCGCCGGATCATCGCAGCCGACCTCTCCGACACGCGGCTCGAACGGGCGCGACACTTCGGTGCCACGGAGGTCGTCAACACCTCCGAGGAGGACCTCGCCGAGCGGGTGCCACAGCTCACCGACGGGCGCGGCGTCGAGGTCGCCATCGAAGCGATCGGCCTCCCAGCGACCATCGAGGCCGCGTATGCGTCCTTGGCCCGCGGTGGCCGGGCCGTCGTCGCCGGACAGGTGCCCGACGGCTTGACCATCACGATCGACCCGTTCGTCATGTCGGACTCCGAACTCCAACTCATCGGCTCGAACTACGGTTCCAGCCGACCGGCGATCGATTTTCCGCAGCTTATCGACCACTACCTGCACGGCCGCATCGACCTCGACGCGCTGGTGACCCGGGTCATGGGCCTGGACGAGATCAACGACGGGTACGACGAGCTGAAACGCGGCATCGGCATTCGCTCGGTGATCAAGTACTGAAGGTCGGTGACACGATACGTCCTCAGTTACACTTACATGTAGACGTTTCATGCCGGAGAGGTGGTGACGACGATGTCCATGCTGAGGCCGGGTAGGGCCGAGGAGGCGGGCCTGTCGCGCAGTGGGCTTTACCGTGCAGCGCGGGATGGCCGGCTGGAGCGGATCGCGCGGGGCATTTACCTGCCGGCCGATGCTCCGGCGGCGGACTGGGACTGGATCGAAGCGGCCACTCGTCGCCCGGATGCAACGATCTGCTTGGCGTCGGCGCTCGCTCACCATGAGCTCACCGATGCGATTCCCGCAGCGTTGGATGTCGCGATCCCGCGCGGGTCGCGCACGCCGGTGAGCACAGGTGCGATCGCGTGGCATCAGTTCGATCGGGCCACGTTCGACATCGGCCGGGAGGCGATCCCGATTCCGGGCACGGATCAGACCATTGGGATCTACTCACCCGAGCGGTCGATCGCCGACGCGTTCCGGTTGCGTGGCGAGGTCGGGTACGAGTTGGCACGGGAGTCGTTGAAGGAGTGGCTGCGCCGCGGCGGGAAACCTGCTCGATTGATGGAGATTGCCTCTCAACTACCTCGGGCGAAGTCTCCAACCCTTCAGGCCTTGGAGGCGCTGGCGTGAGCGTGGGCGATGAGGTGTTCCGCCGCATCCAGTCCGCGGCACGCTCCGCCGCGGCGAAGGCTGGGACGGGTGCGCCGACACAGGAGTATCTGATCCGGCACACGCTGGAGTCGTTCCTGGACCGCCTCAGCCGCACCGCCCATGCCGAGGACTTCGTGCTCAAGGGTGGGATCCTGCTGGCCGCCTACGGCATACGGCGCCCGACCAAGGATGCCGATGCGAACGCCATCGGTGCCGACGTCACACTTGAGCACCTCATCGCAGTGGTTCACGACATCGCCGCCGTCGAGACCGATGACGGGGTGGTGTTCGATCTCAACTCGATCAGCGTGCAGGTGATCCGCGAGCACGCCGACTACCCCGGATTCCGTGTGCGGGTCGGTGTGTCGATCGGGCCGTGGAACGGCGCCGCTGCGTGGGATGTCTCCACCGGAGATCCGATCGTGCCCGCTCCCCGCAAGGTGCATATCGACCGTGTCCTGGGCGACCCGATCAAGCTGCTCGGCTACGCGCCAGAGACCACGATCGCCGAGAAGGGCGTGACCATCCTCGAGCGGGGCATCACCAGCACCCGATGGCGCGACTACGTCGACATCGTCCAGCTCGCCCGGCAGGGCACGGACACTGACGAACTGCTCCGCTCCGCACGAGCCGTGGCGCGCTACCGCGGCGTCACCCTCGAGCCCATCGCGCCCTACGTCGTCGGCTACGGACAAGTCGGTCAGACCAAATGGGCGGCCTGGCGGCGCAAAGAACGACTGGAGGCAGTCTGCGAAGCAGACCTCGACGAGCAGATGGCACTGGTGGCCTCCTACCTGGATCCCGTGTTCAGACCGGGGGACACCGCGCCGCCTTGCAAATAGCACGCGTCCGTGCCCAGCTGCAAGACGTCCACGCCACCTACACCGATGCGCTGGCCACGGTGCGGAAGCAACTCAACCGCCCATCTTCGTCTGGATCTTCCTCAGCCCAGAACCCGGCCAGATCCGCACCGAGCTCGACGAGCCCTTCGCCAGCATCACCCAACCAGGATGAGACCTGGCAACCCAAGTCGCCGTAGCAGAACCGCTCCGGCGGCGAAGCAAGGAGAACCTACTCGAACCACATGCTGATGCCAGCAAAACTCCTGGTCAGCCCAGGGTTGTCCACGCCCGGAACCGACTGAGGCCGCCCTCTCGGACGGCCTCACAAGCGTCGATCTGCACTTTCGACAAGAGCAACTGGGTGGAGGTCCGGGGAGCGCATTACAAGAAATCTGTGCAGGTCAGGGCGTTGGAGGCGCTGCTGCGTAGGTTGCCGAAACCCGGATCTCCCCCTCCGACGGCGTTGACAGCTCGTCGACCAGCGACCGCCCACCAACTCGACGTGCAGCAAGTCCAGGCGCTCATCGACGGCTATCGCGGTGGGGCGACGGTCTATCAGCTCGGTGGCCAGTTCGGCATCGATCGGCGAACGGTGAGCACCGTCCTGAAGCGACACGGCGTCCTAATACGCAAGCAGGGCCTGACCACTGAGCAGATTCAGGAAGCCATCCGACTGTACGAGAGCGGGCTCTCGCTTGCACGGGTCGGGCAGGTTGTCGGCGCCAGCGCCAAGACAGTCAGCGCACGCCTGCGCGAGCACGGCTTGCACGTGCGCAACCGCCACGGCCAGCCGAGGTAGCGCGTACCGACCCACGAGAACAAGCGTTCGCGCCGGGGCAGATGATCGGCACGACTACGACGGCCTCCTCGCTGCCGATCATGGGTGGTGAGCATGAGCTCGACAACGTGCGTTGCCTGACAGATGACGTAGCGAGCAGCGTCGACGCGCCAAGCAGCCGTTGCCGTCGAAAGAAGCGAGTGCCGTCTGGGCGGACAGCGGGTTCAGCGTACGTGGGATCGGCCAGCCTACCGTCTCCTTACCGATGAGCACCCCAACCGCCCGCTTGTAGACCATTGACGTGCGACGATCTCCAGAGTGTCGACGCATCAGCTGCAGCAGGAGGTCGCCCAGCTCATCCGTGAGCGGGACAGTCTGCGCTCGGAGAACCTGCGACTGGCCCGGCTGCTGGACCTCCGCGGCCAGGACGTCACGCCGGCTCCGGAACAACTGGCCGCCACCGTCGATCCTCCAGGCATGGTCACCATGTCTTCCGCTGTCGCGGACAAGCTGCGCCTGTTCGCCGGCCTCTTCGTGCCACGCACCGATGTGTATGCGGTGCGATGGGAGAACAATCGAACGGGGGCAGCAGGATGGATGCCAGCAGTTCGCGGCGGCTGGCGCAAGGGCATGCGCCGCAGCGACGCGTCCTACCTGCCGCTGACCAGCGAGGTCCTCGGGGCCCACCTGGTGGGCCAGGAGTTCGTCGGTGTGTACCCGTTGCGCCCAGACAACACGTGCGCGTTCCTGGTCGCAGACTTCGACGGCTCCGCAGCGATGCTCGACGCCCTGGCATACGTCAAAGCGGCCCGAGCCAGGCAGGTTCCCGCCGCGCTGGAGATCTCCCAGTCCGGGCAGGGGGCACATGTGTGGGTCTTCTTCGCCCAGACGATCCCTGCCGCCACCGCACGATCGGTCGGAACCGTGCTGATCCACGAAGCCATGACGCTGCGCGGGGCGATGGACCTGCGCTCTTACGATCGGCTGTTCCCGAGTCAGGATGTGCTGCCCGCCGGAGGATTCGGCAACCTGATCGCCCTTCCGCTGCAGGGGCGACGCCGACGGGACGGGCTGACGACGTTCCTCGACCTGTCCACGCTCGAACCGCACGAGGATCAGTGGGACTTCCTGTCCACCATGGATCGGCTCAGCCTTTCCGCGGCGAGCAAGATCGCCAACCAGGCCAGCACCACCACCGTCGGCAGCGACGTCCGTGGCTTGAGCCGACCGTCTGCAAGCAGAGTTCACCCGCGTCTGCCGTCCGTCCTACACGCCGAACTCGACGCTGGACTGCGGCTGAGGCCCGCGCAGCTCACCCCCGCGGCGCTGTCCACTTTCAAGCATGCGGCATCGATGGCCAACCCAAAGTTCTACGAGCTGCAGCGGCTGCGCAAGTCGACCTGGAACACACCCCGGTTCGTGCGCGGGTATGACGTGACCGTTGATGGCGATCTGGTCCTTCCCCGCGGACTGCGGCACTTGGCGTCCGAGATCGTGCACGAGGCCGGCTCCCGCTTGGACATCACCGATCTGCGCAGCGCCGGAGCCGAGATCGACGTCGCGTTCTCCGGTCAGCTCGATCCCCGGCAGACCGCCGCCGTCGACGCGTTGCTGGGCCACGATGACGGTGTGCTGGTCGCACCACCGGGATCGGGCAAGACCGTGATGGCATGCGCCGTGATCGCCGAGCGAGCTGCCTCCACCGTCATACTTCTCGATCGCAAGGCGCTTGCCGAGCAGTGGCGCTCCCGAATCGAGGAGTTCCTGGGTTTCCGGCCCGGCCAGCTAGGCGGCGGCCGGCGCAAGCTCACCGGCGTCGTCGACATCATCATGCTGCCGTCCCTGGCTCGTCGCGACGATGTGACGGAGCTGACCAACGGCTACGGACACATTGTCGTCGACGAATGCCATCACCTGGCCGCCGCTGCCTACGACCACTCCGTCAAGCGGATCCGAGGGCGGTACTGGCTCGGGCTGACCGCAACACCCGAACGCCGCGACCGGCTCGGGGAACTGGTCACCTGGCAGCTCGGTCCGATCCGGCACACGGTGAACGACGAGGGACCGACAACCCTTACCGACGTATTCGTCCACGAGCCGGGCCAGCAACGGGTGATGCACTTGCACCAGACAGCGTTCCGCTGCGACGGCATCGACCCCACCGACACGGCCGCGCTGGCGGAGGTGCACCGTGCACTGGCAGCCGACCCAGCCCGTAACACCCAGATCGTCGACGACGTCATTGACGCCGCCGCTCACGGCCGCAACTGCCTGGTGCTCACTCGCCGCGTAGCGCACGTCGAAAACATCGTCGCCCTCCTTGCCAAGCACGGGCACGACGCAATCGTTCTCCAAGGTGGCATGAGCACCGCACAGCGCCGCGAGGCAGTCCACCGATTGTCGGAGGCGGACACTGGCGACGGCGTACTCGTCGTCGGGACAACACCATTCATCGGCGAAGGCTTCGACGCCCCCGCCCTGGACACGCTCTTCCTCGCCGCCCCGGTCTCGTTCGACGGCCTGCTCGTCCAGTGCGCGGGCCGGGTGGTACGCGCCTCGCCCGGTAAAGAAGTGGTCGAAGTGCATGACTATCACGACCACCAGGTGCCGATCCTCGCCGCCTCACTGAAGCGCCGCATGCCCGGCTACCGCACACTCGGCTTCAGCGAGTCATCCGGCAATCAGCGCCGGAGCTGATCGTGCCCGACGCCGTGTGCACGGCGGAAACTCCGGCTGACCGGGCCTGACATCAATCACTTGGGTACACTTGCCTTACCTGTTGTAAGGAGCGAGGAATGGTATCTGCGACGGTCACCAGCAAGGGGCAGGTCACCATCCCCGCCGAGGTGCGGGCTCGCCTCGGCCTACGGCCAGGCTCCCGACTCGCCTTCGTACCAACCGCGGATGGATACGAGATCCACCCGCAAGCTGCCTCGATCAGGGATCTCAAGGGCGCGGTGCCACGGCCGGACCAGCCGATCAGCGTCGAGGAGATGAACGAGGCCATCGCCACTGCCGCAACGGAAGACACCCGGTGATCGGTCTCGACACCAATGTCGTCGTCCGGTATCTCGTTCAAGACGATCCCGACCAGTCAGCTGCCGCGTCCGCGCTGATCGAAGACCTGACCGAGACCGAACCCGGTTACATCAGCCTGGTCACCGTCGTGGAGTTGTACTGGGTCCTGCGACGCGCCTACAGAGTCAGCCCGGCCCGGTGCACCGAGCTGCTGGAAGGCCTCCTGGATGCGCGCGAGCTTCGAGTCGGTCAAGACGACCTGGTGCGGGCAGCGCTGCGAGATGCCGACGGGCTAGACTTCGCTGATGCCGTCATCGCTGAGCTCGGTCGGACCGCGGGCTGCGAGCGCACGGTGACCTTCGACCGGCGTGCAGCGCGTGGCCGTGCCATGCAACTGCTCCCATCCCGCCGTTGAACTCGCACAGGGCTGCCGGCGTCCTCGCTGCGCCGCCGCTCCTCCTGAATCCGCTGCGTTCAATGAATTGACAGAGGGACCAGGCGAAATGCGTGCCTGGTCCCTCTGTCAATCAGTGGAGCTGGTTCGACGCCTTTCACACCCGCTTGTCGGAGTGCTCGAAGGACAAACAAAAGGAGCCGCCAACCGGTACCGCCTCCACGGCACTGTCGACCCCGACTAACTAGTAGAAGCCGACAGCGGCTCGACCGCATCTGCACGGCGGTCGCGAAGCCGCACGGTCGACTCGGGCGGGCTGCACATGTTCGCGCGACCACGGCAATGCGCGCATCGCCACTGCTGCTGGAGCGCGACAGTCCCAGTGAGCCCGGCAGACACCTGCAGCATGCAGCCACAGCACTCGGGGTCTTGACAACGCTGAGTTGTCGGCGGACTCTTACAAGCGCGCAACGCCACACGCGGGAGGAGGTGAAGACGCATGCCAGACCGCAACTTGGAAGAGCTCCTGGAGGAGCTCAAGGAGCCGAGTGCTGCCGACCGCGGCCCCGATGGTTCCCACCACTTCGTCGCAGACGAAGACGAACTGCTGGACGAGGAGTGACCGCAGTACCACAAGGGTGGCCCAGGCTCAGTCTCGATGAGCCTGGGCCACCGCTTCGCAGCCGTACCAACACCCAGAGTGCAGCATGACTGACTGGAAATTGTATCTGTCCGACACGTATGCGTACATCCTCACGCCGTATGGCAATCGCCGGATAAGCCGAGGCGCGCTCGGACTGGACCATCCGACTGCAACCGTCAGCGCAGAGGGCGCCGACGAGGTAAAAGACGTGCCTGAAGGGATCGCCCAGTTCATCAACCAAGCAGTATCGAAGCTTCGGGACACGCAGAGTCTGCCCGGCCAGCAGAAGAAACAGGGACCGACGGCGGACGCAATCACCTCGAGTGCACGGCGGATCGTAGATCTCGGCAAGAAGCGAATACGTGTTCTAAATCTTCTTCTGGAGGATGAACCGTCGCTGACCGAGATTGTGCACGAATCTGCAATCAAGAATCAGGAGCTCGTGTCCATAATCTGGAGCAGAGACCTCAAACTCCTCGCCCTTCACCGACCAGCTACCCAGACATGTCCGTTATGTCTTACAAACCGGATCCGTGCTCGACATCCTTGGCGTGATATCGCTTCAATCCCACTTTACGACTTACTTGGCCAGACAACCGACTCAGACACCACAGTAGACCCTGCCCAAGTTGATGACATCGTCCGACGATGGGTCCTCGGCGCACTTCCCGGCCTCGACACGGCACATACACTCGCAGGTCGGAATTTCGAGGAACATTTAATTCCTCCATCGCCCAGCTGCAGTATTGACGGCCTCCACAAGTCAATGGCTGATGCTGTGGCTCCAGACAGGATCGCAGACCAGACCCTCGGGATTGTCGGTAGCGTTGAACTCGCAAACGACAGCGAGGTCTCAGAGGGCCTCTCACACGCAGTAACCGTGGGCAAGACTGACACCCGTCAGTTCGCACCAGTCGAAGGTCAAGCATCTGGCTCGGCAGTCAAAGACACTGTCATTGGTGCGAAAATGGCAGCTTTAGGAGAGGCGATAGAACGGTATTGCTCGGCGATTTACTCTCCGCACAAGCTGAAAAGGTCGACGTTCTCGCATCTCTCAGCACAAGCTATTCACCCATCCGATATTCAACTAGCGTCTGATCGCGAACTGGCTCTTCCAAGATCGCTATCCCGATACACTGAAGCCACGGAAATAGACTGGGTTGTTGCCAATTTGATCTCCAACGGCCTGCCCATATGGGTTCCGGCCGCCGCCGTCTACTTACCTTTCAAGGTCCGCAAACGGGAAGAACTTCTGTTTCGACCGATTTCTACGGGGCTCGCAGCCGGAACCTCTCTGGCAATGGCACAGCGGAACGCACTGATTGAAATTATTGAGAGAGATGCGTTTGTAATCTTCTGGGAAAACAAGCTGACCGTTCCGTCACTTGATGTGACCTCGCTGCCACAGGAAAATATTGCGCGCATCATCTACGAACGATATCTCGACGCTGGGATCGACATCGTCTGCAAAGACATCACTACGGACAATGGAATACCTGCAGTGCTCGTCTCCTCTATTGACCGCCACAGTCAAACCTATCCATTGGTCGCGCACTCTGCACGGGCTGGCCTAACGTACACCGAAGCAATATTGGGCGCTTTAAGCGAACTTGGACAAGTGCGAGACGGCATAGTTCAATGGCTCAAGCGTCAGCCGGTTCCGAAGTCCGCGGATGACCTGAAAACAATGTCTGACTATTTCACGTACTATTGTCGCGAGGACCGACTTGATGCCATCTCCTTTGTTCGCCAGGGGGATTCGAAACCCGTTCCAGACAGCGAAATCGAACGCGAACCCCTCGCAATGGAGACTCAAGTCTCTTGGCTAGAGGCACGACTTAGCGCAGTCGGCCTGGACGCCCTATACGTTGACCTCACGACTGCCGATGCCGCTTGGGCTTCGTGGCGCGTGGCACGAGTCCTGGTTCCAGGATTGCAACCAGTCAGCTTCAATCGAAACTTCCGCCACCTCGGGAATCCTCGGCTGTACCAAGAACCTGTCAAGCGTGGCCTCCTAACGCACCCCAAAGACGAATCACAGCTGAATGTCCACCCAGTGCCTGGTGGATGATGAACCCAAGCGATCAGTTACTCACGTACGCGCTGCCGAACTTGCCGCGCAAGGACGCCAATGGTCCGATGACTGGCATTGAACGAGCCGTGTGTGAACTGCTGCATGACCCACCTTTGATGGCATCTGGACGGTCTTCCGCGACCCACGTCAGAGTTGAACCGTTCGATGAGAGATCGTGGATTGCTATCCCTGAGGACGAACTCGGCGTGGAATATGTCGCCGCTGCCGAAGATGACTTTCCGCGTGGCCGTTGGGGCCGGGTGCTGTCGAAGACCATGAGCGGATCTCTGCGCTTCACGCTAGCTCATCCGGACATGGTCACCAGCATCTTCACATCCGATCTAACGCTCCATATCAATGGAAGTGGTTATTGGTACCCAGCCGTCAAGGGACGAGGTCGATTCGAGGTGGATGCGAATGACGAGGCGTCACTCATACTGAAATCGAACCAAATCACTTCAGCACCACACCAATTTTCAACTATCCGCCTCGTCCAACTGAGTACACGGGCTGAGCTGCTAAAACACCTCGCGGCGGAAACGGTACACATCGCAGCCCTCCAGACGAATGAGTACGTCGATGAATCGAAATACTTGATGCGACATGGTGATACCGCCAACGTGTCGCTTTTAAGGCGCGGGATCGATTCAGCATTAACTACTGCTGAGGCGTGGGCGTTGAGTTGCGCCATCCCGCGCGACTCGTTTGCTCAGCAATTCTGTTTCCAGGGAATTGGGGCAACATGTACGCTGAGTCCCACCACCGTGATAGCGACTGACAAATGTGAACCGAACGATCTGCCAAAGAGCGCATCCATGATGGTCCAGCCGACCGCGCGGGCAACGCGTTGCGGTCGTTGGCTCGCCGACACGCTGCGCGAACGGGTAGGAATCAACCTAGATGTCGTCGTACCCGACTGGCATACATACTGGCATGGAGTCACCCGAGGTATCGGTGCCGACTTGATCTGGTGCGGAGCGTACGCCCACTCAAACACACTATGGGCTTGGGTTGGCGAGAATATTCTCGACTGGATGCTTCCAGAATCGGTTGCGCGTAAATATTGGGAGTTCGTCGAAGAGCGTAATTACGCAGAAGGCGCGCTAGCAGAGATAGAATCACGAGCAATACGTGCTGGGTGGATCATACCAATCTATCGGCATCATGCAGTATTCGCGGTCAACCGGCATGTTGCAGGTTTGGATGTTCAGCTTGATGACTGGCCGGCTCCAGCCTTGAAACGGATCGAAGCGCTTTCATGGACGTGAGTTCGCGTAGGACGCCAGGGGCTTCGGCACTTGCCGACGCTCCTGGCGAGTACGTCTCGATCGGCGCGTTGGAGGACGCTCATGTCCATGCCGCCGACCGCGACAAAGAAGAACTCCTCAGATACGGCATCGCCTCCGTTCGGGACATGGGATCGACTGGGCTCGCGACCGATCTCCAGTCCGATTGCTGGCCAACCCGTAGATCTCTCCAGGTCCAACGTGGCGGTCGAGTATTCGACGCACCCTACAGTACACTCCGAACCGCATGGCCATGGCATGACGATGATGACCTTAAGCGGATCATCTACTCACTGCCAAACTCATGGAGCCATATCAAGATATATAGTTCGTTTCCCTCGACCCAAATACCGTGGCTATGTCAGCAGGCCGTCGGCCGCGGCTTGACGATAACCATACACCCAGGCGCTGATGCGCTATTGACTGCGATACCAGCTCTTGATGAAGTTGCGCACATTACGAGCGTTCTTGGCTACATCGAACCTCTTCCTCATGCGATTCCTCAACTTATCCAACGCTGGTCAGCGGGATTTACCAAGATAGAAATCGATGACATCATTAATCGAGCCCGGCTGGCGCAACTATGTCCGACGCTGTCTGTCTTCCATGCGTGGCTCGAAGCCAAGTCATTCGATGGCGTTCCCCAGAATGTACGTTCGACGCTGCGATCGTCACGGAAGGTTGTCGAAGCGGCGTGGGAGAACATGATAATGATGGCAAATCTTCTTTTCCATGCCGGGGTCACATTTCGCATCGGGTCAGATACTCCGAACCGTGGAGTCGCTCCGGGGTATTCCTTATGGAAGGAGGTCGACCTGATTTCACAAGCAATCGAAAGGCCGCGGATTACCGTGCTAGAAATGGCGGCTAGCGGAACCGGAGAGACAATCAGGGTTAGACGAGCGGTGCTTGATCGATTCTTATGCACAGGGGTGCCGCCTGCTCCAGAGGACATCCAGACCGGGAAGGAATAACACATGAGTAACCAGGAAGCGCTGACGAGCAACTTCGTAACCGTGGGAACCGAGCACGGTCCCATGGTTAGCGACGGCTGGCACGGCACTTTTGTCCCGGCCTCCGAACTGTTGCTAGCAATCTTGAACGCTGCATCGACCCCGTCGACGCTCGAACAACTGTCATCCGCGCTCGACATCAGCCCGGACCAGCTGGCGCCCGTTGCACAACGACTGGAGCAGCTCGGCCTCCTCACACGAGACCGCACCTCAAGCGACCTGACCGCCATTGAAATGATTGGACATGCGGTCCTGCCGCATGGCCGCAAGGCGGATCTCCATTCTCTTCCTCCCCAGCCATGGTCTGGCAGCCTCGGTTCCCCGACGACGTCACTGCCTGCCGATATCGAGATTCCTGCCGGCATTCGAGCGCTCTTTCGAAGGCGCAGCAGAAGGGACTTCGCTGACATCCCCCTTCCTTTGGGTAGGATTGCCGACCTCCTGGCGCTAAGTGTCTTTGATGCGCAGTCGATCGGACCTGCTGAGAAGCAAGCTCAGCATCGAGTCTCGCCGTCAGCAGGCGGACGTCATCCGATTGAGCTCTTCCTCCTTGTCGATCGTGTTGAGGGACTTGAGCCCGGAATCTACTGGGTGGACGCTCCCAGCCGCGGGCTCACAATCGTTCCGGGTGGGCGGGAGCCAGCGCGGGTTCTCCTGGAACAAACCTATCCGGCTGCAATGCGAAGCGATACGCCGGCCGCAGCTCTCTATCTAGCAGCAGCTACCCGCCGCGTCGCGTGGAAGTATGAGCAGAATGTCCTTGAACTCGTCAATCGTGATGCTGGTGCGGTCCTTCAAACGCTCTACCTAGTTGCCACTGCTCTGGGTCTTGCAGCGACAGCTGTTGCTGTCAACGAGCATCCGCCAAACTCAGCCGTCGCCAGGTTCGCACCAGAGCCCATCATCAACGTTGGCGCCTTCTGTCTAGGATTGCCGGTGAAGAAGTGAACGCTATATGGGAAGAGGCATGTATTCTTGGTCGCCAACTGTCCAAGGACTGGGCACCCGATGATGGTCCCGATGCTTTTGGCACTATGGCTGCACAACTGTTGGCTGAGCGTCGTCACGATCTAGAAGCGGTTCAGCATGACGCCTTAGTCCAGTTGGTGAAGTGCCACCTTGGAGAGGTAGCTCCACAGCGAGATGGCGGTGGTTTAGGTGATCCTGCCGTCACTCTCTACGAGGATCGCCAGAGAAAGTTTTATATCGAAGCACTTTTTCACATCGATGTCAGCACCGCCATCCACGATCACGCGTTCAGCGGTGCGTTTATCGTCACCGATGGCACCTGTGCACATCAGAAGTTCGAGTTTGAAGTTGACGGGTCTGGCTCACACCTGCTCGGCGAATTGAGTCCCACCAAAGCTGATCGAATCGGCCCGGGAACCGTACTTCAGATTGAGAGCGGTCCTCGGTTCGTCCATCGGAATCTCCATCTCTCGAAGCCAACTGTCACCGTTGTAGTGAGAACCGAGTGGGATGGCATCTATCAGCACACGTATACTGCCGATGGCATTCGCCTTCCGATAAAGACCAGTGCGGAGAATCGCGTTCAGCTGACCATGCTTCGAAGCCTGGCACAGATCGATCGAGGTAAGGCGTTGCAATTCGCCGTCGACGCGATAGCGCACACCCGTTCTAGTGAACAGGCCATCAGACTCATATATGCGGCATGGCATCACCTTTCGCTTGATGAAGTCGAGCGCATGAACCTCGTTATGCAATCAGAGTCAGCTCTCGATGGGAGCGTCGGGGCGCTCGTGAGATCTGCGGCACAGTTTGGGGCTCCTGCATTGGCGGACGACCTGCTCGCTCACGCCTTTTTGGATGAGGAGACTGCTAGGTGAACTTTGACGACGCGCGATACGGTGACTCGATTGCCGATGATTACGATGCCCTTGGAGGGGACCCAGGCGACACGGACGAAGCGGTCGCTTTCTTGTCATCCTTGTCGGCCCCGCGATATCTCGAGCTGGGTATCGGGACCGGACGGGTTGCAGTGCCGCTAGCCAAGACTGGAGCGACCGTAGTTGGAGTCGATGTCTCCGAGAGGATGCTCGACGTACTGAGTTCAAAAGAATCCGGAATTGGGGTCCGCGGTGTTCTCGCCGACATGGCTGATCTTCCAGAGACAGTCGGTGAGTTCGATTGCGTGTATACATTGTTCAACAGCTTCTCGGCCCTTCAGACACAATGTCGTCAGCTCCAATGCATGAAATCAGCACATGAAAGACTGGCATCTTCCGGGTGCTTCATCGTTCAGGTGTCCCTTCCAGAGCCCAAGCTATGGGACCGTGGCCAGCGCTTTCAAGTGTGGGATATCGAGCCCGATAGAGTAATCCTAGAAGCCAGCCGCGTCGACACGATCTCACAGCAGATTGATCTGCAAAGGATAGTTGCAACAGAACGCGGCCTACGATTCTTTCCGTGGAAGGTTCGCTACGTATGGCCCTCGGAGATGGTGCTGCTTGCCAAGCTGGCTGGCTTCGAGCATGTAGAGCAATTCGCTGACTGGGACCAGTCTCCTATTCGGCCTCAGTCGTTTCGCTATATCACTATCGCGAAACGCGGATAGCTAAACGGATACAGTTTTTCCTAGTCTCACTGCACGGGCAAGCATCACGAGTGTGACGACCATGGCCATCGGGGCAAGTAACAGCCATGAGCCGCGCGGGCCCAACCCAGCGGCGACGACCCCTGCGATGCCGGCCCCAAGTGGGCTTCCCAGATTTGCCAACGAACGAGCTGTCGAGTGGACGCGACCCAAAAGATCCCGCGGGACGATGATCTGGCGCAGCGTGATCGTTGCAATCAGTACATAATAGACGGAACCATCCAACAGCGCGGTCCCAACGCCACTTGCTATCGGATTCAGGACGGCAGGAGTTGCAACGGCAGCGACAACCGAAAGTGCTGCTGCTCCTGCGACCGGCGCCGGCACCTGGCGCGAGAACCTTGTCTTCGCGATCAGAACCGCGGCAATGAGCCATCCTAAGCCGCCGGCAGCATAAATCAAACCCGTTTGAGACCCCGTGTAGTCGCCTATGCCTCGAAACAACGGGATCATCATTGCCCCAACGGTGCCAGTTGCAAAGGCGAGACTCGCTGACGACAGAGTGAGACGAGAAACAGTTCGATCACGCAGCACGTACCTTAAGCCAACCAATGCCGAGCGTCCGGGGCTTTCACCGCACTGCTTGCTACCGGCGGTGGGCTGAGCACGTAGCAGTAGACTCCCTATCGTGGCAAGTGCCAACGTGCAGGCGTGCGTCATGAACACCACGGGCACCCCGACTGTACCAAGCAGCGCGCCTGCAGCGCTCGGCCCAATGATCCGTGTAAAGGCACTAACACCCTCAACTCGGGCATTTGCGGAGGGCAAATCGTCGGTCTGCACCATACGTGGAAGCATCACTGCACTGGAAGCGTCAAATGCAACCGTCAAGCAGCCGACGGCAAAAGCAATGACCGCGAGGACCGGTATCGAGGTGACGTGTGTGTACGCGGACACCGTCAGGATCGCGATGAGAACTGAGGAAACTCCTTCGGTAAGGACCATGAGGCTCTTAGGCGGTGTTCGATCTGCAAGGACGCCCGCCCAAATTCCCACAAGCGCATAAGGAAGAACCGACGTAGCAGTAACCCAAGCCGTATCGGAAGCTGATCCTGTCAGGAGATAGGCTTGCCAGGGAATCGCGACGACCATCATAGAATGACCGAAACTGGATACAGCTCGCGATAACCAGTAGAGTCCGAAATTCACGCCGAGTGGGTTAACCTTCGCCGCTATCGCTGACACTACGCACCCTCATGTCGTTGAACTGCGTGAATCCAGTGTTGACGGGCCGCCTGCTTCGTCATTCCGAGAATCTCGCCCACTTCACCCCACGTGGCACCCGCATCTATGCATGCGGCGACGGCCTCTCCCAACTGCCGGGCGAGTTGCGCAGAGGCAGCCCGGTACTCTGTCAATTCGGTCGTGAGTTCGCGGAGCTTCGCAGATGCATCAGGCGGGGTTGTGCGGTTATAGGCCATCGCGTCCGTCTACTCTCGACCTGGTGGCCCTTCGCTCGCGTGAAACCATCATGTCGACAACTATGGCTTGTCGGCTTGATGTTGTCAAGGTCCTACACGGCCACCTACGTCGCGCTTCCGGGGCGTCCCCTTCGTATAGCCAGGACCGACAAGAGCCCCGCGATGCCCGGGCGGACGACGGGGGGCCATCCACGTCCGGCGAGACTCCTGTCGACGCGAGCGGTCAGTGGCGTTGAGCCGCAGATGTTTTCATTGCCACCCTCACCTCAGCAACTCCACTGCCTCCCGCTCGAAGTATTCTGCAATGCGCTCGACCGACTTCAGGGTGAGGTTCTTCTCGCCACGCTCGATAGCGCTCCAGTAGGTACGGTGCATGCCGATCCGGTCGGCGAAGGCTTCCTGACTGAGGCCAGTGCGCTCACGGAGGGTACGGACGTTGGGCAACGCCACGGTCAGCTGCACGCGACGGGAGCGGCGACATGACGACGATCGGCTGGATCCTCCTAATCGCAGGGCTCTTCCTAATAGCGGCGTCAATCTTGATGGCTTTCCAAGTCGGTCGAGACCGGTTGACAGAGCGCCCACAGACCAGTAGTGGGCAGTGGGGTGACAAGGGGTTCGTCGTCAACAGTTTCAGTGCCCTGATGTTCATGGGCGGCCTCGTACTGGTAATCATCGGCCTTGTCTTCGGTCGCACTGGTGGCACGGATCGGGCTTCAGGTGTCAGTACCTTTCCGCCGGTTGTGGCCACGACCGGCGCTCCATCGACGGTGACCGTCACAGAAACCCCTCGAACGACGAAACCCGGACCCAGCACGCCCCGAGCGACCGCGCGGGCGCAGTCTTCGACGTCAATACCCGCGCCGTCGCCGTCCAGCACGACGCAGCCCACGTCTTCCAGCCCCTCGACGGTGTCCAGGACTGGACCGTGGTCGGTATCGACCAACGATCTCCAACTGGTTGTCGAACGCGTCGTCCCCGATCCCGATCATCCAAAGCTGATGCGCTTGTCGGTCCGGGTGGTGAATGATTCCGACACTGACATGGACTTTGGCCTAGAGAACTTCCTTGCGGTCGACAACCACGGCACCCATTACACCGCAGATGAGAACCTGAGCACGTGGGATGGACCTTACCTATCCTCTGGCCAGCGGCTGGCTGGGCAGATCGTGCTGGCCGATCCACTGCAGGCCGGTACCACCTTGCTGAACGTCAGTTTCAACGTCGATAGCGGGACGGGCAGCTACGAGACCATCGAGACGACAGTGCCGATCTCATAATCGCTGCCATACCTTTCATAGATGGGGCGCGCACACTCGAATTGCTGGTCCACCAACCTCACTACAGCCGCAACACCCGGACCACCCTTCCGCGTTCACGAAGGGACAAGCTTCACTCTGGCCTCTTATTGGCGGCCTATCGATTTTTTCGCACCGCGCTCAGCAACGAAAGGAACTCTCTCTCGAGGGCCTCCGACCGAATTATTTCTGAGGTCCTAAACTCCGGTGGCGTCGCGGGAGACTCGACAACGAGGTCACCGGATAATTCACCAGTTAGTGATATGTGTGACGGAAGGGTCGTTTCGATATCGTCATCGTCCCTGTACGCCGGGTACATGTCCTCTTGCTCTATTCGCGTGATTTCCTCGTATATGCCATTGTTTTCGAGTTTTATCTTGTTGCGCTCCACTCCTTCACTGCTGCCATCGTCCGCGTTGGTTATCGCGACAATTCCATTGTCGTCCGTCTGAGCGGTCCCTTCTTTAGTCACTTATACTCCTAAGTTTGATGTTGATCAAGCATTTCAAGATGTATCAGTTCGTGTGTCCGGCAGTTCGCATAGCTCGCCGAAACCTACGTTGACGACTACCGAACGTTACTATCACATAGCCGACCTGGGCCATTGAAAGTACCCATACAAGCATCCACCAAGGATGCCCTACAAGATGGAGCCAATCGTATAATACAGATGGAAACCTGTCTGTCTCGTAGCTTTTCTTTGACTCCTTGAACAACATGATACCCTCGGCCAAGACTGCTACAAACGTTAGAGATACCATTTCTGAAATTAGAACCGGTGTTGCGCGACGAAGCCCTGTGTAGTCGAATCGAGACGCGACCCACGCGGAGAGAAGTACAGGTATGCCGAGAACCACCGTTCCTGCCGTGCCTGGCTCGCCGTGCTTAAAGAGCCGATCCTGATAGAACGCAATCGCAGAGCAGATTAGAGCCAAGTAGACAGAGAGGCCAAGAATGGCCGACTCTGCCGAGGGCGGAATCGGCACGAAGGCAAGGTCGAGGTAGAGACCCTTAGCTCGCTTGCGCTCGTCTCCACGCTCATCCACCGAGTGGGGGGATATCTCTGAGCGAAGCTGGCGCGCATGAAAATGGACAGACACAACACTTGCCTGTGCCATCTTTGCGATGACTCGCAATCCAGGTCTTGTTGCAGATGCACTATTTTGATTGGTTCCAGCTTGCGCCTCTCTTGAAAGATCGTTGCCAATGTTGGTTATCGCTGCCGTACGCATTCTCGATTCAGAGGGTAGCCTCACGTTCCCGGCGAAAAGATATGTATCGGGCGGCGCCATCGCTTGGAAATGATAACTAGCAGCGTCCGTTGCCTCGGGAACTCGGATGCGATACCTAAGATTTGGTACCCCCATATATCTACGGATCCTTCCGGAGAGGCCTACGTTCAAATAGCGGCGCGACTCATGATACGACAAATCTATGCGACAACGCGGTCCGGGCAGTTGCATCCATACCACGTAGTACGTGGCAAGGTGCCGCATCAACATCAGAAACAGCCGGCGATTCGCCGGTACAGACTCGAGTACTGCCATGTCTTGGAGGGCCTCTGCACCGTCGAGTTGTTTCCATCGATCTTGAAGACGCGTTACGAGATCTTCGAACGTCCTTACAGCGGTGGGTTCTCTACTTTCACACACCGCCAGACTTTCGCGCAACAGATTAAGTTCTTCCTCTTCTGCGGATGCGCGAGGAATACATAGGAGGAAGAGGCGTCGAACGATCATCGATGTAACAGTAATGTTCTGCTCGGATGGAAGTGTATCTGCCGAGACTCCGTCTATCATGAAGTCTGTTCGACTTAGTGCCTGGCCCTTCGTATGCCGCAGCAGCGGATATAGCCATTCCAAGGGCGGCTCTTTAGGTGCAAATAATGGGCCCCTCGCGTCCGCGCCCGTCTTTGCAGTATTGAGTCTTTGTACCACTCTTTCCATATTGACTTGACGCTGGACGTTGTGTTCTATTGTGTATTCGGTTAATTCCGCGCGATCATGAACTCTTACATTGATGCGATCGACCTTGATAAGTGCGGCAAGTGCGACGGATATTGTGCGGGAGGAGTAAGGGGATTCGACGTCCTCATTTGGCGCATCAACGTCTGGGATCCCTTGTATTTGAAGCCCGTCCTGTATTTCGAAATACTCCATTGCCCGCGCACGACTCGCTAACCATGCTCCAACACTTGCTAACACAATACCTAATGCGGCTGGCGCGAACGCGGCGATGCGGTAATCTGGACCACCACTCGAGACCCTCGCGACCGGTGTTTTAGCATAAATTGATGCAGCTAAAGCGATGAGTGTGATGCCAAATACGACCGCCGTTCTGCCGCAATACTTGAGAAGAGCGATGCCCAAATCGCGCCTGCTCATTGCGTGGCCCCTTTATTAGCCTGGCGTGTCCGAGAGTTACGTGCTGGTAAGCGGTTTGCCATGCGATGTCGCGCCGCCTTAGTCTTCATCCACAACTCTGTCGCCCGGGCGCACTACAATGCCGAGCGCCATGCCACGCCACACCACAAGCCACCGTGCTGGTCATGGAATGTCACACGGACCGCGTCGTTCTTATCAGCCTGGAGTACACGGTCAGCGGACGGTCGCCCGGGTCGCTCGACATCGGTCAGTCCGCTGAACTGCCACACGATGTCTGGCCGTTCACCCTTGAATACCACCTCGAAGCGGGCCGATCTGGTCGGCTCATGGAACGCCATACTGTCCTCGGTAAGCCAACGGTCATCGTTCGGATCACTCTCTATACGTGATTCCAGCGTGTACAGCCCGCCGCGGTTTAGCGGCTCCGGGAACCAGAATCTGTGGACGTACCCGTTCTCGACCGGGACGACCTGGACTCGGACGCCATCGCCCGCATATGCGGGCTCAGCATTCGGGCTCGCGATCGCCACGTACTCGGCGCCGTCGAAGGTGGCCATGAAGCGGATCCAACGTCTCGTCTCGACGTGCCGCCGGTTCTCGACGATCGTCCGCGTATGGATGCTCGCGATCACGATCGCGTTGTGCGACTCGGGGACTCGGAGCGGCAACGGCGACTTCGGGTACCACCCGGTGATCAGCTGGACGAGCAGCCGGTCGACAGCCTTGGTGTCTCGGTCGGCGACTGCTTCGCGCCCAATCCCGTGCGCCTTGCCGTAGGCGTCGCGGCGCAGTTGCAGCCTCGATTCGCCAGCGACTTCCTCCCCGAGCGCGTACACAGCCAGTAGTACATCGGCATCTGGGTCGCGGAGTGAGCAGATTGCGAAAACTAGTCGCTCTCGCAAGACAGCTTCTGGCAGGTCGAGCCCGCCGAGTACCTGCCGTAGTGCTCGGCACGCGGCCAGACGCTTGCCTGTGTAGCCCCGGCCCTTGCGGAGGTAGAGCAACTCACGGCGGATCTCCTCCGGGTCCTCAGTGTCGGTCGGCTGCCCCCTCATGAAGGGATTCTGCAGGGTGGGACTCCAACTTTGCGCGCGTTTCGCTCCAACTTCGTCTTTGGCTCTCGCGTCGCATCCGCTCGGTTTCTAGCGTCGCTTGCAGGTCAGCGATTTCATCAGCCGGCGAAGTCGGCGGTCAGCTGGTCTGTAAGGAGAACCGGAACATGGCTTCAGATCTCTCCCTCTTCGGCGGTACCGGCAGCTCAACTGCCCTGACCGGCCAGCCGCTCGGTCGCGGCGTGTCCAAGCAGGTCAAGAAGAGCACCGACTTGGTGGTCGGTCGCGGTGCGGTGGCGTACACCACTGACACCGTGCGCGCCGGTTTGACCTACAGCGCCCTGAACAACATCGGGACGCTGGTCGGAGCTGCCGAGCAGCTCATGCAAGTCGCCCCGGGTGGGCAGGCGTACTACGAGGCCTGCCTCAACGCCTACGCCCTAGGCGCTGCCAATGCGATCGCCCGCTTCCAGTGAAATCGCCATGGTTGCCGTCTTCACGATCTGCACTATCGGTGTCTTCGTCTGGCTGGTCGGCACATTCCTGGCCTCCATGGTGAGCGGCGGGCTGTTCCGCTCCACCGCACACCGGCAGGCCGTCGAGCGTCGGCAAGCAGGAATGCAGGCGCGAGCAATCCGCGTCAAGCAGGCATTGGACGCCGAAGCCTTCGCCGCTCACCGGCGGATGGTCGCGCACGCCATGACCGAGCAGCGGAAGTCCCGCTGAATCATCCGAACTCGTCAGGGCACCGTCAAAACGCGACGGCATGAGCCCGCACTACCTGTCCGGATCCACCGGCTCGGTGCCTCGGAGGAGAGCAGTCGCCACTGTCTCTCCTCCGAGGACTTCGGACAGCACCCCACAACTCCTGGCTAAGAGAGAGATGAGAATGGCAATGTCCAAACCCAAGGCTACGGGCAGTCCGGCGCTGGCGCTGGAAATCATGCTCGCCCGCGACGACCTGACCCGATTTGTGCAACAGCAGGCCCGCGAAACCGCTGCCCGGGTCGGCTTCAGCTACGAAGCCTGCCCAGACGCACCCAGCACCTACCAGCAGCTGCGCGGCGCGTATGAAGAGAGCACCGCCAACGGCACCCCGCTGCCGATCTCCAACCTGTTCTGCGACACCTCGATCTTCTTCGACCCGGAGGACAATGTCCGCTTCCGGTTCTGGCACGACGTCAGTCATATAGAGCATGGGCTCAGCTTCGGCCTGGCGGACGAAACCGAGCTTGCGCTCTGGCAGCTCGACCAGGCTGAGAAGTACGGCTTCCCGAAGGGTTCGCTGCCCTGGACACTGCTGCACCACGATTTCATCGGGCAGATCCAGCTCATGGCCCTGATCGGGCGGTTCCCGATCCACCAGCGACGTTTCGTCACCGACTGCATCGAGTACGGCTACGACCACGGACTGTTGGAAGAGATCCGGCGTGTGCCCGCACCCGACGCACCGGCTCAGACTCGCTCCGACACCTTGGTGACGTCATGACAGCGCCCCACCGCCTTTTCTGTCAGTGCGTGCGATGTGTCGGCAGGCGGCCTGCGCCCAAACCGCACCCGAAACCGAAGAAGCCAGCTTCGCCACGCCGACGCTCGGTAGAGAGCCGGTGACAGATATGCCAAAAGGCCATGGCCTTCGCAGCCCCATGCCGTTCTGCCCGTTGTGCTTCCGGTACCTGACCCCGGCACAAGCGAGAGCCCACACCAAACACGCCCGGGTCATCCGCTGGCCCAAGCACAAGAAGCGTAGGTAGCTGCCATGAATGACGACTACGAGGGGATCGTCAGCAAGATCGCCCGGGCCTGTGGTGCGATCCTCCTGGGCTGTATGGCACTCTACGGCGCCATTGCCATCCTCGAAGCGATCTGGTTGCCACTCTGCATCCTGGCCTTCGTCATGGTGACCGGTACCGCGCTCTGGTTCGGGTTTCGCTACTGGCGCGGCTGGTGAACGTTCATCCAGACAGGCTGGCGTGGCGGGCGCCGTAATGCCCCGGGCCCTCGGCTGCCGCGTCCGCCATGTCAGGCGAAGATTCGATGAGTATTCCGTCGCAGTTGACCTCGGTACTCCACGCGCCGTTCGGTGATGTGGAATTCACAAACTGTATTGCTTAATGCATTCATGCATTAGATACTAGAAACAAATCAACGTGATGCACATGTGCATTAACCATCAGCTACCAAGCGGATGTGATGCAGGCATCTTTAGTGCGCCCTCAATAAGGGAGGAAGGAGGAAATTCATGTCTCGAACATACAAAGATTCTCGCGGAAAGCAGTACGCGAAGTCACACCCGAAAGGACGCCAGCACCAGCCGGGGCGCCTCATCGTGCGCGGTATCCGCCGCCGCCCGGTTGACGTGAAAAGACTGGGGCGGGCATTGCTCGACCTGGCACAGGCGCAGGCCGAAGCCGAAGCGCGTGCCGCTCACGACGAAGACACGACCGAGTCCAGTGCGACGGGCGACCATCAGGAGTCTGCGGATGAGTAAGCCGCTGCACCGGCGCGCGATTGGCTTCGACGCACCGGTCTCCCCCACCGACACTCTGGCGGTGCTGCTTGGGCTGGCGACGATCCCGGGACAACCGCGGATCGTCCTGGAAGCGGTAGCTCGCGACCACACCGCCGCCTGGCGGATCGGTGCCGACGAACCCGTGCTGCCCAAACTACGTGCCCTGTTTCGTGCGCATCTGCCGGACGTCAGCCTGCGCCCCACCAACTCGGTGTTCTCCGACATCAGCATTGAGGAGGCGCGATCGGTGAGCGCAGCGCATTCGCGCACGGTTCCGTTGCGGCACGACGTCGCCAGTATCGAACAAGTCACCCGGCAACTGTTCGACGTGTTTGCCTCGACCGCGGCGAGCGACGTGCTTCGGCTTCAGCTGATCCTCGGACCGCGCACCGCCCCGAAACAAGCACCCGTCATCGACGGCATCAGTCGCACTGTCATCGAGGGGAAGTTCGGCCAGTACGGATTCGGCTGCGCACTGCGCATCGCTGTCCGGGCTGGACACCCAGCACGCGCCAAACAACTGCTCTCCGCGACGGCCGCATGCTTCCGGGTGCTGGAAGTTCCCGGAGTTCGGATCAGTGCCCGGCGCTGCGGTCGTCGTCACGTCAACGAATTTCGCTCGCCGTTCTTCTGGCCGCTCTGGCTGTCGGTTGACGATCTGGTCGCGCTCACCGGCTGGCCGGTCGTTGGCGACACCGATCACGAACTTCCAGCGCTGCCACGCCGACACCCGAAACTGCTGCCAGCGGCCGCGGCACACCCCAGGCACGGGCGGCCTTTCGGTGACGCCGCCGAGCCCGCCCGTCGCGGTGTCACCCGTCCCATCGCTCAACCCCAAGATGATGCGTTGCGGCACACTCACCTCCTCGGGCTCAATGGCACCGGCAAATCCACCGTCATAGCGCACCTGCTGCTCGATGATCTACGTGCAGGCCGCGGGGCGGTACTCATCGATCCGAAAGGTGATCTGGTCGACGACATCCTTGCCCGGGTACCACGGGAGCGCCGGGAAGACATCGTGGTACTCGACCCCCGCCACGACCATCCCGTCGGGATCAACCCACTGGTCGGGCGTGACCCGGAACTGGCCGCCGACTCACTCCTGAGCGTTTTCCACACCCTCTTCGAAGACTCCTGGGGCCCACGTACCTCGGACATCCTGCATGCCAGCCTGCTGACACTTGCCCGGCGTGGTGACGCCTCACTCGTCATGGTGCCGCTGCTGCTGACCAACCCCGGCTTCCGCCGCTCCATCGTCCAGTCAGAAGCACGCGAAGATCCACTCGGGCTCGGCACCTTCTGGGCAACCTTCGAAGCCTGGAGCGACGGCGAACGAGCCCAAGCCATCCAGCCGCTGATGAACAAGCTACGCACCGTGCTGCTACGTCCAACGCTGCGCGGCATCTTCGGCCAACGAACCCCGAAATTCGACCTCTCCGAAGTCTTCACCGGCAACAAGGTGCTGCTGGTCGCTCTCGGCAAGGGTGCCATCGGCATCGAAGGAGCACACCTACTCGGCTCGCTGGTGACCACCCAGCTGTGGCACACCATCCTGGCGCGCACCAGCATCCCACCCGAGCAGCGCACCCCGACCAACGTCTACATCGACGAAGTCCAGGACTACATCGCCGGGCTCGGTGACCTCGCTGACGCCCTGGCAACCGCACGCGGCTACGGCGTCGGGTTCACCATCGCCCACCAGGAACTCGGCCAGTTGCGGGAGCACCGGGGTGCCGTGCTGGCCAACGCTCGATCGCGACTGGTCTTCCAACCCTCACCGGCGGACGCCCGTGACCTGGCCAACGGCTTCACCCCCGGCGTGCTGACCAAAGAAGACTTCCGCGCTCTCGGTGCCTTCCAGGCCTACGCCCAAGTCCTCTCCCGCAACAGTCTCACCCCGTGGGTGTCGGTGGTGACGCGGCCGCTACCACCTGTGACCCGTCGAGCCAGCAGCATTCGCGACGCATCGGCGGCGCGCTACGGCGCCAGCCTCGATCAGATCGAGCGTGAGCTGCTCACACTCGCACACACCCCGGCAAGCACATCCCCTTCCCCCGACACCGCCGGGGCGAACCAGGCAACCGACCAACTCTCCGATACGCACCAGAACACGCCAGACACACCCACCCGCACCCTGTCGGACACCTCAAGCGGTCAGGACGCCGAACAGTTCGGACGCCGCCGCCCACCATCAACAACCGAACCGAAAGGAGGTACCGCATGAGCGAAAATCGCAACACCCCCACCCCAGTTACCGGCGTACCGGCCGCTGTACCGCCCGGCTCAACTCCGGATGCTGCATCGACGCAGGTCAGACGGTCGCGGAGCCACATAGGGGCACCGAATACTCCGGCTCATGCTGAGCCGGAGCGCACCGGCCGCCCTCACTCATCAAGGGCGAACCGTGGGCGAATTGGCGGAGCCCAATTGGCACGCATCAACGACGGACTGAGCGACCGCGACCAGCACATCCTGGCCGATCTCGCCGTCCACGGCTACCTGTCCACCAAGCACCTCGAAGGCCTGCACTTTGCTGGTCACACACCTGTCACTGCCGAGCGTCTCAGCCGCCGCGTCCTACACCGTCTGCAGCAGCTCGGGCTCGTCCAGCCCATCCACCGCCGTGTCGGTGGAATCCGGGCCGGTAGCAGCGCGACCATCTGGCAACTCTCGCGAGCCGGTCGACGACTCATCGCCGTCAACGGTGTGGCGAAGCGGCCGCATGAGCCGTCACCGCGATTACTCGCGCACTCGCTGGCCGTCGCCGACACCCGCCTGGTCATCGCCAGGCTGCCAACCACCACACCGCACATCCAGTCCATTGACGTGCAGATCGAATCAGCAGCATGGCGGCGATACCACGGGCTCGGCGGCGACCGACGAATCCTCCAACCCGACCTCGCCGCCACCCTGCACGGCGAAGACGAACAGGGTGACTACCACGATTACTGGTTCTGCGAAATCGACTGTGGCACCGAGTCCATCCCCACTCTGCTGAAAAAGTGCCGCCAATACGACGACTACCGCCTCAACGGCAGCGAGCAAACCACCCTGGGGGTCTTCCCCCGCGTGCTCTGGATCATGGGCGGCGCACGCCGCCGCGAACGCACTGACGATCTACGCCGTCGGCTCAACCTGGCGAACTACCCAGGTGGGATGTTCCTGGTCACGACGCCGGAGGAGCTGACGGCGACGATTGGGGCGGCGCCATGAGCGGCTCTTGCGATGCAAACAGTTGCACGTACCTCAACTCGGCAACTGGCGTCGCACGGCTTGCGACACGGACGATGCCGCTGGGGAGGCCGTACTTGCCGCTGGCGACGAAGGTGTCACTTTCCCCGCGCCGCCATCTGGGACCTGGGAGCCGGAAGGCTCGACACGGCGAAACTCCCGCTCGAAACAGACACGTCGTATGCCGCATCACCGACATTGGTCAGCCGCAGATGTGAGGCGTCCACTCGTTGCAAATCCCATATTGGCGCGGGGACTGGAAACGCTGCATCAATAACGTCTGCAATGGCATCATCCCTGCTCGACGGCGACACAGCATCTCTCTCGCGCGCAGCCGTGATAGCACGACTGCGAGGAAGGAAAAGCCCAACTGCACCAACAACCACTAGGTGGCTGGTGTTGAACAGCTGCGTGTGGGTGAGGATGGTCGGCTGGGGTAGATCAGGTCACCGCGTGGGGCTGAGGCTGGCCGAGCGCGGCTGGTCGCCGGGCGGGACTGATGACGCTGGCCAGTCGAGTACGCCGGCTTGAGGGCGGATATGACGGCCAGGTAAGGGGTTTCGAGTCTGATCCTGGTGTTATCAGGCGGTCGCTGCCCATCCTTGACCGGTCGTGAACGTCACGGCGAGCACACTCAGGCGTACGAGGTTGACCGCGGCGGCCAGCAGGGAGAAGTCAGCGGCAACCTTCGTCGTGCCGCGGACCCGTGCCCTGCGCCCGCCGTGCTTGCGGCGCATCAGGTGCCCGATCTTGCGTTCGACCTTCGGGCGGGTAGCCCGGTAGTCGGCCACCCATCCCGGGTCCTGTTGCCGCCCGCGGGCATCGGTCAGCTGCCGTTCATAGGCGCCGACCTTGATGGTGCGGCCCTTCGCGGAGGTAGTGCACTGCTCCCGTAGCGGGCACTCGGCACACGCCGCCCCGAAACGTGCCGTGCCGGCACCACCCTTCCCGCGCCGGATCGGCGAGACTTGCCCCGCCGGGCAGGTCACCGTGTCAGCGTCCAAGTCCACCTCGAACTCGTCCTTGGCGAACAGGCCACCAGTATTGGACGGCGACTGGGTCTTGCACTTGTCATCGATCCCGGCAGCCTCCAGCAAGTCGTGGATCGGCCCAGTCCCGTACGCGTTATCCCCATACACGCCAGGCTCATCCGCGTCGCCGTGATCGCCGGCATCGTGATCGTCGGTGTCGAGGAGATCAGCGATCAGGTCTTGTGCGGCCGCGGCATCACCGGTGTTGCCCGGGGTCACGCCGGTAGCGGTGATGATCTCACTGTCCGGGTCGAGGCCCAGGTGCCCCTTGTACCCGTCGAAGGAGCGTGCGGCGGTCTTGTGCCCGTGCCGGGCCTGCGGGTCGACCGTGGAGATCACCCGATCTTTGGCGACCCGCCGCGCGATCGCGAACACCCCGTCAGCGTCTTGTTCCAGGTCCTGCCCCAGCACGGTGGCCAGCAACTGCCCCGCCGCGGCCACCGGTTCACTGACCGTCCGCCCCTCCAACACGGCCAGGGCGGCCATCCCGTCCCGAGCCAACTCATCGACCAACACCGCCCGGGCGACCTGGTCGTCCCAGTCACAGGCCGGTTTCCCCGCGCCCACGTAGTCATCATCACGGGCCAGCACGTCCCGGACCCGCGCCCCCAACTGCGCATCACACGCCTTGAGCAGCCCACGGATCGCCGACCGGATCAACGTGACCGTGTCCATCGTGGCGACCGCGTCATACAACGGGGTGGAGTCCAGCACCCGTTTACGCCCGACCAGTCCGGCAGCCTTGGCCACCTGCAGCACGGCATCGAAGATCCGGTCCGGCGCATCCGAGGCGGCCAGCCGGGCCCGCATATCAACCAGCACCGTGTGCACGAATCCCGGGTAATCGAAGTCCAGCCCGCCCGCCGCGTACTTCCACCGGGCGTCGAACGCGAACCGGTCGACCGCTTCCCGGTCACTGCACCCCTCGAAACGTTGCAACACCATCACCACCGCCACGATCATCGGCGGTACCGACCGGCGACCAACATCGGTGAACAAGTCCGCGAACATCTCGTCCGGGAACAACCGGTGGCACTGCCGGTGCAACAACCCGTAGATCGAGTCTTCGCCGATCCGCGGCTCGCAGAACGCGGTCGTCGAACGGAACAAATCAGCCTGGCTCGGAGTCACTCCCAACGTCACAGGCCAATCCTCCCGAACCCAGCACCAAGCAACACGGACCGCCACGCCACGAAAAACACCAGCGACCTAGAGCGATTGTCGCCAGAGAGCCCACTGCAACCCAGTTCATGGAACAGAAGATACGCACCGACTCTGACATCGACTGGAGGGCGTCATGAATGTTCCCCTCCCGCTCGGCCAAATCATCGCCGGTGATGCCCTCACCGTGTTGGAGACGTTCCCCACCGACTCCATCGACTGCATCATCACCAGCCCGCCCTACTTCCGGCTACGCAACTACGGGGTGGACGGCCAGGTCGGCCTCGAAGCACACGTCGATCAGTACGTCGAGGAACTGCGCGCCGTCGCCCGCGCTCTACATCGAGTGCTGAAACCGACCGGCAGCTTCTGGCTCAACCTCGGCGACACCTACAGCACCCATCCACGAGAAGGTGCGCCGCGCAAGTCACTGCTCGGTGCACCCGAGCGGCTCATGCTCGGGCTACTGGCAGACGGCTGGACCATCCGCAACAAGATCGTCTGGGCCAAAAACCAACCCGATGCCCACCAGCGTCCGAGACCGGCTCAGCACCACGCACGAGTTCGTCTACCTGCTCACCAAGAACCCGACGTACTACTTCAACCTCGATGCCATCCGCGAACCGCACCGCAGCCAGCCACCCAGCCACCACGACAAACGCGGTAGCAGCCGGCCGAGTAAGTACGCCACCGGGAATCCGGCGCTCGGCCCGAACAGCGACGGTGACAACGGCCTACGTGCCCTCAAGGCGAAAGGACTGGTCGGGCACCCGCTCGGGAAGAACCCCGGGGACGTCTGGCACCTGGCGACCGCCCACTACAAGGGCGCACACTTCGCGACCTTCCCCGAGCAGCTCGTCCGTCGAATGATCCGGGCAGGCTGCCCACCGGGTGGTCTTGTCCTCGACCCCTTCATGGGCGCCGGAACCACCGCGATTGCCGCACAAGTTCTCGGCCGCGACTGGCTCGGGATCGAGCTGAACCCGGAGTACATCTCGCTCGCTGAGCAGCGAATCAGGCAAGCCAGACAGCGGCGGGAACGGGCGCCACCAGCGAAACGCAGCGCGGAGAACCAATCAACGAAACCGAAAGGAGGTGATCATGAATGAGAAGCAACCACAACCGAGTCCGGGCGACCAGCCCGAACACGAAGCATCCCGAGAACGCGAGCCAGAACTCAACCCGAGGGTATGGATCGGCTCCCTGGCCGACTACAACAACGGCGCTCTTACCGGCGAATGGGTCGACGCTGCTGTCGATGACGAGCAGCTCATCTCGGAAGCACAGCGCATCGTGGCGAACAGCGAAGAACTCGGTGCCGAGGAGTACGCGATCTTCGACTACGACGACTTTGGAGACTTCCGGCCAGAGCAGTACGAGCAGCTCACGACGGTGGCCAAAGTCGCTCGTGGCATCCAGGAGCACGGTCCGGTCTTTGCCACCTGGGCTCAGCTGCACGACGCTGATCCGGACATGCTCGATGCCTTCGAGGACAGCTACCTCGGCGAGTACGACTCACCTGAAGCCTGGGCACGTGAAGTCCTCGGCGACAGCGACATCGAGCAACGCATCGAGACCGAGTTCGGCGACCATCTCGCCCCGTACATCCGCATCGACTACGAAGCCTGGGCACGTGATGCCTGGCTCAGTGACGATGTCTACGTCTGTCACAAGGACGACGGTGGGTGCTGGATTTTCAGGATCATGTGATTGTGCGGGAATTTTGCAGAAATATCTACATTTCGTGATTAAATAAAGGGCGCGGGCTCCCCAATCAAATATTGGAGGTGAGTCATGTCCCAAAATTGTGTCTTTCGCACAATTGCCATACTAAGTGTGATGACTTTTACGTCGCTCATGTTTACAGGATCACTGATGACGACCGTCGTCTCATCGACTGCCATCGTCCTTACATTAGCACTCATCCACCAACTCAGAAAGGCGTAAGCATTTCAGTCTGGGTAGCCCGCAATTACCCAGACGACGCATCCAGAGACTTCTCCCGCTGCCTGCGGACGTACTCCATGAGCATTGTAATAATGACGCTAACAAATGTAGTGGCAAATATAAGCCATCCAGGGCGATCAAAGGACGCCACTTGTTGCCTATTTGAATAGTACCACCAGAACAGATACCAGCAGCCAACCATTACTGAGACCACCACCGCTGGAGTCATGCTGTCAGTTATGAACGGCGATATAAGCGCAACCGAGATTAAAATCACCGAATAGGGACTAGTCAATGGACCGCCCGAAAAATACGTCACCCAACCCAGAATGCCGATAGATAAAAATGTGTCAACGTAGAGAACTATGTTACGGAGGACCCGTGTCCTCTCCTGGCCCCACTGAACAATCGCACTCGGCAGGAACGCCCTGAAGCTGTCTACAGTTCCCATAAATCCGAGGCCCACTACTAAAAGGCATGCAACCATGAAGCTCGATGGATACGACACACCCTTGAGCTGATTCCCCGCACGCGGCCGGTTTTCTACAACAGGGGCGGTTAAGAATATGTAGCACAACGACAGAAACGTGGCAATCGCGATGGCCGCTAACTGCGACCGCGGATCGAACGCCTCATCGGTTTGCTTCCGTTCTGCCGGGGATTCCAATGCCCCCGTCATATCTCTGTACGTCGCGCGACCACGCTGTTGCAAGAGTTTACGTAGTCGGCAAGCGTAACGATCCCAGCACACCCCACGACCCACGAGAACCACAGTGGAGAATCACCACGGAGTATCCAAACTAGCCCCCACGCCGCAACAAGAATGGTGTAAACAGCATGCAATCCACGCCCCGTCGCGACGACATGGTGCTTACGAATCATTTGAGCAGAGACTCCCGCCTGTATGATATCGCGAAGCACAATTATTGCGCCCGCACTCAAGATTGCGGGATGGGACACCGTCATCACGGCAATGCATGTACAGATAGCGACGTGGTCGATCGTACTATCCAACGCTCGCCGAAATGCCGTCTCGCGATCAATCGCCCGCGCAATCAACCCATCAACGATGTCGAGGACAACGAACGCCCCGAGCCAGACAGCCGCGCGCCCATGAGCATCGCCCAGGATAGCTATGACCACAAGTGTCGCTATCGGGATGCGAGCCACTGTAGGAGCCAAGGAAATTATGCCGCGTAAACGACTATGCGTCGAACCTTGCCTGGTCGATGAGATGACGGGCGAACTCGCTTGCAGTGGAAGGGTTGCGATCATTGGATATGGACGTCCGTCTCCGTCTGAGTTTGGCCGAGTCCCCCAGCCTAGTGGACGACCCGTAGATCCGTGTCTGAACCGAGGCCTCGGGAGCCTGCAGTCACCCGACCACCGCGGTCGAGGGCTGCACCACCCCGAGGACGGTGGCCTGTCACTGCGCCAGCAGGGACAGGGCGAACACCCTCAGGAAGGAGACAAATCGTCATGTCTGATGTCAAGACGTTGGCGATCCGCCTGGACGGTGACCTGCACAACCGGCTCACCATCCTGGCCAAGCTCACCGGCATCTCGATCACCGATGCGATCCGCAGCGCGATCGAGAAGGAAGTCGAAGCCATGGCAGCCAACCCGGATACCGCCGCCAAGGCGAGCGAGTTCCAGGACGCCATCACCCGGCAAGCCGACGAGCAGCGCGCTGCGATCGAGGCGCTGTTTGGCACCACGCCAAGCAAGCCCCGCACGCCGCGCAAGTCCGCGACCAGCTGATCCATCGGCTGGCTCGCACCTCCACCCATCCACCGGTCGGAGTCAGGTTGAGCACCACGTGCTCCCTGACTCCGACCCTCAACCCGAATGTCATTCCCATGCTCAAGCGGACCATCTGTACCGCAGCACCAGATCTTGCGTTGCTACCTGTTGGCGTTGACCTGCGTCTGGGCGTGGTCACGCAGCCACATGGCCGGGGTCCCAGAGGCGAGCGTCAACGTGAGAACGGTGACACACAGCATCGCAACGATCGCTGCCCGGGACTTCGCGGCGGGCGACAGACGATGCGTCAGCCCAGTCGGCGTGTGCGACTCGTGCAGAGTCATCGCCAGTGCCCGCAACGCCACGAACACGATAATGGTGGCCGCCAGCACCGCTGCCAGCAACACCGCCGCCGCGTCGCCCGAGAGCCAGCGACCGGCATCCGTCATCGCGCTCCACTTCGTGATCAACCCACCGCCCGGCAGAGCCTGGCGCACGTCCGCCAGGCTCTGTCCGTCGATGCGAGCGTCGTCCAGCAGCATGCTGGAGGCATACAGCAGCGCCGCACCCAGCACCGCGAAACCTGCGGTCAGTTTCGGACCACGCTGCCTGCTCAGCCACGCCACGATCACCAGGATGCCAACAGTGCTGCCGATGGCCGCACCGCCGATCAGGCGCAACGGCTGGGCACCGACCAGCGCGGCGCCCACACAGACGGCGATCCCGGCGACCATCGCTACCAACAGATACCCCCACACTGCATCGCTGTCGCCGCCGCCCTGAGGTGGCTGGACGTAGACCCGGTTGTCCTGATGCCAGTTCGACTGGCGGATATCAACGGTGTTGCCGTTGCCGTTGATGTGACTGTTGGCGTTGTTGTGCTGGCCCCGATCAGTCGGATGCTTGGCTCGTACGCGGTCCTGTCGGGCTGCGTGCCAGTTAAGCCCGACCGCGAAGAGACAGGACAGCACGAAGAAGACTCCGCCCGTCACCACCCCGCCCCACCGGCCCGTCAGGGCCGTCTCCAAAAACGAGATCACTGCTCCGCTCCACTCTGGAAGGTCCGGCCTCCTGAACCAGCCGGACGTGACGCACATCACGCTAAAGCCAGGCACCGACAGGCTCGACGCGATGCACCACTCGCTACGTCGCATCTGCCCGGCCAGACTGCCTACGTCCGGCCCGACCATCTGGTCCTGTCGGGTGAACGAACGGTTACACCGCACGTAGCGTTTCGGTATTCTTAAAGAAAGGCCGTCCTCCCATAAACGTTCTCGACTTTTCTACAACACATTTTCGATGCAACTCTGCATTGAAAGGAATATAATGGGAGGTAGAAAAGGAGAATATATGAATCTGGAACGAGCGGCCGAACTTGGCACGTACTTCAAGCGGAAGCGGCACGAGGCGAGGCTGTCGACTTACGACGTCAGCGAGAAGGCTGGGGTCATTCAGTCACAAGTCGTCCGGATCGAGAACGGCCAAATACGTAGTCCGGCTCCGGACACGTTGCAGCGGATCGCTGAAGTGCTGAAAGCTCCCCTCGCCGACGTCTTCGCGCTTGCCGGGTATCCACTGCCGAAAGGGCTGCCCGGGTTGCGGCCATATATGCGAGCCAAGTACCGCACGATGAGTCCGGAAGCACTGGATGAGATCGAGGCGTTTGTAGCGAAGCTCGCCACCCAACACGACCTGTCCGGTCCGGCATCAGGCGAAGACGAACAGTAACACCCACACAGATCAGTCACTAAACGAAAGGAGGCACACGCCATGCAAAACGCACCAACCCGAACACCCCTGACCACCATGCAGCCGAGCGTGCTCAAACGCCTCCGCTCGCTCACCCCTACCCGTCCTTGCACCTTCGCCGAAGCACTGCGCATCGCCGAACTGCAAGCGGCACGACTGCGCGAACTCATCGCTGCCACCGACGACGAATCGTTTCCCGTCGAATCCATCAGCGAACTGCCACGCATCCGCATCGAACGCCGCCCGTTACCCACCTCCGGCGTCAGCTACTGGGATCGAGACAACAGCGGATGGGTCATCGGCATCAACAGTGGCGAGTCCGAGGCTCGCCAGCGCTTCTCGCTGATCCACGAGTACAAACACATCATCGACCACGGCTCAACCAGCTACCTCTACACCGGTAGCCGATTTACCAGCGCTGACCGGCAAGCCGAGCAAGTCGCTGACTACTTTGCTGGCTGCGTCCTCATGCCCAAGCGGCTCATGCTGCGCGCCTGGGGTAACCGAGTCCAATCCCCCGAAGACCTGTCGTGGCTGTTCGATGTATCAATCCGCGCAATCTCCGTTCGCCTCGCCCAGCTCGGACTGACCGAACCAACCCCACGCTGCGCACTACCTCGAACTCGACCGATTCGCTCCGCTAACTATCAGAAAGCCCCTACCAGATGAGCTCACGAAAAATCGCCCGACCAGCCCCGAAGCCAGGCACCGCCTGGACATACCTGCGAGTCTCCACAGCCAGGCAAGCGTCAAAGGGTGGCGAGCCGGAGGGCTTGTCCATCCCGGCACAACGGGCCGCCAACACTCGAAAAGCAGAAGCGCTTGGTGCGGTCATCACCGAGGAGTTCCCTGAACCTGGGGAAACCGGTCGCAACACCAACCGCCCGGCCCTTCAAGAGATGCTCCGCCGCCTCGAGATCGATCCACCCGAGTTCATCATCGTGCACAAACTTGACCGGCTAGCACGCAACCGAGCCGACGACGTCATGATCACGCTCGCCATCGAAACGGCCGGGGTCAAGCTCGTCTCCGTCATGGAGAACATCGACGAGACTCCCGCTGGCAAACTCACTCACGGCATCCTGGGATCGATCAACCAGTTCTACTCCGACAACCTCTCCCAGGAAGTCAAGAAGGGACGCAACCAGAAGGCCATCACCGGCGGCACCAACGGCCGCGCACCGACCGGCTACATCAACAAGCGCGAGTTCCTGAACGGTATCGAACGTCGCTACGTTGAGGTAGATGCTGAGCGCGGCCCCCTGATGCGCTGGGCATTCGAGGCCTACGCCACCGGCAACTGGACTATCATCACGATGCGAGATGAACTCGAACGACGCGGACTGACCACGTTGCCGAGTGCCCAGTGGGCGTCCAAGCCCCTCACCAGGAGCCACCTGCACAAGTGCCTGCGCAACCGTTACTACCTCGGCAAAATCGTCTACAACGGGGTCGAATACGACGGGCAGCACGACGCGCTCGTCTCCGAGGACACCTTCAACCGCGTACAAGCAATTCTTCGCTCTCGAGCCCACGACGGCGAGAAATCGCGTGCTCACCCGCACTTCCTGAAGTCCAGCTTGTGGTGCCTGCAGTGTGAGTCTCGGATGGTCGTATCGGTCAACACCAACCGGCACGGCACCTCGTACCCTTACTTCGTCTGTGTCGGGCGCCACCAGAAGCGCACCGCCTGCCGCCAGAAGGCCCAGCGCATCGAGAAGATCGAGCAACGCGTCGAAGCGCTCTACGAACACCCCGACAACCACCTCACCGCAGACGAAGCAAGCGCCATACAGGACTACCTCAAGGACGAGATCGAGCGCATCCTGGCCAACAGCGCCGAGGAAGAGCGCCGCACCAAAGGCAAGATACGTGCACTCGAAGGACAGCGCCTCAAGCTGCTCCAAGCCCATTACGGGGGTGCCGTTCCTCTCGAACTGCTCGGACGAGAGCAGGCACGGATCAGCTCCGAGCTGGCCTACCTCAACGGCCAGCTCACCAGCTCCACCGCCTCAACCGAGACGACCACCAAGCACCTGGAAGACGCGCTCAGCTACCTCACCAACGTCGCAAGCGCCTACCAGAACGCTGGAAACCGCACCAAGCGCCAGTTCAACCAAGCCATGTTCGAACGCATCCTGGTCGGCGAAGAAGACGAACTCCAGGGCGAACTTCAGCAGCCGTACCAGACACTGACCCTCGCGAACATCCGCCGAGCCGCCACCGCGTACCGTCGGGCAACCCGACAGGCGCAGCGCGCATCAGACGTCTCTGACCTCACCCGAGCACAGAAAACCGCCCTTCTCACCCGTGTCCGCCGTGACGCGGGTGTGAAAGACGGTCTTTTGGTGGAGCATAGGGGATTCGAACCCCTGACCTCTTCCATGCCATGGAAGCGCGCTACCAACTGCGCCAATGCCCCGGGAGGGTGTCGGACCGGCATAACCGGCGACCGCCATACTCTAGCCAGCGACGGTCCGGAGCACCAAATCGGCGGGCGTTCAGGCGACCGGAGCCACCTCGTCCTCGGCCGCGAGTTCGCGCTTCCAGGTCCGGAACGCCTCCTCGGAGCGGCCGTGCCGCCAGTAGCCGGAGATCGAGGCGAGCGAGGCGGGGACCGCGCGTTCCTTGCGGAAGTAGGGCCGCAAGCCGCGCATGGTCACCTCGGCCTCGCCGTGCGCGAAGACCTGCACGACACCGTCCGGCCACGGCGCCGCCAGCACCGCGTCCCGCAACTGGGAGTGGTCCTCCCCGACCCGGCGCACCCAGTGCACCTCGAAACCGTCGGGCAGCGGCAACGCCACCTCGTCGGACGGCTCGCCGGTCTCGGCATACACAACCCCGCGGGCACCGGCAGGCATGCCACGCAGGGCCGCGCTGACCGCCGGCAACGCGGTCTCGTCAGCGACCAAGAAGTGGAAGTCCGCCTCGGCGCTGGGCGAATAGCCACCACCGGGACCCATCATCGGCAGCCTGTCGCCCGCCTGCGCCCGCGCGGCCCACGGACCGGCGATGCCTTCGTCGCCGTGGACGACGAAATCGATGGCGAACCGGCGGCTCTCATCGTCGACCTGCTGCACGGTGTAGGTTCGCAACGTCGGCTGCGCCTCGGGCGGAAGCGTTTCCTGCACGACGCCCAGGTCCAGCGGCTCCGGGTAGTCGACCCCGTCCCGGAGGAAGACGAGTTTGACGTAGGCGTCGGTCTGCGTGCGCGCCGCGATGGCATCGAATCCCGGGCCGGTGAACCACACCCGGGTCAGGTGCGGGGTGATCGTCTCGGTCGAGACCACGTGCAGGTCGTGCGGCGTGCGCGAGCGGGGCATTCAGACATCTCCTCGAAATTAGGTATGCCTAAGTTAACAGATGTCCTGTGTATGCCGACGCGGCGTGCGCGGGGACCTCGACACGGGCCTCCTCCGCTTCGCTCCCCCGCCCCTGCTCGGCCACCGCTGGGTTTCCGGCCGCATTCTCCGCTTCGCTCCCCCGCCCCGGCTCGGCCACCGCTGAATTTCCGGCCGCATTCTCCCCCGCCGCTGGTGACTGCTGCCACTACAGTGCGATCAGGGAGGTGACGCAGGGGTGCTCGAACGTGTGCTGTTCCCGCCGGTCCGGCTCGATCCGAACACCCTGCGAACACACGTTGCGGGCCGGCGGGTGCTGATCACCGGCGGGAGCCGCGGGATCGGAGCGGCGACCACCCGCCTGCTCGCCGGCGCGGGCGCCGACGTCGTCCTGGTCGCCCGCGACACCGATCGCCTCGAACGGGTGGCGGGTGAGGTTCGCGCGCAGGGTCGCGACGCGACCGTCATACCCACAGATCTGCGAGACCCCGAACAGTTGGAGGCGCTGCTGCGCCACCCGGCGGCGGCGGACCTGGACATCCTGATCAGCAACGCCGGGATCTCGATCCATCGCCCGCTGGCGCAGTCGCTCGACCGCCCCGACGACGTGGCGCGGACCATCGCCGTCAACCACCTGGCACCAGCCCGACTCGTGCTCGGACTGACGCCGACGCTGCGCGCGTCGCAGGGGTTCGTCGTGAACGTGTCGGCGATCAATGTCCTGCTTCCCCCGGCACCCGGATGGGCTGCGTACCAGGCCTCCAAGGCCGCTTTCGACCAGTGGCTGCGCAGCACTGCGCCGGAGCTGGAAAGCGTTGGGATTCAAGTCCGTTCGGTCTACCTACCGTTGGTCCGGACAGACATGATCGCCCCGAACCCCGCTTACCGGAACGCTCCGGCAATGACGCCGGAACGAGCCGCCGAGATCATCGGCGCGACCCTTGTGCGCCGGCGGCGCAACTACCAACCCTGGTGGACCACCCCCGCCACCACCCTGGCGTCGGTCCTGCGTGGCCCGACGGAAGCGGCATACCGCCGGTACGCGCGCACCCGGCAGAAGCACGTCCCGTGATCCGGCGGTCGCTGCGTGTCCTGCGCCGTGCCGGACTGCTCACTCCGCGCGCCGCCACCGGGCTCGGCGCAGGTCTGTTGACGCGGTCCGACGGGATCGACGCGGCGCTGCGCTATGCCGCGCTGCGTCACGGATCTTGCCCTGCCGTGACCGACGACACCAGGTCGGTGACGTATGCCGACATCGCGCGACGCGTCGCGAACCTCACGCGCGGCCTCCGGGACACCACCCACCCTGGCGAGCGGGCGGGTGTGCTCATCGGGAACGACGTCGACGCAGTCGCCCTGTTGTGCGCCGCCTCGCGCCTGCGGCTGAGCGTGTGGCCGGTCGACGCCCGACAGCCCGCACCGGCCGTCGCACAACTCGCCGTCGATCACGACCTGTCGGTGCTGTTCGGCACCGCCGTGGTATCCGCGTTCGGCGAAACCGTCTGGGACTCGGACGGATTCCAGCTGATCCGGCGGGCTCCTCCCCCGCACCGACCCGACGGGCACACCCTCGTCGTGCTCACCGGCGGCACCACCGGCGTGCCGAAGGCTGCGGGCCGCCGACTCTCGGCAACCACCATGTGGGCACAGTTCTGCGCGCTGGTGGACGACGTCGGACTCGCCCGCGGTGGCTCGTCATACATCGCTGCACCGTTGCACCACGGGTTCGGCCTGGGTGCGCTGCTCACCGGCATGATGCTCGGGACCAACACCCGCCTCAGCGCTCGGTTCGACCCGGGCACCGTTGGTCGCACCATCCGAAACCACCGGCCGGAAGTGCTCGTCGCCGTCCCGACCGTGTTACGGCGGCTGCTCGCCGACGACGCACGGGCACTGACCGGAGTGCACACCGTCGTCAGCGGCAGCGCACCGCTGGACGCCGACCTCCTGCAGGCCGTCCGGACGGGATCCGACGCACAGCTCTTCCACCTGTTCGGCACCAGCGAGGGCGCGTTCTGCGCGCTCGCGACACCCGACATGCTGCGCACCGCTCCGGGGACGATCGGCCGGCCGATCCCGGGAGTGCGGATCCGCGTCGTCGACGGTCAGCAGGCAGAAGCCGCGGACGGTGTGATCGGCGGCCTGCAGGTCCGCAACCGTGCGGCCATCGCGCGAGGATGGGTCCCCACCGGAGACCTGGCCCACCGGGACGCAGCCGGACTGCTGCACCTGGACGGACGGTGTGACGACATCGCCCAATCCGGTGGCGTGTCAGTGGCGCCCGCGGAGCTCGAGCGGGTGCTGCGCACCCACGGCGCCGTGCGTGACTGTGCGGTCGTCCCGGTCGAGGATACCGAGCTGGGCCACCGCCTAGCCGCGTTCGTCGTCGCCGAACCGGGCACCGTGCTCGACACCGACGAGGTGGTGCACTGGCTGCGCGACCGGGTCGCGCACGCGCTGCTACCGCGCCAGGTGCGGACGGTGACGGCGCTGCCGTTGACGCCCGCGCACAAGGTGGACCGGCAGGCGCTCAGTGAGCTTGCGCGGCAACGGGATTGAGGAGTCTCGGGTGGGGCGGGACCTCGATACGCTCCCCCGCTTCGCTCCTCCGCTACTCGGCCACCGCATTTTGCGGGGTGCTCCGGGCGGGGCTCGGCCGGCGCTGGTCTGCTACCGGCCCGCGTCGGCGCGTTTGCGGACGTAGACCTGCCGCCGGACGTGTGCGACGACGGTGCCGTCGGCCAGGCGCAGGTCGGTCTCGAACCAGTGCAGCACCTTCTGGCCGGACTCGGCCTCGGCGCGGATCTGCTCCGCCACCTCGCGGGGCACCTCGAAGCGGCCGTGCACGGTCGACGTGCCGGGACTCAGGTAGTCGATCTCCGCCTTGACGTCCCAGACGTAGTAACCCTTGCCCAGCTGGTTCCACAGCAACAACGCGAAGAACGCGTCGGACATCGACCCGATCGACCCGCCGAACGCGGTGCCCTGCTGGTTGCGGTTCAACCGGTTCAGCCGCAGCTCGGTGCGGCACACGGTCCAGTCGTCGGAGAACTCCACGACCCGGATGCCGGCCCCCAGCAGCGGCGGGTAGAGGCTCATGCCACGTGCCAGCCATCGGGGCGAGAACGTGCGGCGCTCCCCGAACCTGGACGCCTTCTTGCCCCGTCGCGAGGTGGCCGTGCCCCTCATCGCGACCTCGCCCCGGCCAGCACATCCGCCTGCTGCCGGAGGTTCCAGCCGGCGATCTGCCAGCCGCCGGCGTGCTCGACCAACTGCGCCCAGTGGCAGTTGCTCAGCCCCTGCAGCGCGTGCAGGGCGACCTGCTGCGGTATGCCGACCAGCGCCGCGCACAGGATGCGACCGGCGAATCCGTGGGTGGCGATGACCGCGGTCTCGCCGGGCTGCAGGTCGCCGAGCAGGTCGTGCACCCCGGCCAGCACCCGGGCAGCCACTTCGGCGACGGTCTCACCGGTCTCGCCGCGACGCAGGTCCTCGCCGGCCGCGATGCGGTCGAAGACCTCCGCCTGGGTCGCCCGGATCTCCGGCGTGGTCAGCCCGGCCCACCGGCCGACGTTGATCTCGCGGAAGCGGGCGTCGAAGCGCAGCGGCAGCTCGGCGTACTCGGCGAGCGCACGCGCGGTGTCGGCCGCACGCGTCAGGTCCGATGCAACGACCTGCGAGGGCCGGTATGCCGCAAGCCCTTCCGCGGCATCGGCGGCCTGCCGGCGCCCACGGTCGGACAACGGCGCGTCGAACTGCCCCTGCCACCGACCGGTCGCGTTGTGGGCGGTCTCGCCGTGGCGCCATACGAGCAGGCGACGGGGCTGCTCCCTGGCGCTCATGCGGTGAGGTCGATCGTGGGGCAATCGCGCCACAACCGGTCGAGCGCGTAGAACTCACGCTCCTCGTCGTGCTGCACGTGGACCACGATGTCGCCGAAATCGATGAGCACCCAACGGTCTTCGCGATTTCCTTCGCGACGGATCGGCTTGGCTCCGAGCTCGTGGAGGCGCTCCAGGACGGCGTCCACGATCGCGGCGACCTGCCGGTCGGTCTCCCCCGACGCCACGACGAACACGTCGGTCAGCGCCAGTTGGTCGCTGACGTCGATCGCGAGCACCGACGTGGCGAGTTTGTCCTCCGCTGCAGCGGCTGCGGCCTTGGCCAGGTCAACGGCCCGTGCGGTCGCGGTCACTTCATGCCTTTCTGTTCGCTTCGCCGGCATCCGGCTTGTAGAGCTGATATTTACCGATGTACTGGACGACGCCGTCCGGCACGAGGTACCAGACCGGCTCGCCATCGACGACGCGCTGCCGGCAGTTGGTGGAGCTGATGGCCATGGCCGGCACCTCCATCAGCTGCACGTGCTCGCGCGGCAGGCCGTCATCGGAGAGTACGTGACCCGGCCGCGTGACGCCGATGAAATGTGCGAGCGGCCACATCTGGTCGACCCCGCGCCAGGACAGGATCTGGGCCAGGGCGTCGGCTCCGGTGATGAAGAACAACTCGGCATCCGGCCGCTGCCGGCGCAGGTCGGTCAGGGTGTCCAGGGTGTACGTCGGGCCGGGACGGTCGATGTCGACCCGGCTGACGGTGAATCGTGGGTTGGACGCCGTCGCGATGACCGTCATCAGGTAGCGGTCCTCCGCCGGTGTGACGTCGCGGCCGGACTTCTGCCAGGGCTGACCGGTCGGCACGAAGACGACCTCGTCCAGCCCGAGGCGGGCCTGCACCTCACTGGCGGCGACCAGGTGGCCGTGGTGAATGGGGTCGAACGTGCCGCCCATCACCCCCAGCCGGGTGGTCAGTGCTCCGTCTCCCCTTCATCGCCGGACCGCTGCTGGTCGGCCGCGGTGTTGCGGAACGTCCAGCAGATGCCGAGCAGGAGCAGGAAGACGAGCATGGCGATCCCGCCATACATCCAGTGCGGCATCGGCAGGTGGTTCTCCTCCAGCTTGGGCACAGCGGAGTCTGCGGCGAACTGGATCAAGGACGACGTCATGCCGCACAGCTTATCGGGTATGACGAGCGCGGCCTCACCGGCCGCGCACCTCCGCCGGCCGGGCCGCGGGCAGGTCCGGAGCGATGAGTTCCGCGAAGCGCGCGGACACCTGCGCCACCACCTCGGCGAACGACGCGTCCCAGAGCTGCTGGTTGAAGATCTCGACCTCGATGTCCCCCGTGTAACCGGCTGCGACGACGGCCCGGGTCAGCGGCGTGAAGTCGATCGTCCCGTCGCCCATCAGCCCCCGGCCCAGCAGATTGTCGGCGGGTACGGGCGTCAGCCAGTCGCACACCTGGTAGCTCGCGATGCGTCCCGAAGCGCCGGCGCGGGCGATCTGCGCGAGCACCTCCGGGTCCCACCACACGTGGTAGGTGTCGACGACGACCCCGACCGACGGCCCGGCCGCCTCGGCGATGTCGATCGCCTGCCCGAGGGTCGAGACGACCGCACGGTCCGCCGCGAAGATCGGGTGGAGGGGCTCGACGGCGAGCGTCACCCCGGCTTCCTGCGCGTACGGCGCGAGGTTGCCGACGACCTCGGTGACCCGCTCACGCGCGCCCGCCAGGTCCTTGGACGCTCCCGGCATGCCACCGGCCACGAGGACGAGCACCGGCCGTGAGCCGTCGGCACCCGCCGCGGCGAGCGCAGCGGTCTCCTCGATGGCGCGCCGGTTGTCGTCCAGCGCTTCCTGCTGCGCCTGCCCCGGCTCGGCGGTGAAGAAACCTCCGCGGCACAGGCTCGACACGCGCAGCCCGGACGCCGCCACCAGACGGGCGGCACGCTCGAGCCCGACGTCGGCGACCGGCTCCCGCCACAGGCCGATGCTCTCGTAGCCGGCCCCGGTCGCCTCGTGCAGCGCTTCCTCGAGCGACGCGTGCTTGATCGTCGCCTGGTTCAGGGACAGGCGCGGGTGTGCACTCATTTCACGACTCCGTTCAGCGACAGCAATGCATGCCACCGATCGGCGGCGAGCTGCGGATCCTCCAGCGCACCAGCGGCATTCGCCAGCCGCACGATGTCGGACAGGTGCGGCAGGCTGCGTGCCGAGTGCAGTCCGCCGACCATCGCCGGCGATGCCTGGTGGCCGTTCAGCCAGCTGAGGAACGCCACACCGGTCTTGTAGTAGAAGGTCGGGGCGGCGAAGATCTGCCGCGAGAGCGCCTCGGTGGGGCGCAGGATGCGTTCGTAACCGTCGGTGTCGCCGTCGTCGAGCGCGCGGACCGCACGGGCCGCGAGTGGCGCGACCGCCGCGAACGCGCCCAGCAGCGAGTGCGAGAAGTGCCCGGGCTGCTCCGTGCCGTCGCCACGAATGAGGTCGACGTAGTGGAGGTCGTCGCCGGTGAACATCGCCGCGGTCCTCGGCAACCGGGCGCGCACGTCGAGCTCCGCGGCCGCGTCCAGCAGGCTCATCTTCACGCCTGCGACCTTGTCGGGGTGGGCCTCGATGATCCGGATCAGCGTCGCAGCCGCCTCGTCGCCCGCACCGAAGTACCCCTCCAGCGCCGGGTCGAAGGCGGCGCCCAGCCAGTGCAGGATGACCGGCGCTCCCGCGCGCTGCAGCACTGCCCCGTAGACCTTCTCGTAGTCGGCCGGCGAGGTCGCCGCCCGCGCCAGGTGGCGCGATGCCATCAGCACCACGCCCGCACCGGCGTCCTCGGTGAACTGCAGTTGCTGCAGGTATGCGTCGATCACCTCGTCGAGCGAAATCGCCTCGTGGTCCACGTGATCGGTGTTGACTCCGACCACCACCGAGGCGCGCGCCGACTGCGCCTCGGCGGCGCTGCGACGGATGAGTTCGCGGGTCGCGGCCGGGTCCAGGCCCATGTTGCGCTGTGCGGTGTCCATCGCGTCCGCGACGCCGAGCCCCTGGGACCACACGTGGTGCCGGAACGCGAGCGTCGCGTCCCAGTCGAGGTCGGCGGCAGCACCCGGGGTGTTGTCCGCGTGGGCGTTGGGTATGACGTGCGCGGCGGCATACACCACTCTCGAGCGCAGCGGCCCGGACGGCGCCGGCGCCGCCTCGACGTCCCGGAGCGGCTGGGTGTGTGTCCGACCGTCGGGATCGAGCAGCAGCAGGTCGCTCACAACGTCACCTCAGGCACCTCGATGCGCCGCTGCGCGCGGGCGCTCTCCAGGCCCTTCTCTGCCAGCAGCACGCCGCGCGCCCCCGACAGGAAGTCGTACGGGAACGGCGTGTCCTCGACCACGTGGCGGATGAACTCCTCCCACTGCACCTTGAAGCCGTTCTCGAAGACCTCCGTCTCGGGCACCTCGTGCCAGTCGGACGGGTAGTCGTGGCCGTCCGGGACGTCCGGATTCCAGGTGGGTCGCGGGGTCTCGTTGCGGTGCTGGATCTTGCAGCCCCACAGCCCGACGACGGCGCTGCCGTGGGTGCCGTCGACCTGGAACTCCACGAGCTCGTCGCGGTTGACCCGGGTCACCCAGCTGGAGTTGAGCTGTGCGGTCACCCCGCCGGCGAGCTCGAAGATCGCGTAGGCCGCGTCGTCGGCGGTCGCCCGGTAGGTCTCGCCGCTCTCGTCCACCCGCTGCGGGATCTCGGTGGTGGTGCGCGCATAGACGGACTCGACTCTGCCGAAAAGGTTCTCCAGCACGTAGTTCCAGTGCGGGAACATGTCGACGACGATCCCGCCGCCGTCCTCGGCGCGGTAGTTCCAGCTCGGCCGCTGCGCAGGCATCCAGTCGCCCTCGAACACCCAGTAGCCGAATTCGCCGCGGACGGAGAGGATCTGGCCGAAGAAGCCGGAGTCGACCAGGCGGCGCAGCTTGCGTAGCCCGGGCAGGTAGAGCTTGTCGTGCACGACGCCGTTCTTGATGCCGGCCGCGTCAGCCAGCCGGGCGAGCTCGAGTGCGTCGGCGTAGGTCTCGGCCGTCGGCTTCTCGGTGTAGATCGCTTTCCCAGCCGCAATCGCCCTGCGCATGGCGGGAACCCGGGCGCTGGTGACCAGGAAGTCGGCGTAGATCGGCCAGCGTTCATCGGCCAACGCCGCTTCCAGATCGGTCGTGTAGTGCTCGATGTCGTGCCGCTTCGCGATCTCGGCCAGCTTGGCCTCCGTGCGGCCGACCAGCAGCGGCTCGACCTGCACCCGGCTGCCGTCCGAGAGCAGCACGCCACCCTGGTCCCGGATGGCCAGGATCGACCGGACGAGGTGCTGGCGGTAGCCCATGCGCCCGGAGGCGCCGTTCATGATGATGCCGAGGGTCTGGGTCGACACGACTGCTCACTTTCGGTGTTGGCGATGTCGGAAAGCGCTTTCCGCCCACGCCAGCGTAGAGCCAGCCACCGCAATAGACAAGAGTTCCGACCGCTACTCAGCCCGGCAGCACAGCTCGGCGGTACCAGTCGAGCGCGTCATCGAGCGCTTCCGGCAGTTCCGCCAGCTCGGGGTGCCAGACCTTCTCCCACTCCAGGGACCACCACAGACTCCCCCGATGGGGCAGCTCCGCCGCGATCCGGTCCAGCGGAAGGTCGCCTCTCCCCACGGCACGCAGAGCACCGTCCGGCCCGGCATCCGCGTCCTTGATCTGCACGTACCCGAGCCAGGGCGCCACGGCCTGCAGCGTGTCGACCGGGTCCTCCCCCGCACGCCACGGGTGCAGCGCGTCCCAGATCACCTCGACCCCGTGCTCCGGCAGACGCTCGTCCAGCGCCCACAGGATCGCCGCGATGTCCGCACCCCGTGGATGGGAATCGTGTGTTTCCAGGCCGATCCGCACACCGAGTTGATGTGCGAGCGGAGCGATCTCGGTGAGTCGGAGCACCGCGCGCTCGTCACCCTCGGCGCCGGCGCCACCCGGCCCGGGGAAGACCCGCAGGTAGCTCGCACCCAGGTCGGACGCGAGCCGCAGGTGGTCGGAGGCATCCCGCGCGAAAGCCTCGTCGTCGCCCAGCTCGCACACGCGCAGGTAACTGGCGAGCGCCAACACCTGCACACCCGCGGCCGCGCACTGCTCGCGCACCGCGGTGCGCTGCTGGTCGTCCAGACCGATGTGGACGACGGCGTCGGGTGCCGCACGCAACTCCAGCCCGTCGACACCACGCGACGTCGCCAGCTCGAGCACCTCCTGCAGGGTGCGGTCGGGACAGCCGAGGGTGGAGAACGCGAACGGCATGCGAGTGTCCTTTCGTCGGCGCCGGGCTCAGGCGCGCCTGCGCGGCGTGCTGTCGCGCAGCACGACGGTGCCACGCACCGGCTCGGTCGCACCTCCAGTGTCGTCGTCCAGCGCGACATCCAACAGTCGGCGACCGATGTCGCGCAGCGGGAGCGACACCGTGGTCAGCCCCGGAGTCACGTCCTGCAGCATCTCGATGTCGTCATACCCGGCGACCGCGATGTCACGGCCCGGCTCCAGACCGGCACTCCGGATCGCCGCCATCGCGCCGACGGCCATCACATCGGTGACCGCGAAAACCAGCTCGGGCCGTGTCCCGGACGCGAGAAGCCTTGTCATCGCGTCGAATCCGCCGTCGCGTGACAGCGCACCGGCAAGTTGCCGTGCTGGAGGGACCGGGCAACCTGCCTTCTCCATCCCGGTCAGGAAACCGATCGCACGCTCGGCGGCGGTCAGCAGTTCAGCGGGCCCGGCGAGGACGGCCGTATCCCGGTAACCGAGGCCGAGCAACTGCTCGGCGAGCGCCCCGGCGTTCGCCCGGTGCGCCACCGGGACGCCGACGAAACCGTCCGGTGCGTCACCGAGGAAGGCCACCCCACCGCCATACGCACGCACGCGGTCGAGTTCGGTGGCCATGCGTCCGTCCGCTGCCGGATCCGTGTGTCGGCTGACCGTCATCAGCACGGCCCGGGGCCGACCTCCGCGCAACACGGAGAGCGAGTCGACGACGCGGTCGACCTCGACCCCCACCGACGCCATCGTGACCACCAGTTGACGCTCCCCCGCCGCCTCCGTGATGCCGGCGGCCACGGCCGCGAAGTAGGGGTCGGCGATGTCGCCGAGCACCACGCCGACGGTTCGGGTCGCACCGCGGGCGACCGCCTGTGCCTGTTGGTTGGCGGTGTAGCCCAGACGTTCCGCCGCCGCGCGGACCCGCTCCCTCAGCTCCGGACGGACAACGCGTTCACTGCCGTTGAGCGCACGGGACGCGGTGGCGAGAGAGACGCCGGCCCGCGCCGCCACATCGGACAACGTGACCGAACCACTGGTCGGACGCTCTCTGTTCACGACACGTCACCCTACGGCCTCCGGGCCGCTGCGCGCGGGGCCGGATCGGTGGTGGGCACGATGTGGCAGGGTGAAACGGTGCAGCCCGCCGTCGCTTTCGTCATGCCCGATCACACCTTCCGACGCGCGTTCACCGCGGCCGAGATCGACCGCATCGCCCGAGCAGGACGCTTGCTCCGGGAGACACCGATCGAGACCTTCGACGACCCTGCCGACCGGCACGTGCTGGTGGACGCCGAGGTGTTCGTGACCGGTTGGGGGACACCCCCGATCGGAAGCGCCACCCTCGACCTCGCACCACGACTGCGCGCCATCGTGCACGCCGCCGGATCGGTGAAACACCATGTGACACATGCGTGTTGGGAGCGCGGCATCCTCGTCACCTCTGCGGCCGACGCCAACGCGCGGCCAGTCGCGGAGTACACGGTGGCGATGATCCTGCTGGCCGGCAAGAACGTGCTGCAGATCGCCCGCGCGCTCCACGAGCGACGCGAAGCGTTCGAACCCGACGCGCTGTTCCCACGAATGGGCAACTACGGCAAGCGGATCGGCATCATCGGCGCATCCAAGATCGGCCGCGACGTCATACAGCTGCTTCGGCCGTATGACGTGCAGGTGGTCGTCAGCGACCCGTTCCTGCGCCGCGCTGAGGCTGAGGCCCTCGGGGTCGAACTCGCCGAGTTGCCAGAGCTGCTCGCCACCTGTGAGATCGTCAGTCTGCACGCGCCCTCGCTGCCCGAGACCCGTCATCTGCTCGATCGGGCGGCGCTCGGGCTCCTCCAGCCCGGCGCCACGCTGATCAACACGGCCCGCGGCGAACTCGTCGACCAGGACGCGCTGGTGGACCGGGTGCACGAGGGCGACATCTTCGCGATCCTCGACGTCACCACGCCCTGGACGCTCCCGCCCGGCCATCCGTTCTACGACGCCCCGAACGTCCTGCTGACCCCGCACCTCGCCGGGTCGCTCGGGGTGGAGCTGACGCGGCTGGCCGACGCGGCCGCCGACGAGGTCGAGCGCATCGCGGACGGGCGCCCGCCAGCGCATCCGGTCGACGGCGCGACCCTGTCGATCACCGCCTGATCTGGCCGTCACCCTCGACGATCCACTTGGTGCTGGTCAGCTCCTGCAGACCCATCGGGCCGCGGGCGTGCAGCTTCTGGGTGGAGATGCCGATCTCGGCACCGAAGCCGAACTCTCCCCCGTCGGTGAACCGCGACGACGCGTTGACGGCGACGACTGCGGCGTCCACCTCGGCGACGAATCGCCTTGCCGCGCCACGGTCTTCGGTCACGATCACCTCGGTGTGCCCGGAGCCGTAGCGGTCGATGTGCGCGATGGCCGCGTCCAGGTCGTCGACCACGGCGACGCTCAGCTGCAGGTCCAGGTATTCGGTGGCGAAGTCCTCGTCCGTCGCCGGTGTGTATGGCGTGCCACCGCTCTCCGCGAGCGCCGACGCACGCTCGTCGGTGTGCAGCTCGACGTGGGCAGCCGTGAGGGCGTCGTACAGGGCGGGCAGGACCGCATCCGCCACGTCACGGTGCACGAGCAGCGACTCGGCGGCGTTGCACACGCTCGGCCGGTGCGTCTTGGAGTTGAGCGCGATCGCGACCGCACGCTGCGGGTCGGCCGCCGCGTCGATGTAGACGTGGCAGTTGCCGACGCCGGTCTCGATGACCGGCACCGTCGCGCCCTGCACGACGGCCTGGATCAACCGGTCGCTGCCCCGCGGGATCACCAGGTCGACCAGCCCGCGCGCGGTGATGAGCGCGTCGACGTCCTCGTGTCCGCCGTCCAGCAACTGGACCGCATCGGCGGGAATGCCCTGCTCCACCAACGCCTTCCGCAGCACGTCGACGATCACCCGGTTGGTCTCGGCGGCGGCGGAACCTCCGCGCAGGATCATCGCGTTGCCGCTCTTGAGGCCGAGCCCGGCCGCGTCGACGGTCACGTTGGGCCGTGACTCGTAGATCATGCCGACCACGCCCATCGGCACCCGCACCTGACGCAGCTGCAACCCGTTGGCCAGGGTGGAGCCGCGCACGACATCACCCACCGGGTCGGGCAGCGCCGCCAGCTGCCGCAGCGCGTCGGCGATCGCGGCGACCCGCTCCGGCGTCAGACGCAGCCGGTCCTGCAGCCCCTCGGCCATGCCACTCTCGCGACCGCGTTGCAGGTCGGTGTCGTTGGCGGCCACGATGCGGTCGGTGGCGGCGAGCAGGGCATCGGCGAGCGCGCCCAGGGCGGCGTCCTTGTCGGCGCGGGTCAGGACGGCGAGGCGCTTGGCGGCGGCTCGGCCGGCTCGGCCGGCGGCCTCGATGCGGGCCGCGGTGTCGGCCGGCGAGTGCTCGATCGTGGTGCTCATGTCATTAGGGTACGAGCGCAAGGCGGTGGCACGTCATACGATCCTCACGTTATGGACACCTCGCACGCTTCCCCGATCGGCCGGCTCGGCTACCTCACGGTGGCGAGCCGCGGCGAGGCCGGCCCGGGCGAGGTGGTGGTGCCGATCCGGGGCGGCAGCGAGACGTTCACGGCATACTCGGCCGTGCCGTTGCCGAAGGACCAGCAGGTGTATGTCGTGGAAGACCTCGGCGGGCGCGAAGTGACCGTCGTCGCGTGGGGCGAACGCCAGGATCCGCTGCTGATGCTCTGACGGAACCAAACGCAGGCACCGCACATCGCACCGGCGAACCCGCACACCCGGCGCTCGGTGTGCGGTGGTATTCCAGTGTGACGACCCGACGGCCGGACCGGCGGGCGCTCAGGGGAAAGTGAAGGACGAACATGTTTGGATATCGGGTCCCGCAGGCCGATCAGGCGATGCTGATCTCCGGTGGACGAGGCGGGGCCGCCGCCGCGCCGTTCAAGGTGGTGACCGGCCACGGGGCGTTCGTGATCCCGGTCTTCCGCAAGGTGCAGTTCCTGACGTTGTCCCTCTTCGAGGCCGAGGTCGAGGAGCCGTGCGTCACCAAGCAGGGCATCGCCCTGACGGTGCGGGCCGTGATCGCGGCCAAGGTCGGCAACGACACCGAGTCGATCGTCAACGCCGCGCAGCGGTTCCTGTCCGACCAGCACCAGATGCCCACCCTGACCGGTCGCATCTTCGCCGGCCACCTGCGCTCGATCATCGGCTCGATGACGGTCGAGGAGATCATCACCGAGCGGCAGAAGCTCGCGACCGAGGTGCTCGACGGTTCCAAGGGTGAGATGGCCAAGATGGGCCTGATCGTCGACGCACTGCAGATCCAGAACATCGACGACGGCGGCCTCGGCTACATCAAGGCGATGGCCGCACCGCACAACGCGCGGATCCAGCAGCAGGCGCAGATCGCCCAGGCGAGCGCCGACCAGGCGGCCGCCGAGGCGCAGCAGGAGTCGTTGCGGCAGCAGGCCAAGTACCAGCGGGACACCGCGATCACCCAGGCCGGCTTCGCGGCGGAGACCCAGGCGGCGCAGGCCAAGGCGGCGCAGGCCGGCCCGTTGTCGGAGGCGCAGGCGCAGCAGGAGGTCATCAACGCCAAGACCGAGCTGGCCCAGCGGCAGGCGTCGCTGCGTGAGGAACAACTGGTCGCCGAGGTGATCAAGCCGGCACAGGCCGACGCGGAGAAGCTGCGGATCATGGCCAAGGCCGAGGCCGAACGGACCCGCATCCAGGCGGAGGCCGCTGCGAGCAGCAACCGGGTGGCCCTCGACCAGGCGCTGATCGACCAGTTGCCGCAGATCGTCGAGAAGGCGGCGCAGGGGCTCGCCGGTGCGAAGGTCACCATGCTCAACGGCTCGGACGGGCTGTCCGACATGATCTCCGGCCTGGCCGCACAGGGTGTCGCGATCTTCGACGCGCTGCGCGGCGAGGTCGGCTCGGACAAGCCGCTCCAGGACCTGCCGGCGACGCGCGAGCGCAAGGAGATCTCGGGCAAGGGCGGCGTGAACGACATACCCACGGACTGAGTCCTCGCGCCGTCGGGTCGGGTCGGGCTCGGGCTCCCCTGGGGGGACCTGTGCGCGGGTATGGCGGCGCGCGGCGTACCGCAGTCCCCACCGGTGGAGAGCTATGCACGGCCCGGAGGCCAAAACCCGTACCGCAGTCCCCACCGGGGAGACCTATGCACGCGAATCCGGCTCCCGGCGTACCGCAGTCCCCACCGGGGAGACCTATGCACGGTCCGGAGGCCAAAACCCGTACCGGAGTCCCCACCGGGGGGACCTGTGCACGGTCCGCCGCCGCGCGCCGCTCAGCCCTCGCGCGAGGAGAACCGCCGCTGCTGCCGGAAGACACCGATGAAGACGACGATCACGCCGGCGACGGTGAGATAGAGGCTGTACTTGGCCAGCTGATTGACCAGGTCCTTGGCCGGCTCCCCCATCTGGTAGCCGGCATACATCCACAACCCGCGGTAGACCAGACCGGCGAGGAAGTCGATGAACAGGAAGCGCCGCAACGACATTCGGGCGTCGCCGACGAATGCGTAGACGATCGAGCTGGGCAGTAGCGGGATGAACCACACCAGGAAGACCGCCGGGCCGCCGAAGCGTCGCGCGATGCTCTCGGCGTAGTACGCGGTGCGCGCCGCCCACTTGGAACGCGAGGCGATCATGTCGATCACGCCGCGCCCCCACAGGCGCCCGGCCCACCACCACAGCCAGTCGAACTTGATCGAGGTCAGCGACGCCGCGATGATCGCCGCCCACCACAGCGGGTGGTGCTCGCCGACCCGCAGCAACGCGCCGATGTCGACCATGGCGATGTTGGAACCGCTGAAGCAGGCCAGGATGTAGTCCCGTGCCGGCACGCCGAAATTGCCGAGGATCCACGGCCGCACCGGGATGGTGAGCATCCCGTAGGCACCCGTGGCGATGATCAGCCCGATGCACCACATGTCGGCCCGGCGGGGCTTGCCCTTCCACGGCATGCGCGGGTCGTCCCACCACTCCTTGGTGGGTGGCTCCTGCGTGACGGCCTCGTCGGCCATCCGCTCGGCGTCCTCCCTGGACACCGGCGTCGGGCGGCTCGGCTCGTCGGCGGCGGTCACGTCATACATCCTTGCTCATCCGTCTCGATACCCCTGCAGCTCATCGCGTCCGGCTGATCGCCCGGCGGGGCAGCACCGCCAGGTCGTCGCGGTGCACGACCTCACGCTCGTATGCCGGGCCGAGGGTCCGTGCCAACTCGTGCGTGTTGCGGCCGAGCAGGTCGGGCAGCTCCTTCGCGTCGTAGTTGACCAGTCCACGCGCCACGACGCGACCGGACTCGTCGACAAGATCAACGGCGTCGCCGCTCGAGAAGTGCCCGCTGACCGACCGAATCCCAGCCGGCAGCAAGGATTTCCCGCGCCGGGTCACAGCCTCGACGGCCCCGGCGTCCAGCGCCAGCTTGCCCTGGGGCGACGTCGCATACCGCAACCACAGCTGGCGGGCGCTCGGCCGCCTGCCCTGCGGCGCGAAGATGGTGCCGACGTCCTCTCCGGCCAGCGCCTGCCCCGCGAGCGGCGCCGCGGTCAACACGGTCGGCACGCCCGCGGCGGTCGCGATCTGCGCCGCCTCGATCTTGGTGACCATGCCACCGGTGCCGACCGACGACCCGGTGCCACCGACATCGATGGCCTCCAGGACGGACTGGTCCCGGACCACCCCGATCCGGGTGGAGCCCGGGTGCGACGGCGGGGCGTCGTACAGGGCGTCCACGTCGGAGAGCAGCACGAGCGCGGCAGCGTTGATCAGGTGCGCCACCAGGGCCGCCAGCCGGTCGTTGTCACCGAAGCGGATCTCGTGGGTGGCGACCGTGTCGTTCTCGTTGATGACGGGGACGACGCCGAGGGCGAGCAGCCGCTCGATGGTGCGCCGCGCGTTGACGTAGTGCCCGCGACGGGTCACGTCGTCCGCGGTCAGCAGGACCTGCCCGGTGGTCAGGCCGTGTTGCCCGAAGGCCACGTTGTATGACGCCAGCAGCGCCCCCTGGCCGACACTCGCCGCGGCCTGCTGGGTGGCCAGGTCCCGGGGGCGACGACGCAACCCCAGGGGGACCATGCCCGCGGCGATCGCGCCGGACGAGACGAGCACCACGTTGGCGCCGGCCAGCCGACGGGCGGCGAGCGCGTCCACCAGCGCGGTCAACCGGGCCGGGTCCAGGCCGCCGTGCGGACCGGTCAGCGAGCTCGAGCCGACCTTGACGACGACGGTCTCCGCGGACGCGACCGACGCACGCAGACGACGTGCGGACTCCTCACTCATCGGAGTCGATCTCGACCGGATCGCGGTCGGTCCACAGACCGGCCTTGCGCTCGCGGTCCAGCTCCTCGCGGGCTTCACGCTGGGCGTCCTTGCGGCGGTGGAACTCGTCGCGCTTCTCCGAGCGGGTCGCCCGGGTGCTCTCGTCCAGGCGCAGGTCGGTGCCGCGCGGGCCGAGCAGCTCCGCACCGGTGGCCATGGTCGGCTCCCAGTCGAAGACGACCGAGTTGTCGGCGGGGCCGATGAGCACCGTCGAGCCGGGGACGGCCCCGGCCTTGAACAGCTCCTCCTCGACGCCGAGCCGGTTCAACCGGTCGGCCAGGTAGCCGACCGCCTCGTCGTTGGCGAAGTCGGTCTGGCGCACCCAGCGGGTTGGACGCTCTCCGACGATCCGGAAGACCTCGTCGTTGCCCTGCCGCTCCTTGCGGACGGTGAAGCCGGAGTCGTCAACAGCCTTGGGGCGCACCACGATCCGCTGCGGCACGATCGCCGCCTCGATCTCCTGGCGGGCCTGCTCGACGTGCCGGGCGAGCGAGAAGCTGAGCTCCTTCAGGCCGATGTGCGCGACCGCGGAGACGATGTGCACCTCCAGGCCGCGAGCCTCCAGGTCCGGCTTGACCATCTCGGCGAGCTCCCGGGCATCCGGCACGTCGGCCTTGTTGAGCACGACGATCCGGGTCCGCTCGGACAGCGGTTTGCCACCGAGCGAGTCGTCCGCGACATACTCCGCGAGCTCCTGCTCGATGACGTCCAGGTCGGTCATCGGGTCACGGCCGGGCTCGAGCGTCGCGCAGTCGACGACGTGCACGAGCACCGAGCACCGCTCGACGTGCCGCAGGAACTCCAGCCCGAGCCCCTTCCCCTGGCTGGCGCCGGGGATCAGGCCGGGCACGTCGGCGATCGTGTAACGCTGCGAACCCGCAGTGACCACACCGAGATTGGGCACCAGGGTGGTGAACGGGTAGTCGGCGATCTTGGGTTTGGCCGCGGACATCACCGAGACCAGGCTGGACTTGCCCGCCGACGGGAACCCGATCAGCGCGACGTCCGCGAGGGTCTTGAGCTCGAGGGTGATGTCGAGTTCTTCGCCGGGCTCGCCGAGCAGCGCGAAACCGGGCGCCTTGCGACGCGGCGAGGCCAGCGCCTTGTTGCCGAGGCCGCCGCGTCCGCCGCCGGCGGCCACGAACGTCGTGCCCTGGCCGACCAGGTCGGCGAGCACGTCACCGCGGGAGTTCTTGACGACCGTGCCCTCCGGCACCGGCAGCACCAGGTCGGCGCCGTCGGCGCCGTTGCGCTCGTCACCGGCACCGGGGCGGCCGTTCGGCGCGCTGCGGACCGGGCTGTGGTGGTATTCCAGCAGGGTCGTCGACTGCGGGTCGACCTGGAGGATGACGCTGCCGCCCTTGCCGCCGTTACCGCCGTCCGGGCCGCCGAGGGGCTTGAACTTCTCCCGATGCACGGACGCCACGCCGTGCCCGCCGTGGCCCGCACGGACGTGCAGCACCACGCGATCGACGAAGTTGGTCGCCACGTGTCTCTCCTTGCTGGTGGTGTATGACGGCGAAGGGGCGGGTCCGGAAAAGTCGGACCCGCCCCTTCCACCTCACGGTGTTGCCGGCTGAAATGAGCCGCCGATCAGGCGTCGGCGCTCTCGGTCAGCACGACGTTGACGGTCTTGCGGCCGCGCTTGGCGCCGAACTGCACGGCGCCCGCGCGCAGCGCGAACAGCGTGTCGTCCTTGCCGCGGCCGACACCCTCGCCGGGGTGGAAGTGCGTGCCGCGCTGGCGGACGATGATCTCGCCGGCGTTGACGACCTCGCCACCGAAGCGCTTCACGCCGAGTCGCTGTGCGTTGGAGTCACGACCGTTGCGGGTCGAGGACGCACCCTTCTTGTGTGCCATGTGAGTAAGCCTTTACTGAAGAGAAGTGGACGGTGTTCAGGCGTTGATCTCGGTGACCTTGACCTGGGTCAGCGGCTGACGGTGACCCTGGCGCTTGCGGTAGCCGGTCTTGTTCTTGTACTTCATGATCGTGATCTTCGGGCCCTTGGCGGCCTTCACGACCTCGGCCTTCACGGAGACCTTCGCCAGCTTGGCGGCGTCGGACGTCACCGTGGTGCCGTCGACCAGCAACAGCGGCGTGAGCTCGATGCTCTCGCCCGGCTGCGCGGACTGCTTGTCAATGATCAGCACGTCGCCCACGGAGACCTTCTCCTGGCGACCGCCTGCGCGAACAATCGCGTACACGTCGGAACTCTCTTTCGTCATGGATGCGCACTTGTCTTGGACCGGCAGGCAGCTACCCCGAAGATCGGGACGCCCGCGCGGTGGGCACACCGAGGCACGAGTTTACGGGCCCGGCAGGTGTTGCTCCAAATCCTTGTACGCCGACCCGTCACTCGCCGTCGGCGACCGGCGGTCCGGCGGGTGCGACCACCCGGGCGCGCTTCTTGCGCTTGGGCTTGACCGGCTCGGCTGCTACAACCTCGGCGTCACCGGTGTCCGTGCCGGCGACCACCTGCGATCCCTCGCTCGCGACCGTCGTCACCGGTGCGGCGACCGGCACGTCGATGTGCTGTGCGGCGCCCGCGGCGGACGTCGCCCGGCGGCGCGCCCGCCCGGTGAGCTTCCGGCCCGCGGGCTCCGGCTGGGCCACCGGTTCGTCGGCAGCGGCAGCGTCGTTCGCGTCGTCCTGCTCGGAGTCGGACGCGTCCGAGCCCGGCCGCTGGGACCCGGCACGGCCGGTGACCACCGGTGCGGCGCCGGTCGCCGGGTCCGTGTCCGGCGTCGGCGCCGTCTCGGTCGTCAGCGTCGTGTCGGCCGTGTCGGTCCGCTCGGCCACCGGCCCGTCGGAGGTCTCGACGGCCTCATCGGTGGCTTCGTGGCTCTTCGCGGGTGCCTGTGCCGCGGCGTGTGCGGCGGCGGCGATCTGCGCCGCGGTCGGGCCGCTGGACGGCTTCGGCGGCTCCTCGGCGGTCTTCTTCCCCCGGCCCTTGCGGGACTTGCCGCCGCCACCGCCACTGCCGCCGCCGGACGGCTTGTCGACCGGCTCGGAGTGGATGATGATGCCGCGGCCACCGCAGTGCTCGCAGGGTTCGGAGAACACCTCGACCAGGCCGGACCCGACGCGCTTGCGGGTCATCTGGACCAGGCCGAGCGAGGTGACCTCGGCGACCTGGTGCTTGGTGCGGTCGCGACCCAGGCACTCCAGCAGCCGCCGCACGACCAGGTCACGGTTGGACTCCAGCACCATGTCGATGAAGTCGACGACGATGATGCCGCCGATGTCGCGCAACCGCAACTGCCGCACGATCTCCTCGGCGGCCTCCAGGTTGTTCTTGGTGACCGTCTCCTCCAGGTTGCCACCGGAGCCGACGAACTTGCCGGTGTTGACGTCGATGACGGTCATCGCCTCGGTGCGGTCGATGATCAGCGAGCCGCCGCTCGGCAACCAGACCTTGCGGTCCATCGCCTTGGCGAGCTGCTCGTCGATGCGGTGCACGCTGAAGACGTCGGTCTCGCCGGTCCACTTCTCCAGCCGCGGCGCCAGGTCGGGGGCGACGGAGCTGACGTAGTCGTGCACCTGCGACCAGGCGTGGTCACCGGACACGACCAGCTTGCTGAAGTCCTCGTTGAAGACGTCGCGGATGACCCGGACCGTCAGGTCGGGTTCGCCGTGCAACAGGCTCGGCGCGCTCGCCGACGTGGCGTCCGCCTGGATCTTCTCCCACTGCGCCTGCAGCCGCTCGACGTCGGCCCGCAGGTCCTCCTCGCTGGCACCCTCGGCCGCCGTACGCACGATGACGCCGGCGTCGCTGGGCACGACCTCCTTGAGGATCTTCTTCAGCCGGGACCGCTCGGTGTCCGGCAGCTTGCGGGAGATGCCGGTCATCGAGTTGCCCGGCACGTAGACCAGGAAACGGCCGGGCAGGGACACCTGGCTGGTGAGCCGGGCCCCCTTGTGACCGATCGGGTCCTTGGTCACCTGGACCAGCACGGTGTCGCCCCCGGAGAGGGCGTTCTCGATGCGCTTGGCCTGGCCGTTCTCCAGCCCTGCGGCGTCCCAGTTGACCTCACCGGCATACAGCACGGCATTCCGGCCGCGCCCGATGTCGACGAACGCCGCCTCCATGCTGGGCAGGACGTTCTGGACCTTGCCGAGGTAGACGTTGCCGGCCATCGAGGCCTGCTGGACCTCACGCGAGACGTAGTGCTCGACGAGCACCCCGTCCTCCAGCACGCCGATCTGGATCCGGCCGCCACGCTCGCGCACCACCATCTGCCGGTCGACGCTCTCGCGGCGGGCGAGGAACTCGGCCTCGGTGATGACCGTGCGGCGCCGGCCGGCCTCGCGGCCCTCCCGGCGACGCTGCTTCTTGGCCTCCAGGCGGGTGGAGCCCTTGATGGCCGTGACCTCGTCGCGCTCCTTGCGGGGCTCGCGGACCTTGGTGACGGTGTTTGGCGGGTCGTCCCCGTCCGTGGCGCCCCCGCTGCGGCGGCGCCGCCGGGTCCGGCGCCGACCGCTGCCCTCGGACTGGTCGGAGCCGTCGGAGTCGTCCGACTTGTCCGCCTTGTCCGAGCTGTCCTCGGCGTCGCTGGGCGTGTCCGACTTCTGGTTGTCCGAGCCCTTGGCCTTGTCCTTCGGGGCCTCGTCCTTCGGCGCGTCGGCGTTGTCCGCGTCGTCCTTCGCCCGGCGGCCGCGACCGCCGCGGCGCCGGGAGCGGGTGCCGCCCTGCGCGTCGTTGTCGGCGTCACCGTCGGAGGTGCTCGCCGGGGCCTCGTCGGGCTCGTCGGCCTGTTCCGGCTCGCGGCGCGGGGCGCGTGCCTCGAGATCGGGGGCCTGGAAGAGCAGGCCGAAGTTCATCGCTGCCGACGTCGGCGAGGTGGTCGCGCCCTCGTCGGCCGCGGGGTCCGCATCGCCGGAGGCCGGTGCGAGGAAGGGTGTGGAGTCTTGCGGGGCCATGGCCCTCATTTCTTCTCAGCATGCGGGTGACCCACAACGAGGCAACGCCTGCACACCCGCATGTCGCGGTTGGTCGGTCACTCACAACCGAAACGCTCGGCGCGGTGACGCGAAGTCAGCTGTTACGTCACGGCCGGGGCTCGCGTCGTGGCGCGTCACCGTCCGGTCGGACGCCGCCGGTCGAAGCGTTCGGCTGATCGCGAGGTCTCGCGGGCTCAAACGCCATTCCAGCGGGGCGTCAGGCAGGTTGTGGCACCGCCGACGACCGGTTTCATTGTCGCACACAATGGGGGCGGTCACGGCAAGCGGAGCGCGTGGCAGGACTCCGGAGTATGCCGATCGCGGCGTATTCCACGCGCCGGGCATACTCCCGGGGTGCACCGCGGGTCCGGTCACCGCAACGGATCGCCGACCTGCCCGTCCGCTCCCAGCGGCCCCTGCGCCAGGCGTGTCACCAGCGGTGCCCGTGTCGGGCGGAAGCCGCCGTACGAACCGAGCGCGACGAGTACGTCGTCCGGCCGCACCAGGGGCGTCAGATGCCGCAACACCAGCGTCACGGTGCCGCCGTCGGTGGTCAGCGCGACGATCGCGCCGCGCACGTCGAACGCGCGCTCACCGCGCTTGGTCATCCGGGTGACCGTCGCGTCGTCCCGGGCGAGCAGGGCGGCGACGGCGGCTGCCACCGCGTCCGCGTCGTCGGCGGCGAAGTCGAGGCGCCATACGCTCCCCTCGAGCCGGTCGGCGAGCGCGTCGGGCAGCGCTTCGGCGACGTCGACGATCACCAGGTCGGCGGGCAGTGCGCCGTCGAGGGCGGCGCGCAACTGCTCGGGCTCACGGCGCTCGGTCAACTGGATCTCGAAGTACTCGGCCTCGCTGGCCGTGCCGGTCGGCGCCGCGTTGGCGTAGCTGATCCGCGGGTGCGGGTGGAAGCCCGCGGAGAACGCCACCGGGACCGCCGACCGCCGCAGCGCGCGCTCCAGCGCCCGCTGGAAGTCCCGGGTCGAGGAGAAACGCAGCCGGCCCCGCTTGGCGTACCGCACCCGCAGGCGCTGTACCGCGGGGTCCGGCGCGGGTCCGTCGGGGGTGCGTTGTCTGCTGGGCACCGGGACACGGTAGCCGCTGGATCAGTGGTCGACCGGGACGAGGCGGGTATGGCGGGCTGCCGCCTTCCTGCGACGGGCGCCGATCACGCACGCGACGACCACGGCGCAGACGATCATCAGCGCCGACGCGAGCGCGAGGGTGTCGCCGAGGCCGTCGACGAACGCGCCGCGGGCCATCGACCGGATCGGCTCCGGGAAGCCGGTCGCCGCCGCGACGGACTCGCGAGCCGCTGCCGCCACCGGTGCCGGCGCACCGTTCAGGTCCAGCGCCGACCGGTACCCGTTGCTCAGCACGCTGCCCAGCACGGCGATGCCGAGCGCACCGCCGACCTCACGGGCCACGTCGTTCATCGCGGAGGCGACACCCTGCTCCTCGGCGGGCAGCGAGTCCGTGATGCTCGCGGTGGCCGGCGTCATCGCCCAACCCATCCCCGTGCCGCCGACCCAGAGCAGCACCGCGATCACCCAGTACGCGGTGTCGGTGCCGAGCATCGCCATACCGCCCATCGCGGCCGCGACGAGCGTCATACCTGCGAGGCAGAGGGCACGCACGCCCACCTTGCCGACCAGGTGAGGGGCGACCCGGGCACCCGGGAGCAGACCCAGCGCGACCGGGGCGGCGGCACACGCCGACGTCAGCGCCGACCAGCCGCGCACGAACTGCAGGTACTGCATGAAGACGAAGATGAAGCCGAAGAAGACGAAGAAGAGCGACGAGACGGTCAGCATCCCGGCGGAGAAGCCGCGTCGGCCGAAGAGCCGCACGTCGAGGAGCGGTGTGCTGTGGCGCAACTCCCATCCCGCGAAGGCGAGCAGGACGACGACCCCCGCGATCAGCCCGAGCACGGTGCGTGCGCTCCCCCAGCCTTCGATCGGCGCCTCGATGATCGAGTAGACGAGCACCCCGAGCCCGGCGACCGACAGCACCGCTCCCCCGACGTCGAACCGGCCGACTGCGGCGGCACGCGACTCCGGCACCAGCCGGAGGGTCAGCGTCAGCGCGAACAGCGCGACCGCCGCCGTGAACCAGAAGATCGACTCCCACGAGAACCAGTGCAGCAGCAGGCCGGAGGCGAAGAGCCCCAGGACGGCGCTGCCGCCGGCGAGCCCGGCCCAGATCGCCACACCCCGCACCCGTTCGGCGGGCGGGAAGGTCGCCGTGATCGTCGACAGGGTGGCGGGCATGATCAGCGCGGCCGCCACACCCATCAGCACCCGGATGGCGATCAGGCTCGCCGGGTCCGTCACCAGCGCACCGGCGGCCGCCGCCAGGACGATCAGGCCGAGCCCGCCGAGCAGCACGCGGCGCCGGCCGAGCCGGTCGCCGAGGTAACCGCCCGGCAGCAGCAGCGCCGCGAAGGTGAGCGCATACCCGTCGACGATCCACGACAACTGCGTCTGCGACGCTCCTGTATGGCGAGCCACGTCCGGCAGCGCCACCATGAGCGACGACACCGCCGACACGACCGTGGCCAGGCCGACGCAGACGGCCACCAGAGTCCCTCTACTGCGATTCATCACCAGCACCTTCCGTTGTCCGACGTGATCGCGCCGATCACGTTCTGGACCTCACGGTCCGCGCCGCGACGCAGTAGATTCAACAGTGATGAATAAATCCAGAGGTCGGCGCTCCGGCAGTCCCGACACCCGTGCCGAGATCCTGCACGCCGCACGCGAACGGTTCCTCAGCGGCGGCTACGCTCGCACGTCGCTGCGCAGCATCGCCGCGGACGCCGGGGTCGACGTCGCACTGCTGAGCTACCACTTCACTTCCAAACAGGGACTTTTCACGGCCGCGATGGAGCTGCCGGTCCGTCCCGGCGAGCTCATCGCCGAAGCACTGGACGCACCGATCGAGCAATGGCCGGGGCGGATCCTGCGCACGGTCCTGCGGGTCTGGGACGACCCGCAGATCGGTCCGGTACTCGTCCAGACCGTGCTCGCGACGGCCAGCGAGGAAGGCGGTTCCGGGGGTTTCGTTGAATTCCTGGAGACCGAGCTCCTCGGCCGGCTCCGCAGCGGGCTGGCCGGCCGCGACGCGGATGCCCGCGCGACCGGGGTGCTCCTCACGATTGCGGGACTGCTGATGACCCGCTACGTCCTGAAGGTCCCGACCATGGCCACCGCGTCGCCCGAGGAGATCGTGCGCATCGCCACGCCGGGCGTCGCGGTTCACTTGCGCGGCGCCCGGCTCGCCCGACCAGCCAGCACCGGCCGTTGACGGTCGAAACGACCGCTGACGGCGCAATTGCGGGGTCAGCCGTCGTTTCCGGCGTCAGCCGCGGTTTCGGCCGTCAGCGGTGCGCGCGCCGTCCTGCGCCGTAGGCTGCTGACGTGGACTTCGACTTCGATGCGGAGATCATCGAGTGGCGCGGGCCGGCGCCATACCTCTTCGCGCCGCTGCCGCCGGACGCCGTGGACGAAATCGCTGGTGCGGCAACCGATCTCAGCTACGGATGGGGATGCATCCGGGCGACCGGCCGCGTCGGCGACACGGATTTCAGCACGTCGCTCTTTCCGCGCGACGGCGGCTATCTGATGCCGGTCAAAACGGCGGTGCAACGTGCGGAGGACGTCGGACTCGGGGACGTCATACACATCGAGTTGTCCGTCGGGGACTGACCGCGCCCGCCCCGCCATCCCGACAGGCCCACAAAACGCCGAACGGCTCACTTACACCGCCCAATACGGTGAAAAATCGCCGAGCAAGTGGGCCTCTCGGCCGTTGGTGAGCCTGTCGGTCAGTCAGACGACGGTGAGCGGGAGCAGCTTCTTGCCGGTCGGACCGATCTGGATCTCGGTGTTCATCTGCGGGCAGACTCCGCAGTCGTAGCAAGGTGTCCAGCGGCAGTCGTCGAGTTCCTTCTCGTCGATCGCGTCCTGCCAGTCGTCCCAGAGCCAGTCCTTGTCCAGCCCGGAGTCCAGGTGGTCCCAGGGCAGCACCTCGCGCTCGTCACGCTCGCGGGTGGTGTACCAGTCGACGGACACCACTGTGCCCTCGAAAACCTTTGCGGCACAGTCGAGCCAGCGCTCATAGCTGAAGTGCTCGCTCCAGCCGTCGAAGCGACCACCGTCGCGCCATACCGCCTCGATCACCGCGCCGACCCGACGATCGCCCCGGCTGAGCAGTCCCTCCACGATGCCGGGCTTGCCGTCGTGGTAGCGCATCCCGATCGACGAGCCGAGTCGCCGGTCCGACTTGATCGCGTCCTTCAGCTTCGCCAGCCGGGCATCGGTCTCCTCGGCGCCCAGCTGCGCCGCCCACTGGAAGGGTGTGTGCGGTTTGGGCACGAAGCCACCGATCGACACGGTGCAGCGAATGTCCTTGCGGCCACTGACCTTCCGACCCGTCTCGATGACCCGCTTGGCCATGTCGGCGATCTGCAGCACGTCCTCGTCGGTCTCGGTCGGCAGACCGCACATGAAGTAGAGCTTCACCTGCCGCCAGCCGGCGGAGAAGGCCGCCGCGACCGTGTTGATCAGGTCGTCCTCGCTGACCATCTTGTTGATGACCTTGCGGATCCGCTCCGACCCACCCTCGGGGGCGAAGGTCAGCCCGGACCGGCGACCGCCCCGGGTCAGCTCGTTGGCCAGGTCGATGTTGAACGCGTCGACCCGGGTCGACGGCAGCGAGAGACCGGTCTGGCTGCCTTCATAGCGGTCCGCGAGCCCCTTGGTGATGTCCGCGATCTCGGAGTGGTCCGCGGACGACAGCGACAGCAGCCCCACCTCCTCGAAACCCGTTGCGGCCAGGCCCTTCTGCACCATCTCGCCGATGCCGGTGATCGACCGCTCGCGGACCGGCCGGGTGATCATGCCGGCCTGGCAGAAGCGGCAACCCCGGGTGCAGCCGCGGAAGATCTCCACCGACATGCGTTCGTGCACCGTCTCGGCGAGCGGCACCAGCGGCTGCTTCGGGTAGGGCCAGGCGTCCAGGTCCATGACCGTGTGCTTGGCCACCCGCCAGGGGACACCGTGCGCGGTCGGTGCGGGTGCCACGCGCTTGATCCGGCCGTCGGGCAGATAGTCGACGTCGTAGAACGCCGGGACGTAGACGCCGCCGGTGCGGGCCAGCCGCAGCAGCAGCTCCCGGCGCCCGCCCGGGCGGCCACCTGCTTTCCACGCCTTGATCACGTCGGTGATCTGCAGCAGCGCTTCCTCGCCGTCGCCCAGCACCGCGGCATCGATGAAGTCCGCGACCGGCTCGGGGTTGAACGCCGCATGGCCACCCACCAGCACGACGGGGTCGTCGTCCGTGCGATCCGCCGCGTGCAGCGGTATGCCGGCCAGATCGATCGCGGTGAGCACGTTGGTGTAGCCCAGCTCGGTCGACATCGAGAAGCCGAAGACGTCGAAGTCTCGGACCGGGCGGTGGCTGTCCACCGTGAACTGCGGGATCCCCGCCTCGCGCATCGCCGTTTCCATGTCCGGCCACACCGAGTAGGACCGCTCGGCGAGGGTGTCCGGGCGCTCGTTGAGCACCTCGTAGAGGATCATCACCCCCTGGTTGGGCAGACCGACCTCGTAGGCGTCGGGATACATCAGCGTCCAGCGGACCGTCTGCTCCTCGCCGCCGGGGCCGAAACCGCCGCAGTCCCAGTCCTTGACCGTCGAGTTGAGCTCGCCACCGACATACTGGATGGGCTTGCTGACCCGCTCCAGCAACGGCTCGAGCGCGGGGAAGAGTGACTCACCTGCCATGCGGACAGGGTATGGCGCGCCGGCGCTCCCAGGAAATGGCTCGCCGCGGGAAGCCTCAGACGTAGAGGCCGTCCAGGTCCTCCTTGAACTTGCGGGTGACGACGGTGCGCTTCAGCTTCAGGCTGGGCGTGATCTCACCCTCCTCGACGGTCAGGTCGCGGGGCAGGATGATGAACTTCTTGATCTGCTCCCAGCGGTTCAGCCCGAGGTTCAGCTCGTCGACGTAGCCCTGCACCATCTCCCGGGCCGCGTCGGAGGTGACGATCGTGCGGTAGTCGGCGTCCGGCATCCCGTGGGCCGCGCCCCATTCGACGATGGCCTCTTCGTCCAGCGTGACCAGGGCGGAGACGAACTTACGGCCGTCGCCCTCGACCACGAACTGCGAGGCGTAGGGGCAGATGCCCTTGAACGTCGCCTCGATCAGGCTCGGCGCGACGTACTTGCCGTTGGAGGTCTTGAACAGGTCCTTCTTGCGGTCGGTGATCCGCAGATGACCCGTCGGCAGCAGCTCGCCGATGTCGCCGGTGTGGAACCAGCCGTCCACCAGCGTCTCGGCGGTCACGTCGTCCAGCCCGCGGTAGCCCTGCATGACGCCGGGCCCCTTGATGAGGACCTCCCCGTCGTCGGCGATCTTGACCTGGGTGCCGGGCACCGGCCAGCCGACGGTGCCGACGATGTTGCTGTCCGGGCGGTTCACGCACGAGGCCGCCGCCGTCTCGGTGAGTCCGTAACCCTCGAGGATCGGCATACCCATGGCGTCGAACCAGCGCGCCACGTCCTGGTTGAGCGCAGCCGACCCGGAGATGAAGAACCGCACCCGGCCCCCGAAACGCTCGCGGATCTTGGCCAGCACCACCTTGTCGCCGATCGCGTGCTGCGCCCCGAGCACCGGGCTGACCTTGCCACCCGCGCCGCGGGCGGTCGCGACCTTGCGGGCGTTGCCGCTCGCCCAGTCGAACAGCTTGCCCTTCACGCCGCCCTCGCCGGCCATCATCGTGGTGATCCGGCCGTAGACCTTCTCGAAGATCCGCGGCGCGGCGCCCATCCAGGTGGGCCGCACGATCGGCAGGTTCTCCACGATCTTGTCGACGCGGCCGTCGATCGCGGTCGGGAAGCCGATCTGCAGCGGCAGGGTCAGCAGCACCTTGCCGAAGACGTGCGCGAGCGGCAGCCAGAGGTACTGCACGTCGTCCTCGTTCAGGATCCGCACCGAGTCGACCGCCGCGGCCTCGTAGGTCCACGCGTCGTGGGAGAGCCGGACGCCCTTCGGCCGGCCCGTCGTGCCGGAGGTGTAGATCAGCGTCGCCAGCGACTCGGGGGTGAGCTGCGCGATGCGCTTCTCCAGGGCGCCGTCGTTCTCGGACAGGTATGCCGCGCCCAGCTGTTCGAGCTCGTCGAGGCCGATCACCCAGTCGCCGTCGCCGGCGCCGTCGATCTGGACGACCTTCGTGACCGAGGGTATGACGTCACGGCCGCCGCGCAGTTTGGCGACCTGCTCCTCGTTCTCGGCGAAGACGACGACGCTTCCCGAGTCGGACGTGATGAACAGGACGTCGTCCGCCGTCGTCGACGGGTAGATCGTGGTGGTCGCGGCCGCGCACAGCATGATGCCCAGGTCGGCCAGCGCCCACTCCAGCCGCGTCGCGGACGCGATGGCGACCCGGTCCTCGGGCTCGACGCCCAGGGACACCAGGCCGGCGGCGATCCGACGGGCCCGCTCGTCGACCTGGCTCCAGGTGATCGACTTCCACTGCTCCCCCACCGGGTAACGGAAAGCCTCACGGGTCGGGGTCTTGGCCACCCGCTCCACGAACAGGTGCGCCACCGACGTGGCGCGACCCTCGATGACCGACAGATCGGGCTGCTCTGCGCTGAGCGACTTCGTCATGGCAGGGAGACTACCCGCCAGTTCACTTACGCGGTCGCAGGACCGTCATCAACGGTTCACTGGGTGCGGCAGATCTCCCGCGCCTGCGCCACGTCCCGGCGCATCTGGTCGATCAGCGCGTCGATCGAGTTGAACTTGGTGTTACCGCGCAGCCGCCGCACGAACTCGATCCGGACCGTCTCGTCGTAGAGGTCGAGGTCGTCGCGGTCCAGCACATACGCCTCGACGGTCCGCTCGGGGACGTCGTCGAAGGTGGGGTTGGTGCCGACCGAGATCGCCGCCGGCATCCGATGCTCGGGGTCGTCGGCCGCGGTGCCCTCACGGACCAGCCAGCCGACATACACCCCGTCCGCGGGGACCAGGCCCTCCGGCCGCGGACCCAGGTTGGCCGTCGGGAAGCCGAGCTCGCGACCGCGTTGCAGCCCCCGCACGACGACCCCGCGCACGTCGTGCAGGTGGCCGAGCGCACGGGCGGCCACGTCGACCGCGCCGTCGGCCAGGGCGCGGCGCACGTCGGTCGAGGAGATGCGGTGCCCGTCTCCGACGTCCGGCAGCACGACCACCGAGAATCCGAAGTGGTGGCCGAGTTGCCGCAGCGTCTCGACGTCACCGGCGTTCTTGGCGCCGAAGCGGGTGTCGCGCCCGACGACGACCTCGACCGCGTGCAGGCCGTGCACGAAGACGTCACGCACGAACTCCTCGGGCGTCATCGCCGCCAGCTCGGGGGTGAACTCCAGGACCAGCACCGCGTCCAGGCCGGTCTCCGCCAGCCGCTCGTAACGGCTGGTCGTGGAGGCGATGAGCTTCGGGGCGCGCTCCGGGTAGAGCACTCGCAGCGGGTGCGGTTCGAACGTCACCGCGCAGGCGCTCGTGCCGCGCTCCCGGGCCCGCTCGACGACCTCACGCAACAACGCTGCGTGACCGCGGTGCACGCCGTCGAAGTTGCCGATGGTGACCACGGTCTCCCCGAAGTCGGCGGGGATCTCGGTCAGCTTGGAAAGGCGCAGCACGGTGACTTACTCTGCGCTCGCGACGGTCGCAAGCTCCCTGCGACGCGAGCGCATCGCAAGCCATCCGTGCCTGTGCTCAATTGAATTCACGGCGCAACTTTAGCCCGCGGCGAATTCCTTCTCCGACAGGCGCAGGACACGCCATACGACGAGGGCGAGCAACCAGGTCGCCACGAACACCCCGACGATGACGAAGCCGATCCCGTCCAGGTCGACCGAGCCGATCGCGGCGACCGGTCCGTCGGTCCAGCTGAAGCGGTCCGAGAGCACCGAGCAGAGCTCGATGGTGCCGATGACGAGGGCCACGAAGACCGACAGCCAGGTGACCGTGGCGTTGTAGTAGAGCCGGCGCAGCGGCTTGGCGAACGCCCACCGGTAGGCCTTGGCCATGAAGACGCCGTCCGCGGCGTCCAGCAGGCTCATCCCGGCGGCGAACAGCACCGGGAGGGTGAGGATGGCGTACCACGGCAGGGAGAAGGCCGCCGCTCCCCCGGCGAGCACCAGCAGGCTGACCTCGGTGGCGGTGTCGAAGCCGAGCCCGAAGAGGAAACCGATCGGGTACATGTTCCACGGCTTGGTGACCGACTTGGTGAGCCCGCCGAGGATGCGGTTGACGAAGCCGCGCGAGTTGAGGTGCTGCTCCAGGGCCGCCTCGTCGAAGTCGCCCTGCCGGGCTTGCCGCCACACCCGGATGATGCCGATGAAGGCGATCAGGTTGAGGATGCCGATGATCCACAGGAACGTGCCCGAAACGGTCACGCCGATCACCCCGGTGATGGTGTGCAGCGTGGAGCTGTCGTTCTCGACCGAGCCGGCGAGCGCCTTCATGCCGAGCGCCAGCAGGAAACACAGTCCGAAGACGACGCTGGAGTGTCCGAGCGAGAACCAGAACCCCACCGACATCGGGCGTTTGCCGTCCGAGAGCAGTTTGCGGGTGGTGTTGTCGATCGCCGCGATGTGGTCGGCGTCGAAGGCATGCCGCATGCCGAGCGTGTATGCCGTGACGCCGAGCCCGACACCGAAGACCTGCGCGTGCGCGCTGTCGGTTCCGAGTTGGAAGTGCTGCGGCGCGACCATGAACAGCAGCGTGCCCCAGCCCACCACGTGGAGTGCGACGACCGCTGCCGTCATACCGAGGACCGAGCGGCGTTCTGCCGGAGTGAAATCGGCGAAGAACTCCCGGACCCGGTCCAGCTTCGTTGCCTGCGATGCGGTGATGGTTGCCATGATGGTGCCGAGCATATCGGCAAGTCGCGACAGAGTCGCATCTGGAGCAGAAGACTGCCCGAAAGGTCAGGTGTCACCGGGTGGATCGGCTGGGAAGACCACCCGTGACCTGGCCAGCGGGCCGGTCTCGTCGAGCATCGCGACCAGTTCGTCGCCGGCGATGGCCGCGGACACCTCCGGGTGGTGCTCCCCCGCCCGTAGCCGCTTGCCGTGTCGCAGGTCGACGGCCTCCGCGGCGCTGATCCGTCGGATCGGGAACTGCGCAGCCGCGGCGTCCACCATCGGCAGCAGCGGCAGCGGCTCCCCACCGTCGGCGAGGACGGCGAGATCGTCCAGGCTGTGGGTCATCGACAGGCCGAACCGCCCGACCCGCGTGCGTCGCAACGCGGTGAGGTGCCCACCCACCCCGAGTGCGGCGCCCAGGTCGCGTGCGAGCGCACGCACGTAGGTGCCGGACGACACCTGGACCTCGACGTCCAGGTCCCGCAACGTCCCCACCGCACGTTCGTCATGTATGGCGAACCGGCCGACCCGCACCGGGCGGGGTTGCAGCTTCACCTCGTCTCCCCCGCGGACCCGGGCGTACGAGCGCACCCCGTCCACCTTGATCGCACTGACGGCGCTCGGCACCTGCTGCAGGTCTCCGGTCAGATCCACGACCGCGGCGGCGATCTGCTCGGAGGTCAGCCCGCTCGCGTCGGCGGTCGCCGTGACGTCACCTTCGGCGTCGTCGGTGATGGTCGACTGCCCGAGCCGGATGGTGGCGGTGTAGGTCTTGTCGCAGCCGACCAGGAAGGTAAGCAGTTTGGTGGCCTTGTTGACGCCGAGCACCAGCACACCGGTGGCCATCGGGTCGAGCGTGCCGGCGTGCCCGACGCGCCGGGTGTGTGCCAGGCCGCGCGTGCGGGCCACCACGTCGTGGCTGGTCCAGCCGGCCGGCTTGTCGACGAGCAGCAGTCCGTCGCGGCTCATTCGTCGTCGCCGGCCACGGGCTTCTTGTAGGGGTCCTCGTCTCCGGCATACCTCGCGGACGCCTTGGCCTGCGCCAGCTCCTCGTCGCGCTCCCGTGCGGCCTTGAGCGCCTCCTCGATGTGGGCAGCACCCTCGGGGATCGCGTCCGGGATGAACTCCAGCGACGGGGTCAGGCGTATGCCGAGCCCCTTGCCGACGTGCGAGCGAATGCGCCCGCGCCAGTCCTCAAGCGCCGCAGCGGTGTTCGCGCGCTCGTCATCGGAGCCGAACACGGTGTAGAAGATCGAGGCGTGCTGCAGGTCACCGGTCACCCGGACGTCGGTGACGGTGACGAAACCGAGTCGTTCGTCCTTGACCCGTCGCTCGATGAAGTCAGCGACGAGGGTCTTGGTGCGCTCGGCGATCTTGCGGGCGCGTGCCGGGTCAGCCATGAGAGCCTCCGTGTGGTGGTGCGGACGTGGTCGGGCAACGAGGCTTGCCAAAGACAAACCCTACGTTCACCTGGCTTTGCGGGCGACGATCAGGTCGCGGTCGATGGAGGCATCCACCCGGTGCCGGAACGCGTCCGGTGTCTCGTCGACCGGGTCGAGCCCGTGCGTGACCAGCAACGCCGCAAGGTCCTCCCGCGGCGCGACATGGCGGTTGTAGGACAGGCCGACCGCACCGCCGGTGCGCAGCGTCCGCAGCCAGCCCGGCAGGGCGCGGTCCAGCAGTTCCAGCGGACTGCGGGCGAGTCGGTCGCCGTGCGACCCGTGCTGGACGCCGTACGGGGTGTCGGTGACGATCGCGTCGACGCTGCGCGGCCGGACCAGGCCGTCCAGGTCGGTCGTGTCGGTCAACAGGTAGGTCAGGTGCTGGGTGTCAGCCGCCTTGTGCGCCTCCTTGGATGCGGCGACCTCCACCTGCAACCGCTTGCCGCGGTTGCGGCCGCTGGTGCGCAGGGCGGACTCGTCGGCCGTGTGTTTGAGTCGGTGCTGCCGCATCCAGGTCTTCAAGAACGCCGAATAGGCCTGGAAGTCCTTGCTGTCCAGGTCCACGCCGATCGAATCCAAGCCGAGTGAGAGCGCGATGTTCAGCGTCGTGCCCCGCCCGCACATCGGGTCGAACACCTGCAGGCTGCCGTCCAGCAGCCGGTCCGGCAGGCGGGTCGCCGCCGCCGTGACGTTGAGCAGCAGCCGGGTCCACTGCTCGTTGGTCTTGCCCTGATACTTCTGGATCGTCACCAGGTCCCCCGGGTATGCCGCCCGCGGCTGCTCCAACGCCACGGGCGCGAGCAGGTCGCCCTCGCGCCGGAAGAGGGCGTGCGCCGCCGACAGTTGCGAGACGACGCGCACCGCGGCATCGGTGAGCACGCCGCTGGTGTGCAGTGCGAGGTAGGAGACGCCGGCAACGTCGGTGCGTGCGACGTCCGGCTCCGGCAACCCGAAACCCGCAGCCATCGCACGGAGTTCGGCCTCGCACAGGCGCGGCGCCTCAGCGCCGTACACGCGGTTGGCCGACGGCGCCAGCAGGATCAGGTGTTCGGTCACTCCGGCAAGATTAGTCGGCAGCCCGGCCGGCGCGGTCGCGGTAGCTGCCCGGGGACTCCCCCACCAGAGCCGTGAAGTCGCGGCCCATGTGCGCCTGGTCGAACCAGCCCAGCTCGACCGCGAGCGACGCGAGCGTCTCGTAGTCACCGGCGTTGAGCCGCGCGATCGCGGCATGTACGCGGGCGCGCGCGACGAGCCACTGCGGCCCGACGCCGACGTAGTGCCGGCAGGCCCGCTGCAGTGACCGCAGCCCCATGCCGCACCGGTCCGCGAGCTCACCCGCCGACATCGTCGGGGCGGAGTCCTCCAGGGTCGCGATCACTGCGGAAACCGTCTCCAACTCGGCGGTGTCGGCCGGCACCCGATCGAGCAGGAACGCGTCGAGCCGCTCGACGCAGTCCGGGGTGTCGGGGTGCAGGTCGGCCAACGCGTCCGCCCCCGAGAACAGCCGGGTGGCGGGCACGACCTGATCTCGCAGCCGGCTCGCCTCGACACCCGTGATGACGGTCGGCGCGCCCGGACGGAACTTGACGCCGACCACCCCGCCCGCGCCGCTGAGCGTGACGTCGAAGCGGCGCCGGCTGACCACCCCGGTCACGAAGACCCCGGGCGCGCTCACACCGTCCCGGGCGACCTGCCCGGACTCGACGGTGAGGTTGGTCTGCGGGAGCGGCACCAGCGACGAGCGGTATGACGCCCCGGCGGGCAGGCTCCACCGCACCGTCCAGTAGTGCTCGACCCAGCGCTCCAGCGCGGGATGACACGCCGGCCTGGTCAGTGTCGCGTGCTGCGCGAAGCGACGCGGATCCAGGATCACCCCGTCGGTTGTCGCGAATGTCCTAGTCGCCACATCCTGCAGCGTACGAGCATGGTCCGACAGTCACATCGACCTTTTCGAGGAGCCACCAGATGACCGACACCACCACGCCAGCCGCCAGCCTCGGCATGGTCACCATCGACTGCGAGGACGCCGCTGCAATGGCCTCGTTCTACAGCGCGGTACTGGGCTGGCCGGTCGCCTACCAGGGTGAGGGCTACGCGATGTTGCAGCAGGGTGACCAACGACTGGGGTTCGGCGAGACCCCCGACTACCAGCGGCCGTCCTGGCCCGACGACGGACACAAGCAGTTCCACCTCGACCTCGCGGGAGAGGACGTCGAGGCCACCGTGGCACGGTGCGTCGAACTCGGCGCCACCAAACCGGAGCAGCAGCCCGGTGAGACCTGGACCGTGCTGCTCGACCCGGCCGGTCACCCGTTCTGCGTCACCAACCTGGCCAACTGGGGCTGATCGGTCAGGGCGCAGCGGGTGGCGGGGTGGTGATCACCAGCACCGCCTCGGCGGGACCGCCGCTTGCTGCGTAGGAGTGCTTGCGGTTGCTGGTCCACGTCGTCGACTCTCCGGCGTGCACGACGACCGAGCGCGTCATACGCACCCGCACGGTGCCGGAGGTGACCACCAGGTGCTCGGTGACGTCCCGACCATGCGCGGGTGACGAATGCCGTGCCCCCGCGGGGAATTCGAGACGGAAGACCTCGACCGTCGTGCCGTCCGGGCGGTGCCGCAGGTCCAGCAGCACGGTGCGCATCCCGCCGGCAGCTGTTGCCTGCGCGCCGCCCACTTCGCCGACCAGCGCCGACAGCGGCAACTCGAGCGGTCCGCACACCGCGTAGAGGGTCTCGATCGTCGGATTGCGTTCGCCCGCCTCCAGTTGGGACAGCGTCGCCTTGCCGACCCCTGCCTCGCGAGCGAGCGCGGACAGGCTGATGCCCCGGCGCTCGCGAGCCTCGCGGATGCGCGCACCCACCGCCGCCGCCCGAGCCTCAGCGCTCATCAGCTGGACCCCTCTCCCGTCGTATGCCATTCGGTCGCTAGTGTTCCGTAAACAGAACGTTCTGCGAACGGAACACCATGCTCGACACCCTACCTGCCCAACGCTCCAGCACCAGCACGCCGGTCATCGCCGGGATCGTTTGTGCCCTGGTGGGATTCACCAGCTCCTTCGCAGTGGTCCTGACCGGCCTGCGTGCCGTGGGCGCGACCCCTGCCCAGGCCGGCTCCGGTCTGCTGGCCATCAGTCTGCTGCAGGGGGTCAGCGCGATCGTGCTGGCCCGGCGCTACCGCATCCCGATCACTCTGGCGTGGTCGACCCCGGGCGCCGCGCTGCTCGCGGGCGCCGGGGCGGTCAGCGGTGGCTGGGCGGCGGCAACCGGAGCGTTCGTGCTCACCGGCCTCCTCGTGATCGCCAGCGGTCTGTGGTCCGGGCTCGCCGACCTGATCTCCCGGATCCCCGGAACGATCGCACAGGCGATGCTGGCCGGCGTCCTCCTGCCGCTGTGCCTGGAGCCGGTGCACGCCGTCGCCATACATCCCTGGGACGTCCTGCCGGTCATCCTCGTCTGGCTGGTCCTGCTGCGGGTCAGCGCGCGATGGGCGGTGCCCGGTGCGTTCGTCGCGGCGGCCGTCGTCATCGCGATCGAACTCGCCCGCACCGGAACGACTTTCACCAGCAGCAGTCTCCTGCCCGTTGTCTCGCCCGTCGTGCCACAGCTGAGTCTGCAGGCCGCGCTCGGCATCGCGCTGCCGCTCTTCATCGTCACCATGGCGTCGCAGAACATCACCGGTGTCGCCGTGATGCGCAGTTTCGGCTACTCCGTGCCGTGGCGCCCGGTCATGCTCGTCACGGGCGCCGGCACCGTCATCGGAGCCCCGGCGGGTGGCCACGCCATCAACCTCGCGGCGATCAGCGCCGCGCTCGCCGCAGGCCCGGACGCCGGGCCGGACACCTCGCGGCGGTGGATCGCGGCAGTGAGCAGCGGAGCCGCCTACCTGGTGCTCGGACTGTCGTCGGCGGCGCTCGCCACGTTCGTGACCCTCGCGCCGTCCGGCGTGGTCGAGACCGTCGCGGGGCTCGCTCTCCTCGGCGCACTCGGCGGTGCCCTGAAAGGCGCCCTGGCCAGGACCGGCGCGGACGGTGCACGCCAGTCCGCCGAGACGACCGCTGCGGTCCTCACCCTCGTCGTCGCGGCCTCCGGGACGACCGTCGGCGGCATCGAGTCCGCCTTCTGGGCGCTGCTCATCGGCCTGGTCGCCCGCTGGTGGCTCCTGCGCGGCGTGTCCGCGGTCCGGGACGACACGCACTGAACCGACGCGCCCACTCGTAGTCTGGTGACCATGCTCGCCGCCTACGCCGCCCGAATCGACCGCACCGACCCCCTCGCAGCCCTCGAGGTCGGTGACCGACCCGACCCGGAGGTTCCGGACGGCTGGACCCGCGTCCAGCTGCGCGCCGCCGCGCTCAACCGGCACGACCTGTGGTCCCTGCGTGGCGTCGGGCTGCCCGAGGACCGCGTGCCGATGATCCTCGGGTGCGACGCCGCGGGAGTCACCGACGACGGGCAGGAGGTCATCCTGCACACCGTCATCCCGAGCCCGGGCTGGTCCGGCGACGAGACCCTCGATCCGCGTCGCACGCTGCTGTCGGAGCTGCACGACGGGACCTTCGCCGACCAGGTCGTGGTCCCGACGGTCAACCTGGTGCCCAAGCCGGAAGGAATGTCCTGGGAGGTCGCCGGATGCCTGTCGACGGCTTGGCTCACGGCATACCGGATGCTGTTCAGCAATGCCGACGTCTCCCCCGGTGACACCGTCCTGGTGCAGGGTGCCGGAGGCGGCGTCTCGACGGCGCTGATCCAGCTGGGTGCCGCGGCAGGGCTGCGGATGTGGGTGACCTCGCGCGACGAGTCCCGGGGTGCCCGGGCCGTCGAGCTCGGCGCGGAGCGGGCGTTCGCCAGCGGTGCCCGACTGCCGGAGCGGGTCGCGGCGGTGATGGAGTCGGTCGGCGCTGCGACGTGGAGCCACTCGGTCAACTCACTGAACCCCGGTGGCACGATCGTCATCTGCGGAGCCACCTCGGGCGACGCACCCGAGAAGGCGGAGCTGACCAAGATCTTCTTCAAGCAGCTGCGCGTCATCGGCTCGACCATGGGCTCGATCGCCGAGATGCGACGCCTCGTCAACTTCGTCGACCGTGAAGGCATTTCGCCGGTGATCGATCAGGCCATCCCCCTCGCGCAGGCGCGGGACGCGTTCACCCGCCTCGCCGAGGGCGAGAGTTTCGGCAAGATCGTGTTGACGATGGGCTGATCAGATCAGCCCGGAGTCGTGGTGGCGCTCGGCCTGCTCGCGGATCTCCGGCGTGACCGCGTCGTCGGGGACTCGCACCGTCATCTCCCACTTGTGGTGCACCGGGCAGCGCTGCAGACGCTTCGCGCCGAGCCGGATCGCCTTGAACGACGCCAGCGGCACCCACTTCGATTCGTAGTAGGCACCATGGGAACACTGCACGATCTTCCATTCGGCCATCGATCGATGCTAGCTGCTCCCCCGTTGCCCCGCGGCGTCGGCGAGCAGCTCCACGATCCGCACCCCTAGCTCGAGCCCGAGCGGGTGCTCGGTGCCGGCTGCGGCCGCTGCACCCAATTCGTCGGCTGCGGTTGCGAGCGCCTGCTGCGCGGTCGTGACGGCCGCCGGTGCCGCACTGACACCGGCTTCACCCCACACCCGCATACCCCAGGTGTATGCCGCCGGCGGTGCCCACAACGCCAGCGTGGCGGTGCTCACGGCGCCGGACTCGTGGGTGATCGTCAGGTGCACCGCGTCCCCGACGCCAGGCACCGCCACGACGGAGTCGACCGAGCCGAGTGCTGCGATCAGCGTCGCGAGCAGGTGCGGCCCGATGTCCCAGAGCGCTCCCTCCCGTTGCCGCCAGGGTGAGTCCTTGTAGGGGCTCTCCGGCCGCTGGTTGGCCACGACCCACTCGGTCCACGAACCGCGCCAGCTACCCGATGCCGCGAGTTCGCCGAGCCAGGAACGAGTCTCGGGCGTGTAGCGCGCGGTGAAGAAGACCACCGAGCGGGACCCGGTGCTGCGGGCGGCATCCCGCAGTTCCCGCGCGACGTCGAGGTCGAGCGCCACCGGTTTATCGAGCAGCAGGTGCTTGCCGGCACGCGCCGCCTCGATCGCCAGCGGGGCCTGCACGTCCGGCGGCACGGCATACGACACCGCATCGACGGCGTCCAGCAACGCGGCATGACTGGGGAACGCAGGCACGCCCAGGGACTTCGCCGCGGCCGCCGTCTTCGCCCCGTCACGCCCCCACACCCCGACCAGCTCATGGCTGGAGGCCCGTATGCCGGGGCCGTGCGTCTCGCGTGCCCAGTAACCTGTGCCGACCAGTCCGAATCGCATGCGCCCACCATCGCACGGCGGAGCCACCCGCGCGCCCGCCCACTCTCCACCGACAGGCTCACAAACACACCGAGAGGCCCAGCAAATCGCGGTATTTCACGGCGATCTTCTGAGCCTCTCGGCGTTGTCTGAGCCTCTCGGCGTTAGTCGCGGGACTTCTCGCGCATCTCGTAGGTGGCGATCAGGTCCCCGAGCTGCAGGTCGTTGAACGAGCCGAGGTTGATACCGCACTCGAAGCCCTCGCGGACCTCGGTGACGTCATCCTTGAAGCGCCGCAGACCGGCGACCTCGACGTTCTCGGACACGACCTTGCCGTCGCGGGTGATCCGCGCCTTCGAGCCGCGCTTGATCTCGCCGGACTTGACGATCGAACCGGCGATGTTGCCGAACTTGCTGGACCGGAAGATCTCGCGGATCTCCGCGGTGCCGAGCTCGACCTCCTCGAACTCCGGCTTGAGCATGCCCTTCAGCGCCTGCTCGATCTCCTCGATGGCCTGGTAGATCACCGAGTAGTAGCGGATCTCGACGCCCTCCTTGTCGGCATACTCGGCGTTCTGACCCTCGGCCCGCACGTTGAAGCCGATGATCACCGCGTCCGAGGCGACCGCAAGGTTGATGTTGTTCATCGTGATGGCACCGACGCCGCGGTCGATGATCCGCAGGTCGACGTCGTCGCCGACGTTGATCTGCAGCAGCGCGTCCTCGAGGGCCTCGACCGAACCGGACACGTCACCCTTGAGGATGAGGTTGAGGGTCTCGATCTTGCCGGCCTCGAGCTGCTGGTTGAGGTCCTCCAGGCTGATCCGCTTGCGGACCTTGGCCAGCGCGGCCTGCCGGTCGGCGGCCTCCCGCTTCTCGGCGATCTGACGGGCGGTCCGGTCGTCCGGCGCCACCACGAAGGTGTCACCCGCACGCGGCACCGACGCCAGACCCATGACCTGCACGGGACGCGACGGCAACGCCTCTTCGACGTTGTTGCCGTGCTCGTCGAGCATCGCGCGGACACGACCGTGGGCCGTGCCGGCGACGATGCCGTCACCGATACGCAGCGTGCCCTGCTGCACCAGCACCGTGGCCACCGCACCGCGACCGCGGTCCAGGTTGGCCTCGATCGCGACACCCTGGGCGTCACGGTCGGGGTTGGCGCGCAGATCCAGTGCGGCGTCGGCGGTGAGCAGCACCGCCTCCAACAGACCGTCGATGTTCTGGCCCTGCTTGGCCGAGACCTCGACGAACATCGTGTCGCCGCCGTACTCCTCGGCGATCAGGTTGTACTCGGTCAGCTGCTGACGCACCTTGTCCGGGTTGGCGCCCTCGACGTCGATCTTGTTGACCGCGACGACAATCGGCAGGTCGGCGGCCTGCGCGTGGTTGAGCGCCTCCACCGTCTGCGGCATCACGCCGTCATCGGCCGCGACGACCAGGATCGCGATGTCGGTGACCTTCGCACCACGAGCACGCATGGCGGTGAACGCCTCGTGACCCGGGGTGTCGATGAAGGTGATCGCGCGGTCGGATCCCTCGTGCTCGACGTGGACCTGGTAGGCACCGATGTGCTGGGTGATGCCACCGGCCTCGCCGGACTGCACGTCGGCGTGCCGGATCGCGTCCAGCAGGCGGGTCTTACCGTGATCGACGTGACCCATGACGGTCACGACCGGCGGCCGCGGCTGCAGGTCCTCCTCGTCCTCCTCCGCCTCGAGGTCGATGTTGAAGGAGTTGAACAGCTCCTTCTCCTCGTCCTCCGGGGAGACGATCTGGATGTCGTAGCCCAGCTCGGAACCGAGCAACTGGAAGGTGTCCTCGTCCAGCGACTGGGTGGCCGTGGCCATCTCGCCGAGGTGGAAGAGCACCGTCACCAGCGATGCCGGGTTGGCATCGATGCGGTCGGCGAAGTCGGTCAGCGACGCACCGCGCCGCATCCGCACGACGGTCGAACCGTCACCGCGCGGGACCTGCACGCCACCGATGGTGGGTGCTTGCATCTGCTCGAACTCTTGACGCTTCGCGCGCTTGGACTTGCGGCCGCGGACCTTTCCGCCGCCTCGTCCGAACGCACCCTGCGTGCCACCGCGACCACCCGGGCCACGGCCGCCGCCACCGGGGCGACCGCCGAACCCGCCGCGCGGACCGCCGCCACCAGCACCGCCGCCGGGGCCGCCACGACCACGTGCCGGGCGCTCACCGGGACGCACCGCGGCGCGATCCGGCATCATGCCCGGGTTGGGGCGTGGTGCGCCGGGACGCGGGGCAGCCGGGCGCGGGCCGCCGGGGCGCGGAGCACCCGGACGGGGGCCGCCGGCACCGGCGGCGTTGCCGCCCCGACCGGAGGCCGGACGCGGCATACCCTGGCTGGGCGCGAAGGGGTTGTTGCCCGGGCGCGCCGGTCCACCGGACCGCATGCCCTGGCTGGACGAGAACGGGTTGTTGCCCGGCCGGGGTGCGCCCGGACGCGGTGCACCGCCACGCTGCCCGCCGGAGCGTGCCGCACCACCCTGACCCGGACGCGGACCCGGCGCCGCAGGACGCGGGCCACTCCTGCGAGCGGCCGGCGCCGGTGCCGGTGCCGGTGCGGGTGTTGCCGGCTTGGCCGCGGGAGCCGGGGCCGGAGCGGGCGCCGGAGCAGCCTGCTTCGCAGCCGGTGCTTCCGGGGCGCTCGTCGGCTGGGGGGCCGCCTTCGGGCCGGGCTTGGGCGCGGTCCGGCCGACCGGCGCCTTCGGTCCCGGCGCTGGTGCCGGGGTCGTCGTCGTGGAACTGGACTTCTGGGCGGTGGGCGGCGTCGGTGCCGCCTTCTTCGCCGTTGCCCTGGAATCCGTCGACCCACCGCCGGCCTTCGCGCCGGCGGGAGGGTTCTCCTTGATCTTGCGCACTACCGGAGCCTCGATGGTCGAGCTCGCCGTCTTGACGAACTCGCCCTGCTCCTTCAGGTAGGCAAGCAGATCCTTGCTTGGCATTCCGAGCTCTTTCGCGAGCTCGTGAACCCGAACCTTAGCCACACTTCTCCTTGTCGGAATTTGCGGCGGTCCGGGTCCGCGCCGGCCAGGTGGCCGGGCAGCACGAAACCGCCAGTTATGGGTGCTTCATCGCTGAGTACTCATCGGGTGCTCATCAGCGTCAAAACCCGCCTTCGGTCGTTTGCTTCCGGCAGGAACGTCGCCGCTCCTGCCACAGTTCACTCGTCATACCGGTGTATGCCGCGTGTCATCGCTGCTCGATCCAGTCCCGCAACCGCGTGAGATCCACCTTGTGGGTGATCCGCAACGCGCGCGGAAAGGCTCGCCGCTGGTCTGCCAGGTCAAGGCAGTCCGGTCGGGGATGCAGCCAGGCCCCTCGGCCCGGCAGCCGACCGCGCTCATCGGGGACGAGCCCCGCAACATCGTCGTGCGCCGCGTCATTCCCCGCGAGTGCGACCACCCGCAGCAATGCTGATCGTTCGTCGCGAGCCCGGCAGCCCACACAGGTCCGCAACCCGGCGTGCCGGGTCGTGGAGACGGATGGATTGCGGCGGCCTCGCGTGCGACCGCTCATCACCAGCCTACCGCAGTCAGTCGGCCGTCTCGGAATCGCCGGGTGCGACGGTGTCCGGGCGGATGTCGATGCGCCACCCGGTCAGCTTCGCCGCGAGCCGGGCGTTCTGCCCCTCCTTGCCGATCGCCAGGCTCAACTGGAAGTCGGGCACGATGACGCGCGCGGACCGCGCGCGGTCGTCGACGATCTCCACCGATTCGACCCGGGAGGGCGACAACGCCGCGGCGATGAACTGCGCCGGGTCGTCGGAGAAGTCCACGATGTCGATCTTCTCGCCGCGCAACTCGGTCATGACCGCACGCACGCGCGAGCCCATCGGGCCGATGCAGGCGCCCTTGGCGTTGACACCCTGGTGCTTGGCGTGCACCGCGATCTTGCTGCGATGACCCGCCTCACGGGCCAGCGCGGAGATCTCCACGGTGCCGTCGGCGATCTCGGGGACCTCCAGGGCGAACAGCTTGCGGACCAGGTTGGGGTGCTTGCGCGACAGCATGATCTGCGGGCCCTTGGGGCCGCGCTTCACGCTCACGACATACGAACGCAGCCGCTCGCCGTGCACGTAACGCTCCCCCGGCACCTGTTCGGCCGACGGCAGCAGTCCCTCCACGGTGCCGAAGTCGACGTGCACGTTGTGCGGGTCGCTGGATTGTTGGATGACCCCGGCGACGACGTCTCCCTCGCGGCCCCGGAAGTCGCCCAGGATCGCCTCGTCCTCGACGTCGCGCATGCGCTGCACGATGACCTGCCGTGCGGTCGCCGCCGCGACCCGGCCGAAATCGGTGGGCGTGTCGTCGAACTCGGGACCCGGCTCGCCACGGTTGCCCTCCTCGTCGACGGGCGCCTCCTCGCGCGCCCACACCACCACGTGCCCCGTCTTGCGGTCGAGTTCGACACGCGCGGTGCGGTAGGTGCCGTCCTCCCGGTGGTATGCCGTCAGCAGCGCCTGCTCGATGGCGGGCACGATCACGTCCATCGGGATGTCCCGCTCGCGCTCCAGCGCCCGCAACGCGGCCATGTCGATGTCCATCAGTGGTCGTCTCCTTCTGAATCGCTGCTGCGGTTGAACTCGACCTGCACGGCGCCGCGCAGGCCCTCGTCATACAGATAGGACTGCTCGGTCGTGGCGCCCTTCGCGCCGGTGACGGTGATCGTGAAGCCCGTCTCGTCGGCGCGGGTGATGCGACCGGTGACCGGTGCCTGCTCGGGCGCGGTCACCTCGACCAGCCGCCCGACATTGCGCCGGAAGTGGCGGGGCAGGGTCAGCGGGCGGTCGGTGCCGGGTGAACTCACCTCCAGCACGTAGGGCTGCTCCCCCATGGCATCCGTCTCGTCGAGCCGGTCACTGATCACGCGGGTGATGTCCGCGACCTGGTCGAGATCGAGTGGGGGTATGACGTCCGTCGGCTCGCCGCCGTCCGGCAGCACGCGGTCGACGAGCACCCGCACCAGGCGACGCTTGCCCGCCGGCATCACGGTGAGGTCCTCCAGAACGAGATCCAGCGGGGCGAGCACCTCGGCGAGGTCCGCGGCGATGCGCTCGGTGCGGGCGGACTGGTTCGCGGTCATTCTTCGCCTGCTCCTGCTGTTCTCGAGTGGGAGGTCTCACCATACCCGGAGGTAGCTGGCCCCAGGAATTTCGCGGCCCCGCCGTGCGAGGATGGCGACCATGTCCCGCCCCGAGCAGCACGCGCGCCCGCCGCGGCGCGCCGTGCTGGCGGTCGCGCTCACGGGTTCGGTCCTCGGGCTGACCGGTTGCGGCATACGACTCGAGAAGGACGCGCCGAAGATCCCAGGCATCAAGACCCAGGCTCCGCCCGCCGATCAGGCGGTGCTGCGCAAGGTGCTGACCGACGTCTCCGCGGCGATCATGTGCGCGCACTACGACGATGCGAGCTGGGCGCCGCGCCTGGGGACGATGCACAAGAAGCAGCGCACCCGCCTGACGAAGGTGATGGCGACGCAAGGTATGACGCCGGCCCCACGACGCCGGACCGGCACGGGCAGCGGCATCGTCTCGGACACCGAACCGATGCCACTCGCGACGTTCGAGCAGCAGACCGCCACGGACATCGGCTCACTCGCAGGCCTGACGGCCCGCAACCTGCCGATGGCCGCCGCGATCGGCGTGACCCACGGTGCGGCGGCGCAACTGCTGGGCAGGCCCGCGAAGCCGGCCGGCGGGACGGTGCCGAGTCCGGCCGCAGTACCCACCGCGATCCTGCCGGCCCTGCAGGCGGCGATCTACGCCTTCGAGGTCATCGTCGCCAAGACCCCGCTCGACTCCCGGAAGAGGGCCCAGGCAACGCTGACCGCCTTGCGCCCGACGCGGGCCGCGTGGGAGGCCGCCCTGGGCGCCGACGCACCCGCCCAGCCGGACGGCTACACCCTGCCGGTGCAGCCGACGAGCGACGCCAGGCGCACGAAGCTCGCGCACCTGGTGCTCGGTGACCTGGTCGACGCCTGCGCCGGGCAGGTCGCGGCGACGCGCGGCGACCGGGGCTCGTTCATCGGACTGACCGACCTGTGGGTGACCGCCACCGCGCAGCTGTGGCGGTGGGATACGACCCCGAGACCGTTCCCGGGCCTGCAGTGACTGATCTGCACGACTTCGCAACGGCCGTCCCGACCGATTTCCGGGAGTGGGTGCAGGGGCGCCCGGCCGAGCCGGAACTCAGCGGCGACGACTGGCTCGCCCGGTTGCCGCACTGGACCGCCGAGTGTGCCGACGCGTGGGATCTGCGGGCCGACGGCCCGGTCTGGCACGGGGTCTGCGCGGTCGTCATACCGTGCCACCGCGCCGGCGAGCCGGTGGTGCTGAAGATCTCCTGGCCGCACGAGGAGGCGCGCCTGGAGCACCTCGCGCTGCAGCACTGGGCGGGTCGCGGCGCGGTCCGGTTGCTCGCGGCCGACCCGTCGCACTGGGCCATGCTGCTCGAGCCGTTGCAGCACGACCGCAACCTGAACGACGTGAACCTGCTGGAGGCGTGCGAGGTGATCGGCGGCCTCATGCGCCGCCTCGACCGTCCCGCCACACCGCAGTTCACCCGACTCAGCGACGAGATCGACCGGTGGATCCCCTTATGCCGCAACGGATCACCGCTCGTGCCACGGCGACTCACCGAGCAGGCAGCGAGCACCCTGGAGGGGTTGCGCGACGGCTGCGACGGGCGGCTGGTCCACCAGGACCTGCACTTCGAGAACGTGCTGGCCGGCGAGCGCGAGCCGTGGCTGGCGATCGATCCGAAGCCGCTCTCGGGTGAGTGGGCCTTCGCGGTCGCGCCGCTGCTGTGGAACCGCTGGACCGAGGCGACGCGCGCAGACAACCTGCGCGCGCACCTGCGACTGCGGCTCGGCGTTGTCGCCGAGGCGGCCGGTATCGACGAGGACCGAGCCCTCGCCTGGAGCCTCGTGCGGCTGGTGACCAACGCCCTGTGGGAGGCGCAGGAGCCGCACCCGGGTCAGACCGAGCTGTCCCAGTGGATCACCGTCGCCAAAGCTATGACCGAGTGATCACTTCGTGTACTTGGCGAGGATCTTGTCCCAGCTGTTCTTGGTCTGCAGCAGGTTGCCGTAGTCGGCGCTGCCGGCCTTGACTTCCTTGCCGTTGATGAGGACCGTCGGCGTCGAGGTGACGCCGTCCTTGCCCGCGTTGTCGGCCGTCGCCTTGACGTACTTGCCGTACGTGCGCTTGTCGACGCAGGTGTTGAACTTCGTCAGCTTGGCGCCGGTGATCCCGGCCTGCTTGCCGAACTTCTTGATGTTGGCGATGGTGTAGCCGACGCCCTCCTGGGGCTGCCCGGCGAAGTTCGCCTTGTGGTACTCGGCACCCTTGCCCTCGTCCGCGGCGCAGTAGAGCCCGTTCGCCGCGATCGTCGAGGACGGTGCGTTGTTGTTGTTCTGCTCCAGGAACGTCACCAGGTGCCAGACCAGCTTGATCTTGCCGGACTTGGCGTCGGCGAGGATCTTCGTGCCGTTGGCGTCCTCCAGCTCCTTACAGATCGGGCACTGGAAGTCCTCGTAGATGTCCACCGTCGGCGCGTTCGACTTCAGCTTCACCGACGGGTAGGCGCGCAGGCCCTTCGCGTCGCTGGTGCCGCCGGTGGGCACCGGCCCGGAGTAGGAACCCGACTTGTTCGCCTGGGTCACGAAGACCGCGACCACCACGATCACGACGATGACGGCCGCGATGATGCCACCGATCAGTCCCCTCGAGGGTCCGTCCTTCGGTTTGGTGGCCGCGAGTCTTTGCGATGCGTCAGGGCGTGGCATGAAGTCACCTTAACTGGATAGTTGCGTTTGCAATGACCGTGGGTGTCAGCCCCAGAGCGCGCGGTCGGCGCTGAGCCTGGTGCGTGGCCAGACGACCAGCCAGGCGGCACAGAGCAGCAGCCCCACGTCACGCAGGATGTCCCACTTGTATGCCGCCGTGGTCGGCAGCTTTCCGCTGTTGCCGAAGCAGCCGCACTGGATGACGATCCCGCGCGCCCACACCGAGCTGATGCCGATGATGAAGGCGATCATCAGCAGTCCGCCGAGGACCGCCGTCATCCGGGTCATCAGGCCGGCGATGAGCAGCAGCCCGAAGATGATCTCGACGAACGGCATCACCGCCCCCCAGATGTTCGCCAGGTCGTACGGCAGGATGCGGAACGCCCGGGTGTCCATCTGGGTCACCTCGAGCTGCCGCGCCTTGAGGATCCCGGCCACCAGGTAGGTCACGCCGAGGATGAGGCGGGCTGCCAGGCCGATCCACTCCATCGCCGGGTGCTGCTGCCAGGGGACGCGTGTCGCCACGCCGGGGGACGCCGAGTCGATCTGCTCTGCCACGCCCGACAGGGTAAACGACTAGTCTGTCGGCGCCGCGCCCGTTGTGGGGTGAATCCGTCCGGGAACCCCGGAGGGCTTGTTCCGGCATACGCGCGCTCCGACCACCCGAAAGGTCCGCACACACTCATGGCATCACCGACCGGCCGCGAGAAGCTCGCCGCCCTGCAGGCTCAGCAGGCCCGGGCCGCCCGCCAGAAGAAGCTGCTCGCCATCACCTCGGGCGCCGTCGTCATCGTGCTCGCCGCCGTCGCGATCTTCTTCATCGTCGGCCAGAAGAAGGCCGACTCGGACAACAAGAAGGCCGTCTCCGCCGCGAGCGACGCGGCATACATCGACGCCCTGCTGACCATCCCGACGACGACGTATGACGCGGTGGGCCACGGCTCCGCGAGCACCGCGCCGAAGGCGATCAACGGGGCCGCCCTCACCAAGGCCGGCAAACCCGAGGTGCTCTACATGGGTGCGGAGTTCTGCCCGTACTGCGGCATGGAGCGCTGGGCGCTCACCGCCGCGTTGTCCCGCTTCGGCACCTTCACCGGCCTGAAGTCCGCCGTGTCGACCGCGAACGACAACCCGGCCAACATCCCCACCCTGACCTACCTGCACGCGAAATACACCAGCAAGTACCTCACCTTCACCACCTACGAGATGGCCGACCGCGCCGGCAACAAACTGCAGACCCCGGACAAGGCGTCCACGGCGCTGTTCAGCAAGTACGACAGCGGCGGCTCGATTCCGTTCATCGACTACGGCAACAAGGCCGTCTCCGTGGGCGCGACCTTCCAGGGCGCGAGCTACATGCAGAACGTGTCGGGGGCCGACGTCGCGGCCAAGCTGAAGGACCCCACCTCCACCGAGGCGAAGGGGATCCTCGGCGCCGCCAATGTCATCACCGCGCACCTGTGCGACCTGACGAAGGGGAAGCCGGCCGCCGTGTGCGCCTCGAAGGGTGTCATCCAGGCGGCCTCGGGGGTCTGACGTATGCCCCTGCAACTACGGCATCCGCGCTGGCTGGCTCCCACCACGCTCGTGTTGAGCGTCCTGGGGCTGGCCGATGCGGCCTACCTGACCTTCGAGCACTACAGCGGGTCGACCTCGCTCGCCTGCTCCGACAGCGGTGCGATCGACTGCGCCAAGGTGACGACCAGCCAGTGGTCGTCGATCGCCGGGGTGCCGGTGGCGCTGCTGGGTCTGCTCTTCTTCGTCGGTATGACGGCCCTGTGCCTGCCTCCGGTATGGCGCCGGACGACGTCCACGCTGGACGCGATCCGCATCGGCGCGGCCGGCGTCGGACTCCTGATGGTCTTCTACCTGCTGTGGGCGGAATTCCTGAAGATCCACGCGATCTGCTTGTGGTGCACCGGTGTTCACGTCATCACGTTCGTACTGTTCTTCACGCTGCTGTTCGGGCAGATCCTGCGTGTGCCGGCCGATGACCTGTCAGTCGCCGACCCAGCCGCGGACGACGCGCAGCACGTCGAGTAGCTCCTGGGCGACCGCGTCGGGCTGCGCCTCGGTGGCGACGACCTGCGCCTCCGGGAGCACCGAGTGCGGGATCCAGATCGCGCGCATACCCACCTGCTGCGGACCGTGCACGTCCTCGAAGAGCCGGTCCCCGACATACACACAGTCGGCCGGCTCGGCACCGACCGCCGTGGCGGCCGCCAGGAACGCCTCCGCGTGCGGCTTGGTCCAGGCGATCTCACTGGAGTAGACGTCGCCGTCGATCAGGTCGAGCACACCGTCGCGGTCGAAGAGACCGCGGTGGTAGTCGCGGTCCCAGATCGTGTTGGACAGGACGCCGACACGGATCCCGCTGTCGCGCAAGCCTTTCCACAGTCGCTCGACCTGCGGGTCGGTGTGCGTGTGCGGCGCCCAGTAGTCGCGGTATGCCGCCAGGCCGGCCCGGTGCCGCTCACTTGCGACATCGACCCCGACCGCGGCCAGGATGTCCTCCAGCCGGGCGCTCGTGTGCTGCTCACGGGACGTTGCCCAGGCGGTCCCGGTCGCGTCGAGCAGGCGCGCCGCCAGCGCCGGCTCGCCGTACGCGGCGGCATACGACATCGCCTCGGCATCGAAGTCGATGTCGTGCCAGGGCGTCAGCGTGCCGCCCCAGTCGAAGATGACGGCTTCGACGCGGCTCACAGGGTTGCCGGCTCCTCGGTGATCTCGCGGGTGACCTCGGCGACGACCTCCGCGAGCGCGACGTCCCGCCGTTCCCCGGAGCGGCGGTCCTTCAGCTCGACCTTGCCGTCCGCGAGACCCTTGCCGACGACGAGGATCGTGGGGACGCCGATGAGTTCGGAGTCCTTGAACTTCACACCGGGTGACACCTTGCGGCGGTCGTCGAAGAGCACCTCGACCCCGGCGGCCTCGAGTTCGCGGACGATCTCCTCGGCCTTGACGAACACCGCTTCGTCCTTGCCGGTCGCGACGACGTGAACGTCGGCGGGCGCCACGTTGCGGGGCCAGATCAGGCCCAGGTCGTCCAGGTTGTCCTCGGCGATCGCACCGACCGCGCGGGTGACGCCGACCCCGTAGGAGCCCATGGTGACGGTGACCCGCTTGCCGTTCTCGTCGAGCACCTTCAGGCCGAGCGCCTCGGCGTACTTCGTGCCCAACTGGAAGATGTGGCCCATCTCGATGCCGCGCGCCAGCTTCAGCGTGCCGTGGCCGGTCGGCGACGCGTCGCCCTCACGGATCTCGGCGGCCTGGATCGTGCCGTCGGCGGTGAAGTCACGGCCGTGGACCAGGTCGATGACGTGGTGGCCGTGCTTGTCGGCACCCGTGACCCACGCGGAGCCGACCGCGACGGACGGGTCGAGCAGGTAGCGGATGCCGCTGGCCTTCTCCTCCCCCAGCACTCCGGGGCCGATGTAACCCTTGCTCAGCGTCGGGTTCGCCGCGAAGTCCTTCTCCTCGAACGCATCCACCTCGGCGGGTGCGACCTTGACCTCCAGCCGCTTGGCGTCGACCTCGCGGTCGCCGGGCAGTCCGATGGCGAGCGGTTCGCGCGTGCCGTCGGGGTGCACCAGCATCACAATGACGTTCTTGAGGGTGTCGGCAGCGGTCCACTCGCGGCCGTCGTCGCGCGGGTGGTCCTTGTTGAGCGCAGCCACCAAGGTGTCGATGGTCGGTGTGTCGGGCGTCGGCTCGACGTGCGCGGGACCGGCCGTCACCTCGACCTCGGGCGCCTGCGGGACCTCGACGGCCTCCACGTTGGCGGCATACCCGCTGTCGTCGCGCACGAAGGTGTCCTCGCCGTGCGGGCTGACCGCAAGGAACTCCTCGGAGGCCGAGCCGCCCATCGCGCCGGAGTCGGCCTTGACGATGACGTATTCGAAGCCGAGCCGGTTGAACATCCGGATGTAGGCCTCACGGTGCGCGTCATACGCCTTCTGCAGCCCGGCGGCGTCGATGTCGAAGGAGTAGGAGTCCTTCATGATGAACTCGCGGCCGCGCAGGATCCCGGCGCGCGGGCGAGCCTCGTCGCGGTACTTGTTCTGGATCTGGAAGAGCGCGAGCGGCAGGTCTTTGTATGACGAGTACATGTCCTTGACCGTCAGACAGAACATCTCCTCGTGTGTCGGGCCGAGGAGCATGTCGGCGTCCTTGCGGTCCTTGAGCCGGAAGAGCAGGTCGCCGTACTCGTCCCAGCGGCCTGTCGCGTCGTAGGGCTCGCGGGGCAGCAGAGCGGGGAACTTCACCTCCTGGCTGCCGATCCGCTGCATCTCCTCACGGACGATGTTCTCGACCTTGGCCAGCACCTGCATACCGAGCGGCAGCCAGGTGTAGATGCCCGGAGCGACGCGGCGGATGTAGCCGGCGCGGACCAGCAGTTTGTGGCCCGGCAGCTCCGCATCGGCCGGGTCCTCGCGCAGGGTCCGCAGGAACAGGGTCGACATACGCAGTGCCACGGGGGCTCCTTCAGATGCTTCGGATGAGTTTCTTGGCAGACACCGCAGGATATCCGGCGTCACCTGCCGCTGCCGAACGCATCGGCTGCCGACGCGGTCGCGATAACTGACAGGAAGCTGGGAGTTCGACAACGGGACAATGAACAGACCGCGACGCTCGCTGAACATCGTTCGAACACAGACATTTTCAACACATTCACTTTCTATGGTGGCCGAGTGCCATCACGGAGGAAGGGGCTGCTGGCTGCGGCCGGGGTTGCGCTGCTGGGGTTGACGGGATGCGGATCGGGCCACTTGGACCCCACCGACCGGGCCCGGCCGGTCGCGTCCCCGGAGGTGCAGGCGTCCCGCAGCCACTGCGGCAGCGGCTGGGACCGCGCCACCGCCGGCACGGTGCGGCTTCGGGTCCGCAACACCGACGTCAACGCCGAGGAGGTGTACGTCGCGGACGAGGCCGGGAAGCTGTACGGCGAGCTCGACCCGCTCGGCCCCGGCACGACCGCCGTGCTGACCGCATCGCTGTCGGCCGGCCACTATCACCTGGTCTGCTCGGTGAACGACGGTGACCCGGTGCGCGGGCCGGCGGTGACGGTGACCGGCAGGGCAACCGGCGCACCCGGCGTTCTTCCGGTGACGTCCGTCGACCTGACGCCTCGCGTCATCGCCTATCAGCGGCAGGTGCGCAAACGCCTGGGCGTGCTGCAGGGAGAGGCCCGCACTCTGACGGCGGCGCTGCGGCGCGGCGACCGGACGGCGGCGCGGGCAGCGTGGCGTACCGCGAACCGCACGTGGAACACCATGGGCGGCGCGTATGCGGCGTTCGGTGACCTCGGCGACGCGATCGCCGGCACCGCATTCCCCTTCCCGCACGGCGTGCACGATCCGCGCTGGACCGGGCTGCTCCGCATCGAGTACGGCCTGTGGCACGGGGAGGCGCCGACGTCGCTGCGCCCCCTCGGCAGCCGACTCGAACGGGACCTGAGCTCGCTCGGCACCGAGCTGGACACCACCCAGTTCGACCCCCTCGACATCGTCAATCGCACCCACGAGATCACCGAGGACACCCTTCAGCAGACGCTGACCGGGCACGACGACTACGGCGCCCACGTCGAACTCGCCGACGCCCTCGCACAACTGGACGGCACGACAGAACTGCTGAACCTGCTGCGACCGCTCGTCGCACCGCGCTACCCCGGCCTGTCGACGGTCACCTCGTGGATCGCCAAGTCGCGCAGCGACATACAAAGCCAGCACGGTTGGACCGTGACACCGCAAGGAGGTGCCGCGTCTGCCGGACACCGGCTCGTCGACGCCGACGTCGCGCAACTCGCCGAGCTGCTCACCCCCATCCCGACCATGCTCGAACCGAGGGTTGCCGTCACCTCGCGGACCCCACACTCGGCTCGCCCCTCAGCGACTTCGGGAGGCACGCACCATGGCTGACCTCAACCGCCGCACCATGCTGCGTGCCGGCGCGCTCACCGGCGGTGTGGGAGCCCTCGCTGTCACCAGCGCGACCGCCGCCGTGGCGACCACCTCGGCTGCGAGCCGATCGGCGCGGTCCACTCGTGGCGACGGCAACCCGTCACGCCCGTTGCGCCCCTTCCACGGCGCGCACCAGAGCGGCATCCTCGGCGACCCGGTCGCGGCAGCGACCATCGTCGCTTTCGACCTGACCCTCGCCGGCAAGCAGGCTCTGACGCGGCTCCTGCAGACCCTCACGACGACGCTGCGGTCGCTTGCCGCGGGCGGCCTGGCACCGTCGCCCGGGATCGCCGACACCGCTGGGACCGGGCTCCTCGGCCCGAGCGCACCCGCCCGTTCACTCGAATCGGTCGTGGCCCTGGGTCCGGCAGTCTTCACCGACGCCTTCGGTCTGGCGGCTGCCAGGCCGCGGCGACTGCGGGCGATGGACACCTTCCCGAACGACCAGCTCGACCCGGCATGGTGCGGCGGTGACGTCCTGATCACCCTCCAGGGTCATGACCGGGACATCGTGACGAACGCACTGCGGGAAGTATGCCGAGCCACCCGCGGGTCGATGCAAATCCGTTGGAAACAGGATGGTTTCACCTCTCCCCCACGCCCGACGGGTCACCCGCGCAACCTCCTGGGCTTCAAGGACGGCATCGCGGGTCCGGACCCGGCGAACGACAGTCAGCTGGAGTCGCTGGTGTGGGCCGGCGACGGCGAGCCGTCCTGGGCAGCCGGCGGCAGCTACTACGTCATACGCCGCATCCGGATGCTCGTCGAATTCTGGGACCGCGTGTCGACCTCCGAGCAGGAGCGGATGTTCGGTCGCCGCAAGGGCTCGGGGGCCCCGCTCACCGGTGGCGCCGAGCACACCGCACCCGACTACACCAATGACCCGAACGGCAGCGCCATACCGCTGGACAGCCACATCCGGCTCGCAAACCCACGCACGACGAAAACCGCTTCGTCACAGTTCCTTCGGCGTTCCTACTCGTATGACGCGGGCGTCGACTCCGTCGGCAACCTGGACATGGGCCTGATGTTCGGCGGGTTCAACGCGGACCTCGACCGGCAGTTCGTCACCGTGCAGAAGCGGCTCGCCGACGAGCCGCTCGTGGACTACATCACGCCGGTCGGGGGCGGCTACTTCTTCGCGCTCCCCGGCGTGCGCGATCCCAAGGATTTCTACGGGAGCGCCCTGCTCGCGTAGCACACCCTGCATCACCCCACCCTGGAAGGAAACGACAGTGCAGAAGAAGTCCGCACTCCTCGCCGCAGCGTCGGCCGGCGCCGTGCTGCTCGCGGCAGGCACGACCGTCGCCATGCAGACGACGGCGAACGCCGCGAGCCCTTCACACCCGAGACCGGGGGCTCACACCCGCACCACGACACCGATCAAGCACGTCGTCGTGCTCTTCGACGAGAATGTGTCCTTCGACCACTACTTCGGCACGTACCCGAACGCCACCAACACCGATGGCACGAAGTTCAGGGCGGCCCGCCACACACCGCGGGCGAACACCGAGCAGAACGTCGGACTGATCCGCTCGAACCCCAATCTCTACAAGCCGTTCCGGCTCTCGTCGGATCAGGCGGTGACCTGCGATCAGAACCACTCGTACCTGCCGGAGCAGAAGGCCGTGAACAACGGCAAGAACGACCAGGTGGTCCAGAACACCAGCGTCGACACCTGCACCGGCGAGTTCGGCGCACCGGGACTCGCAATGGGCTACTACGACGGCAACACGGTCACTGCCATGTGGAACTACGCGCAGCACTACGCGATGAGCGACAACATGTACGACTCCACCTACGGCCCGTCCACGCCCGGCGCCCTGAATCTCGTGGCCGGTCAGACGTATGGCGTCCGTGCGGTCAACTCGACGACCGGCGCTCCGACAACGGACAGCTATGTCGTGTCGGGTGCGAACGCGCAGGGGGTCGGCACGGTCACCAACGACCCCGACCCGGCATACGACGACTGCTCCGACACGAACCACACATCGACCAACAACCTCGGCGTGATGTCCGGCAAGAACATCGGTGACGAGCTGAACTCCGCTGGTATCAGCTGGGGTTGGTTCCAAGGTGGGTTCGCGCCGAGCACGGCGTACCACGGTGCGGGTACCTTCGCCCAGTGCAAGACCACGCACGCGAACCTCGCCGGCAGCAGCTCGGTCGACTACAGCCCGCACCACAACCCGTTCGCCTACTACAAGTCGACGTCGAACCCGCACCACCTGGCACCCACGTCACTCGCCGAGGTCGGCCACAACGGCCGGGCGAACCACCAGTACGACCTGAGCTGGTTCAACAAGAGCCTGACGAGCGGCGCCCTCCCGGCGGTGTCCTTCGTGAAAGCGGCGGAGTACCAGGACGGGCACGCGGGCTACTCGGACCCCACCGACGAGCAGGACTTCCTGGTCAAGGAGATCAACGCGATCGAGAAGTCCCCAGAGTGGAAGAGCACCGCGATCGTTGTCACGTATGACGATTCAGACGGCTGGTACGACCACCAGAGCTCTGCGGTGCTGACCGGGGCGAAGGACACCTCCCTCAACGAGCCGATGTGCACCACGGTCAGGGAACCGGTCACTCGCAGCGGCGCACAGGACGACCGGTGTGGACCCGGTCCCCGCCTGCCGTTCCTGGTGATCTCGCCCTACTCGAAGGTGAACGCGGTTGGTCACCAGCAACTGGAGCAGGCGTCGGTCATCAAGTTCGTCGAGCAGAACTGGAAGCTGCCCCAACTCGGTCACGGATCGTTCGACGCACGCGCGAAGTCGTTCGCGTCGCTCCTGTCGTTCCATCGGCCGGAGGCGTCGACCGTGCTGCTGCGCCAGGACGGTTCGGTGGCCAGCGTCACCCCGCCGGTCAGGCAGCACGGCCGCTGAGCCGAGCAACCGTTACCCGCCGGCCGGACTCGCGCGGCGCACGATCGCCGCCGTGTCGAGACCGGCGGGCAGCGTGCCGAACACGCCGGCGTGCCGGCCGAGCACCCGCGAGGCCAGGAACGCGTCGGCGACGGCGCCGGGTGAGTGCCGGACCAGCAAGCTCGCCTGGAGCAGCACCGCCATCCGTGCGGCGAGCCAGCGGGCGACATACTCGGCGTCGGACGGATCGAACAGGTTGGCAATGGCTTTCAGCACCTCGGTGACACCGTCGTGCAACTCCGGGAGACCTGCTGACTCGACCTCGTCACGCCACGCCTCGACGCCCTCGGGCTGCTTCTGCAGCACCCGCAGCACGTCCAGTGCGTTGACGTTGCCGCTGCCCTCCCACACGGAGTTGAGCGGCGACTCGCGGAACAGCAGGGGCAGGCCCGAGTCCTCGACATAGCCGTTGCCGCCGAGCACCTCCAGTGCCTCGGCGATGTGGAACGGCGTGCGCTTGCACACCCAGAACTTCGCCAGCGGGAGCCCGATCCGCCGCAGGGCACGCTGTGCCGGATCGTCCGGTGACTCGACCGCACGGGCCAGGCGCAGCCCCAGAGCGGTGGCCGCTTCCGACTCGATTGCAAGGTCTGCCAGCACGTTTCGCATCGCCGGTTTGTCGACCAGCAGCCCGCCGAACGCGCTGCGGTGCTGCGCGTGCCAGATCGCCTCGGCGAGGCTGCGCCGCATCAGCGCCGAGGAGCCCAGGACGCAGTCCAACCGGGTTGCCGCGACCATCTCGATGATCGTCCGGACGCCGGCTCCCTCGTCACCGAGCCGCTCGGCGTGGGCGTCCACGAACTCCAGTTCGCTGGACGCGTTGGAGCGATTGCCCAGCTTGTCCTTCAGCCGCACGATGCGCAGGCCGTTGCGGGTGCCGTCCGGCAGCACACGCGGCACGACGAAACAACTCAGCCCCCCGGGTGCCTGCGCGAGCACCAGGAAGATGTCGTTCATCGGCGCCGAGGTGAACCACTTGTGCCCGGAGAGCCGGTAACTGCCGTCCGGACCCGGCACGGCAACCGTCACGTTGGTACGCACGTCGGAGCCGCCCTGCTTCTCGGTCATCCCCATGCCGGCCAGCAACCCGTGCTTCCCCGGAAGCGGCCGGAGCCCGAAATCATAGGTCGTGGAGGCTAATCCGGGCGTCAGCTGCTCCGCCAGGGTCGCCTCCGCGCGCAGGGCGGGCACGGCGGCATACGTCATGGTCATCGGGCAGCCGTGGCCCGGCTCGACCGCGCTCCACGCGATGTATGCCGCGGCGCGGCGCACGTGCGGCATGGATTCCGACGAGGTCCACGGCGCACCGGTGAGGCCGAAGCCGACGCCGCGCTGGAGCATCCAGTGCCAGCTGGGGTGGAACTCGACCTCGTCGATCCGGGTGCCGAAGCGGTCGACCGGGTGGAACACCGGCTCGTGCCGGTTGGCGAGCATGCCGTGTTCGCGTGCCTCCGCCGAGCCGGCGCACTCCCCCAGCTCTCGCAGCGAGTCGATGACGGTCTCGGCGGCATCCCCCGCCTGGGCCCGTACGGCGGTGAGCAGCGCCGCGTCACCTTCGACCGTGTTGTGCCCCACCAACGGGGGTGGTTGATTGTCCGGGACACGTGCGAAGGGATCGGCCAGTTCCGTCATGCCCTCGATAATTGCACCGCACCCGGCAAGCCGCAGCGGCTACCGTCGACCCATGCCCGCACGCCTCGACTTCGACGACTACATCAGCGCCTTACGGACCGCGGCCGCCCGGCTGAGCGACGAGACCGCCGGCCCGCCGGACGACCGGCCGGTCCCGACCTGCCCCGACTGGACCACCCGCGACCTGCTCGCCCACACCGGCATGGTGCATCGCTGGGCCGCCGGCATCGTGCGCGGTGAACTCAACTCCGGCAACAGCGAGGAGGCGACCACCCGCTTCGAGGCCGCCGGACGGGCGGCCGACGATGCCGGTGCCTGGTTGCTGACCGGCGCCACGGATCTCGCGGACGAGCTCACCGCGGCGCCGGACGACCTGCAGCGCTTCTTCTTCCTGAACGACGCCCCGCCGCCCAAACTCGCGTGGGCCCGCCGGCAGTGCCACGAGACCACCATCCACGCGGTCGACGGACTGAGCGCGAGGCTCGGCAGGATGCCGACCGCCGCCGAGGCGGACCTGGACGCGCAGGTGGCAGTCGACGGGATCGACGAACTGCTGCGGGGTTTCGCGACCCGCAGGTCGGAGAAACTGATCCTCGAATCGCCACTGACCGTCGTCATCGAGACCGCGGACACCGGGTGTTCGTGGACGCTGGTGCTGTCCGACGGACCGGCAACCTGCGACGAAGGTGTCACGTCACAGCACCCCGACGCACGGCTCTCCGGAACGGCAGCCCAGGTCTACCTCGGGTTGTGGAACCGCGGCGACGAGCTGGCACAGGACGGCGTCGACGCGCTCGCGCTCTGGCGCGACAAGATGCACGTCGAGTGGGGCTGATCCCGTGGACGCAGATCAGGAACCCGCCTGGCCGAAGCTGCCGCTGCCCTGGGCGACCGACGACCTGGTTCGCGGCCCGCGCCGCTGGTGGGACGGCCCGCTCGACGTCGAAGGGTTGTCGGTCGCCGCTGTCGCCGCTGCGGCTTCTGCCGCGAATTCGCTTGCTGCTGCACGCGGTTCGTCCTGGCGATCGTTCGTCGCCAGCGGGTTGGTCGGGGCGTCGTTCGGGTCGATCGGGCGGCTGCGCATCAATGACGAACCGGTTGACGAGTGGGGTGCCGTCTCCGGTTTCTACCCGACCCGGGACGGCTGGATCCGCCTGCACGGCAACTACCCGCATCACGCACAGGTCATCAAGGACACCCTGCAGGCAGCGGACCGATCAGCAATTGCCGCGGCCACGACGCAGTGGGACGCCAGCACACTGGAGGCGACGCTGCGCTCGGCGGGTGGCATCGCAGGTGCCCTGCGCACCCCCGAGGTATGGCGCGCCCATCCGCACCACCGTGCCGCGATCGCCGACCGGCCACTCGTCGCAGTCGACCCACCGACCGGGACGGGTCGGCCACTGGGAACCTCGACATCATTGCCATTGCACGGTTTTCGCGTGCTCGACCTGACGCGCGTGATCGCCGGACCGACCGCCGCACGGTTCCTCGGCGCGCTCGGTGCGGACGTGCTGCGCATCGACAACCCGGCACGCCCGGAGCTGCTCGACCAGCACCTGGACACCGGTTTCGCCAAGCGGACGGCGCAGCTCGACCTCACCGACGGGCAGCAGCTGCGGATCGCGCAGCAGCTCGCCGCGACGGCGGACGTCATACTCACCGGTTATCGGCCCGGTGCGCTGGCGCGGTTCGGGCTCGACCGGCCGACCCTGCTCGCCGAACACCCGCACCTGGTGCTGGTCGAGTTGTCCGCCTGGGGTGACTCGGGTCCGTGGGGCGCCGAGCGCGGCTTCGACAGCATCGTCCAGTCGGTCAGCGGCATCGCGACGACCTACGCCGCCGCGGACGGCGCTCCCGGTGCGCTGCCGGTGCAGGCGCTCGACCACGCCACCGGTTATCTGATGGCAGCGGCGGCGATGCGGCTGCTGGCCCGCCGACCGCAGGAGGGCGGCGCGAGCGCCCGGCTCGCGCTGGCACGGACGGCTGACTGGCTGCTGCAGCACCCGGCACCGGCGCTGGAGGCTACACCGGGATTCGACGGTCCGGAGTGTCCGCTGTGGCTGGCCTCGGCCACGTCACCGTACGGGAACCTCGAGTACGTCCGTCCGCCGATCTTCGCCGACGGCGTGCCCCTCGACTTCCCGTCGGCGCCACGGCGGTACGGGCAGGATCCGCCGGGTTGGTGGATCTCCGACTGATCCCGGCTAGAGGATCACCGTTGCGAACTTCCCCACCTGGCGGAAACCCGCGGCGCGGTAGGTGCGCAGTGCGGGCTCGTTGTAGGAGTTGACGTAGAGCGTCACCGTCGGCGCGACCGTCTCGATGATCTGCTGGACCACCGACCGCATCGCCGGGGTCGCCAGGCCCTGACCGCGGCGGTCCGGCGCGACCCAGACGCCCTGCAGCTGCGCAACACCGGCCGCGAGGGACCCGATATCGGCCTTGAAGATCACCCGGTGGTCCTCGGTGACCACGAAGGTGTGCCCGGCGCTGATCAGCGACGTGACCATCCGCCGGTAGTCCCGGTCGGAGCCGACGAACGGTGGGTAGCCGATCTCCTCGGTGAACATCGACGCCGACGCGGGGAGCACCTGATCGACCTCGTCGAGTCGCGCTCTGCGGACCCGGTGATCGATCGCGCCGGACCCCGCCGCCGGCACGCTCGACACGGCCATCATGGGCTGGTCACGACGCACCGACCGCGCGTCACCCCAGTGACGTTCCAGCCGGGCCCACAGGCCCAGCACTTGGTCGGCGTCGCCGAAGATCGACGAGCAGCGGCGCCGCTTGCGCCTAAGCCGGGTTGCGAAGGAGTCCAGTGCGGCATCGTCCGCACCGATCGGGACGACGTTGGCGGACGTCCAACACATCGACCGCAACCGGTGACCGTCGTCCACGCCGAGCAGCGCACCGGCGAACGCCGGCCCGCCCTCCAGCAGGCGCGCGGCAACGAAGACGTTGGCCAGCGGATCGACCGCGCACAGGTCCAACGCCGCGGAGAAGTCGCCCGGACCGAGGGACCGTGCGCCGCTGAGCGTCCTAAGCACGGCTACAGCCTTGCACCCGTCGCGCGTCACCACACCGATTTCCACCGATCGATTCGTCCCCGGTCCGCCGATAGAGTGCGCGCTGATGACCCATCCAGACTCATCGGCCGCACCCGGAACACCCGTGCACGCCGATTACCGCAAATTCGACGGCACCCCGCACTGGCAGGCCGACGGGCTCCTGCTCGGCGTGGACGAGCACGGCGTCTGGGTCGGCTTCCCCACCGGCACACACTTCGAGCGCCCGGGGGCCGCCTTCGACATGGAGTGCGACTCCGTCTCCCTGTTCCCCGACGCGGGCTTCACCCCCGCCTTCAACGACGTCTCGGACCCGGAGCGGGTGCAGGTGTATGTCGACACCACCACACCCCCGTCCTGGTCACGCACCGAGCACGGGTGGCGGGTGACGATGATCGACCTCGACCTGGACGTCGTCCGGCGGCGCAACGGCTTCATCTACGTGGACGACGAGGACGAGTTCCTCGATCATCAGAAGGAGTTCGGCTACCCGCCGGACCTCGTGGAAGGAGCCGAGTCCACCACCCGCGCCGTCTTCACAGCGCTGCGGGACGCGCGGGCGCCGTTCGACGACTCCGGCTGGCGCTGGCTGGCCGCACTACGCGACCTCGCCTGACGGTATGACGAGCCCCGCAGGAACTCCGCGGTGGCCGAATTATCACCCCGCGCAACCCAATTCAGCACCAGCCATTTCAGCGGCGTTGATTTCAGCGGTGGCCGAGTAAGGGTGAGGAGCCCGCATCGAGGTCCCGCACACACCAGCGGTGGCCGAGTAGGGCGAGCCGTTAGGCGAGACCGTGATCGAGGTCCCGCACCGACCGGTGGTCAGGCGACCTTGTCGGCACGCCAGCCGGGCATGGCGCCTTCGGTCAGGTCCCACTGCACCCCGTCACTGGTGATGGTGGCGTAGTACCCGTGCCGGTGCACGATCTGGTGATGTCGGCGACACAGCATCGCAGAATTGTCCAACGCGGTGCTGCCGCCTGCCCACCAGGGCAGCACATGGTGCACTTCACAGAAACCCGGAGGTCGGTCACAGGTGGGGAACGTGCATCCTTTGTCCCGGTAGACCACGGCGGCCCGCATCCCCTTGGTCACCAACCGTTTCTCACGCCCCACGTCCAGGGGGCGACTCTTACCGCCAAGCACCACCGGGATCAGATCCGCATCACACGCCAACCTCCGGGCAGTCCCCGCGTCGAGGATCTCCCCGCCGATGGTGACCGCACCATCCAGGTCACCCAACAACCGGTGCAGGTCCATCGTCACCAGGACCGTGGCACCGGCCCCGATGCCCATCCCGTCCCCGGAGGCGACTTTCGCGCCCGCAGCGACCAGGTCCATGAGCGCGTCCACCCGCCGTTTCCCCGGAGTCCGCTCATCCCGCACCGTCCCATCTGAGCACTGCTGCTGTTCGTCGAGCCCGAACGCCGCACCGGCCGGGTCGCGACGGGCCGCGTCCTGACCGGCGTCGCCACCACGGTCGCCGGCGACGTGGTCGTGGTCCGTGCCCGGGGCCTCACCCGCACCGTCGTCGGCGTCACTGTCGCCGGCGTCGCCCTCGTCGTCGCTGGTGCCGGTGCTGGCGCTGGCGCTGCTGGTTGCGGCCTCAGTGGTGGTGGCGGGTTGGGGTGCGGATAACGCGGTGACCGCCTGCTTCAGGATGGCCGCGTTGGCGGGGCACAAGTCGGCGATCAACCGGATCATCCCGGTCGGCAGCGTCCGCCACGTCAACGACTCCACCTTCTCCAGGTGCGCATCCTCCCCGGAGAGTTTGTCCGCGGCATAGTTGGCGATGATCCGCCGCGTCAGTTCCGTGACACCCCGGGCACCCAACGCGGGGTCCAGTTGCAGGAACCACGCCTGGATGTCCTCCCGGGCCGCGGTCGGCAGCACTTCGGCGACTTTCGCGGTCTGCCGCAACGCCGTCCGCGCGGTGCCCAGCGTGCACGACCCGTCCCGCACCGCCGCGGCGATGACGTGGTTGCGCCGGTCCCGGCACGCCTGCGCCACCACACTGATGGTGGACGCCGCAGCCGGTTCAATACTGGTCCCGGCAGCGGTGGCGCACCCGGTCACCCACTGGGTCGCGTTCGCCGCATCCGAGGTCAACAACACGCCCCGGTCCAAAGCATTCGCGGTCGCCAACGTCGCGACCTGCCCCGCGCGGGCCTGCAGCCGCAACAACACCCCGACGAGGTCGGCCTCCTGGTCGTCCCCGAGTTGCTCCAACACACCCGGCAACTCATCCAACGCTTGGACGGTCGCGGTCACCTGGTCCAGGAGGCGGGGCCCCAGACCGGGCTCCGGCCGCCGCTTCGGGTCGTACCCGTCCGGGATAGTCGTATCCGGTTGTACCGGACCTGGCTGGTCGGGCACGTGCAGGGGAGAGTCGATGGCCATGACGGTCGGATCCCCCTGTCCCCTGGGTGCTTTCGTTGCCATGATTCTATCGGGTGACGTTCAGGAAGTACAGAGGTTGTGCGAACATTTCTTCGATACGTTTGCCCGGAAACGTATCGGTTCGCGGGGTCGGGTGCGCACGCGCGGGACCTCGATACGGCTCGCCCTTGCGGGCTCGTCTACTCGGCCAGCGCGGGGGACGCGACCTCGATACGCCGTTCCTCCGCTGCGCTCCCCCACGGCTACTCGGCCAGCGCATTGGGTCAGCTACTCGGCCGGCGTAATATCGCGGGCTCGCCTACTCGGTCGGCGCGGGGGACGCGACCTCGATACGCCGTTCCTCCGCTGCGCTCCCCCACGGCTACTCGGCCAGCGTGGGGGCAACTCGGCCAGCGCGGGCGTCGACGTGCACCCACTGGGCGTCGCGGTTGTGCCGATACCGCTCAGCTGTCCTGGTCGAGGGCCTCCACGGATGCCACGATCTGGGCCTTCTCCGCGGCACTCGCCGTCACGTCGAGGACGGCCGCCCAGCCGTCGACCTGCTCGGCGCGATAGCGGTGCCCGTGGCCGCCACCGGCGGAGTTGGCGGAGATCAGGTCGACCGTGGTGAGCCAGAAGGTGATCAGCGGGTACCACGTCAGATCCTTGTCCACGTCGTGACCGGCACGCTCGCGGGACCAGGCGGGTTGCCGATAGATCAGCGACGGATCCCACCACACGATGGGATCGGACGGGTGCTGCAGGAAGAGCACCCGCGGAGAGTCCCACTCCCCGAGCGGACGGCCGTAGGCATCGCTGTCCAGCTGGGACGGGCTGCCGGCGAACCGGATGTGCCGTCCGTTGTCCACGACCGGCGCCACCTGCGGGCTGCCCCGCTGACGGCTGCTCGACACCGCCCGCCAGAGCGGAGTGGAGTTCGGGGTGCCGCTCCAGAGGGCGCCGTCGACGGCGGGCAGCAGCTGCGCGGCGTCGGCGAACGGCGCCTCGGTGCTCAGCGCACCCAGTGACTCCCCGGACAGCAACACCTTCGGGCGCTGTGCCGCCGGGCGCGCCGCCACCAGCTGCTCGACCTTGCCCACCAGCTCGCGCCCCACCTCCGCGGGCAGGGATCGGTTGGTGAGGAACTGCACCACGCTCGGCAGGAACGAGTACTGGACGGCGATCGTCGCGACGTCGCCGTCGGTGAGCACCTCCAGGGCGCGCACGTTGTACTCGTCCACCCACCCGCTGCCGGTGGTGCCGACCACGTTGAGGTAGCGCCGGTCCAGTGCGCCGGTGCGCCGGATCTCCCGGACGATGGTCGACACCAACTCCGCAGGCTCGACGTCACCGGTCGCGGGTGCGGCATACAGCCGAATGGGATGCACCGCGTCGCGGCCGGTGATCGCGGTGAGCTGTGCGGCGGTCGGGGTGTGCGCGGTGTAGATCTGACCCTCGCGTCCGAGCCTCGACCAGGGCTGGGTCGCGCCCGGCCCACCGGACACCAGGGATGAGGTGGGCGCGTGCAGTCCCGGTGGCGGATCGTCGTTGATCTTCGCGGCCGAGGCGGACAACGCCTCCAGACCTTGTACCGCGATGACGCTGCGGGTCAGCCAGGTCACGGAGCCGGCGACGAGGCACACGGCGAGCAGACCGGCGACAGGTTTGGGCAGTGCGAAACCGAGCACGAACCGGGACGCACGGAACACGCCGCGCACCGTCCAGACCAGTGCCATCAGCACCGCGGTCAGGCCCACCGCCGCGACCAGCGAGAGGGCATCGGCTCCCAGTGACGGCGTAGGCAGCCCCACCAGCCGGGCGCTGTGCCGTCGGCCCTGATAACCCGCGAACCAGAGCACGACCGTGACGAGCACGGCGAGGACACCGAACGCGGCGTGCACTCGGGTGCGGTGGCGGTCGTCGATGATCTCGACACGGACACCCAGCCAGCCGAAGACGACCGAGACGATCGAGCCCAGCAGGGCGCCGGCGGCATACCCGGTGACCGTCGAGAGCATCGACGCAATCGCCTGCACCGCCCACGGGCGGGGCAACAGGCTGGGTGCGAAACTCACCAACAGGGCGAGCCAGCCGACCACCAGCCCGGTCGCCGAACGGCGCCGGAAGAACCGCACCAGCACATTCGGTTCAGTGTCGGGTTCGCTACCGCTAGCGTCATCGCTCGGCGGCGGCACGTCGACAGCGGTCACTGCGAAAGCCTAACTATCAGTGACCTTCCCGCCGTCGGTGGCTCACTCGACGAAGCCGCTCCGGTACGCCGCGATGGCTGCCTGCGTGCGATCACGCACGTCGAGCTTCGCGAGCAGCGCCGCGACGTGGGACTTCACGGTCTCGGTGCCGAGGTAGAGCTCGCCCGCGATCTCGGCGTTGCTGAGCCCTGCGGCGAGCAGCCGCAGCACGTCCTGTTCCCGCTCGGTGAGCGCGGGCAGCGCACGACCACTGCCGCGTCGCTGCCCGATCAGGTCACGGATCCGCTCGGGGAAGAGCACGGCGTCCAGGCGGGCGAGTGCGCGCACTGCGGCGACCAGTTGTCCGGCGCCGGCGCGCTTGAGCAGGAAGCCGTCCGCGCCGGCGACGAGAGCGTCATACACGTAGGAGTCGTGCTCGAACGTCGTCACCACGAGGATCTTCGGTGGCCGGTCCGCCCGCACCAGCCGGCGGGTCGCCTCGATGCCGTCCAGCTTGGGCATCCGGACGTCCATGACGACGACGTCCGGCTCCGCGCGACGGCAGATGTCGAGCGTGGCGACACCGTCCTGCGCGGCGCCCACCACCTCGAGATCCGGCTCCGCGCCCAGGATCGCGGCGAACCCGTCCCGGACCATCTCGTCGTCGTCGGCGACCAGGACCCGGATCACCTGATCGGCAGTCGGGCACACAGCACCCACTCCTTCCCGTCTTGCGTCGGTCCCGCCTCCACCGATCCTCCGGTGACCGCGGCTCGTTCGGTCAGACCGATGATCCCGTGGCCCGTGCGCGTGGACCGATCACGTTGTCGGTCAATCATGTTCGTCACTTTCAGCGTCACCTGTGCAGCGATGTCGACCCGCACCTGTGCCCCACCTTTCCCGTGTTTGGCGGCGTTGGTCAGCCCTTCCTGCGCAATGCGGTAGAGCTGGGCCGAGATGTGCTCGTCGAGCCGGGCCCATCGACCGGACACCTCCAGCCCGGAGGGCGCATCGGTCGGTGCGCACTCGACCAGGGCACGCAGGTCCTCGAGGGTCCGCCCGCGACCTCCACCGCGGAGATCTCCGAGCACCGCGTCGAGTTCGGCGAGCGCCGCATTCGCGACCGTGCTGATCTTCTCGAAGGCGCGCTGCGCGGAATCCGCGTCCTGGCTTCCGACGATCCTGCCTGCCTCGGCCTGCACACTGATGGCAGTCAGCGAATGGCCGATCGTGTCGTGCAACTCGCGAGCCAGTTCGTTGCTGCGCGCCAGCTCCTGCTCACGTTCGGCGGCCAGCGCGAGCCGGTCCGCGCTCGTCGGGCCCAGCACCCGCGGGGCCGCCCGTACCAGGATCGAGCCGAACACGGCTTGTATGGCGAAGGATCCGAGCACCAGGCACACCCCCAGCGGCACCCGCCACCACAGCTGGACACCGCGATCAAACCCGTCCACCACGAGCGAGACCCCGAGCGGGACACCGCCGAGCAGCACGACGGCAGCCACGGCGCCGACCACCAGCACCAGGCCCGCCCACGCCGCGCCGTGCCATCGGCTGTCCCAGGAGTGACGGTCGCGGACGGCCGGCAGGTCGACGCCGAGCAGCGGCCTCGCCATCGCCACCTCGGCGTCGCGCACCGGCGGGCTCAGCACGAGAATCGCCCCGACCGCTATCGCCACCACGACGAGCAGGAGGACGAGCACCCGGTCGCCACCGGAGGTGGCGCGCACGGTGATGGCGAACGCGTAACAGAGCCAACCGATGAACGCCGCTCCCGCGGCGCCGAGCAGCAGATAGACCGCCCCGAGTGTGCCTCGCCTCACCCCGTCCATGCTGCCATGCGGATCCCCGGGACCTACTCCCCCGAAGGAGGGGCGGGCGGCCTCCTGCGGGGGACGCGGACGGCTCGCCCGGGTGAAGACCCGCCCGGTGGTGGCGGGCGATCGTCGAGGTATGACGACGATCGAGGCACCCGCGCACACCACGACGAGCCGCGAACGAGGGCGCTCCAGGACCGATCGATGGCGGCGCGGCCTCGCGCTCGGCGCTGCGGTGATGACTCTCCCCTACAGCGTGCTCAAGGTCGCCTGGCTCGGTGGATCCCGTGTGGGGCTGTCGGATCCGGCCTTCGGCACGAGCTCGACGATGCATGCACTGAACGGCGCCACGCTCGGCCTCGATCTGGTGGCACTCACGCTCGCCGGGATCTTCTACACCCGGGCGCGGGCACCGAAATGGCTTGTGCTGCCGACCATGTGGGTCGGCTACGGCCTGCTCGGCCAGATCCTGCTGATCATCGGACCGTCGGTGATCATCTCGGTTCTCACCAGCCCGGCGACCGGCCACGACACGACGGCACCGATCGCCGGCTGGGTGTACGCCGCGGTCTACACCGGCTTCTGCGGGCTCGGGCTGTGCCTGCTGCCGGCGTTCGCGATCTACGCGTGGCAGCGTTGGGGTCGCGAGAATGGTTGGGGCGACAGGCTTTCCGGCATACGAGTGCCGGTTCCCGGGCTTCCGGTGATGACCACGACCGTGGTCGTGCTCGCCTGCATGGTGCGCGCGGTGTCCGCGGATTCAGCTGCGGGTGCTGCGGACTGGGGAGTCGATGCCTTCATCGGGATCGTCGCCGTCGCGGCGATCGGTGTCGCCGGCGCGGGCCGGCCGAGCGGGTTGCGCCGCGCACTGCCGTTGCTCGTGGTGTGGACGGCGTCGGGTGCGTGGACCGCGTGGGGTTGCTACCACCTGGTCCTGGAAACCGTTCCGAACGATCTGGTCATCGGCACCGTCCCGGGGGTCGACATCGCACTGTCCGCGGCGAAGGCTCTCGGTGGACTATTCCTGCTGGGCGCCGTGCCGGCGCTCGCTCGGGTCAGCCGACGGTGACGCTCGGGCTGCCGGCGGAGTCCTCGTCGATCGGCTCACCCATCTCCTCGGCGATCCGCATGGCCTCCTCGATGAGGGTCTCCACGATCTGCGACTCCGGCACGGTCTTGATCACCTCGCCCTTGACGAAGATCTGACCCTTGCCGTTGCCGGACGCGACACCGAGGTCAGCCTCGCGCGCCTCGCCCGGCCCATTGACGACGCACCCCATGACGGCCACGCGCAGCGGCACCGTCAGGCCCTCCAGGCCGGCGGTCACCTGCTCGGCGAGCGTGTAGACGTCGACCTGGGCCCGGCCGCACGACGGGCAGGAGACGATCTCCAGCTTGCGGGGGCGCAGGTTGAGCGACTGCAGGATCTGGTTGCCGACCTTGACCTCCTCGACCGGCGGTGCCGACAGCGACACGCGGATCGTGTCGCCTATCCCCTGGGACAGCAGCGCGCCGAAGGCCGTGGCCGACTTGATGGTGCCCTGGAAGGCGGGGCCGGCCTCGGTCACGCCCAGGTGCAGCGGCCAGTCGCCGCGCTCGGCGAGCAACTGGTAGGCGCGCACCATCACGACCGGGTCGTTGTGCTTGACCGAGATCTTGAAGTCGTGGAAGTCGTGCTCCTCGAAGAGGCTCGCCTCCCAGACCGCCGACTCCACCAGCGCCTCCGGTGTCGCCTTGCCGTACTTGGCCAGCAGCCGCCTGTCGAGCGAGCCGGCGTTGACGCCGATGCGCAGCGAGACGCCCGCGTCCTTGGCGGCCCGCGCGATCTGCTTGACCTGGTCGTCGAACTTGCGGATGTTGCCCGGGTTCACCCGCACGGCCGCACACCCCGCGTCGATCGCGGCGAAGACGTACTTGGGCTGGAAGTGGATGTCGGCGATGACCGGGATCTGTGACTTCTTGGCGATCGCCGGGAGGGCGTCCGCGTCGTCCTGGCTGGGGCACGCCACCCGCACGATGTCGCAGCCGGCCGCGGTGAGCTCGGCGATCTGCTGCAGGGTCGCGTTGATGTCGGTGGTCGGGGTGGTGCACATCGACTGCACCGAGACCGGCGCGTCACCCCCGACCTCCACCTTGCCGACCTTGATCTTGCGGGATTTGCGGCGGGGAGCGAGCACCGGCGCCGGGGCGCTCGGCATACCGAGGGAAACAGTCACCCCTTCAGTATTACTCGCGCGTCACGCCGCCAGGTAACCGGCCGCGGCCAGTCGGCAAGACTCCTTTCAACAAACTGTTGACGGACGCTGTGGCGTGTGTCACGCTTTCACGTACTGAAATCAAAATTCCGCACTGCGGATAGTAGATGGAGGATTCCACCTCATGACCAGCAAGCTGAAATCCGCGCCCCACGCCTGGCACCCCGTGCCGGGCAGCTGCTGAGGGTGAGCGCCGTGAAACTCCTACGACGCGAGGGTGAGTCGAAGTATCAGGGTCGGCCAGAGGACACGATGTACGGTCCCGGTCGCCTGATCACCTACGGCACCCAACACATCCTGACGATGTATGGCGGAGTGATCGCCCCACCCATCATTGTCGGCGGAGCCGCGCACATGAAGTCCTCGGACATCGCGCTGCTCGTGACCGCCGGCCTGTTCATCAGCGGCCTCGCGACCCTGCTGCAGACCCTCGGCATCGGCCCGGTCGGCAGCCGGCTGCCCATCGTGCAGGGCGTGTCGTTCGCCAGCGTCTCGACCATGGTGTCCATCGCCAGCAAGGACGGCGTCCGTCCGGTGCTCGGCGCCATCATCGTCGCCGGCATCTTCGGCGTGATCGCCTCGACGTACTTCGCCCGCATCGTGCGATTCTTCCCCGCCGTCGTGACCGGGTCGATCATCACCGTGATCGGCGCATCGCTGATGCCCACCGCGTTCACCTGGTGCATGGGTGGCGACTCCGGCGCCAAGGACTTCGGGTCACCGGCGAACATCGGCTTCGCCGGACTCACCCTGCTGATCATCGTGCTGATCAGCCGCCTCTTCCAGGGCGCGATCTCCCGGCTGTCGATCCTCATCGGCATGGTCATCGGCACCATCGTGGCCGCCGCCACCGGGCACGCTGACTTCTCCGGGGTGAAGGACGCCAAGGTCGTCGCGCTCCCGCAGATCCTGCACTTCGGTTCCCCGCAGTTCCAGGTCGGCGCCATCATCTCGATGGTGATCGTCGTCCTGGTGATCATGACCGAGACGACGGCCGACATCCTGGCCATCGGTGAGATCGTCGGGACCGAGGTCGACGACAAGCGGGTCGCCGCCGGCCTGCGGGCCGACATGGCCGCCACCACGGTGGCGCCGTTCTTCGGCAGCTTCCCGGCGAGCGCGTTCGCGCAGAACGTCGGCCTGGTCGCCCTCACCGGGATCAAGAGCCGCTTCGCGGTCGCCACCGGCGGTGGCGTGCTGGTCGTGCTCGGTCTGCTACCCGTCGTGGGTGCGATCGTCGCGGGTATCCCCTCACCGGTCCTGGGTGGTGCGGGCATCATCCTGTTCGGTTCGGTCACCGCCAGCGGCATACGCACCCTGGCGCGGGTCGACTACGAGAACGGCCTCAACCTGGTCATCATCTCGGTGGCGTTCGGCTTCGGCGTCATCCCGATCGCGATGCCGACGTTCTGGAACAAGTTCCCGGACTGGTTCGGCGTGATCATGGGATCCGGCATCAGCGCCGCCGCGATCAGCGCCGTGGTCCTCAACATCTTCTTCAACGAGTGGACGTGGGGCAACAAGCCGGGAGCGTCGGTCTTCTCCGAGCGCGAGAACCGCCTCGAGCAGTTCGGCGAGCGCCTCGAGGACGACATCCCCCACTCCGAACCTCGCCGCCGGCGGCAGCATGCACAGGACGACTTCACCGCCACGAACCCGGAGCAGCCCGCCCCGAGGGATCAGGGAGTCACCGACGATCCACCCCCGTGGAGCGTGACCGCCCACTGACCAGCGGTCGACACTCCGTTTCGAACACCGTCGTGCCGGTCCACCGCAGTGGGCCGGCACGACGCCTGTTCCGGGCGCCGATCACCCGGCGGTGCGCCAGACCGACACGTGGCTCTCGCTGTCCCCGGTGAACTCCGCGCCGCTCCAGTCCGCGACCCGTCGCTCGAGCGTCATACCCGCCAGCCGGGCCATCAGATCGCACTCGGCCGGCCAGACGTACCGGAAGTTGCTGGTGCCGTAACGGAACGTGCCGTCCGGCGCGCGCGTGTAGTGGTGCGAGGTGCCCTGCTGGGTCGCCAGGTCGTACGTGTCGAAGCCGGCGTGCTCCTCGCCGACGTGGAACGGCACGGCGACACCGCCCGGCGGCAGGCGCCGGACGCCCGGGATCCACAGCTCGATGACGAACCGTCCGCCCGGGGCGAGGTGGCGGGCGGCGTTGCGGAAGACCTCCACCTGTTCGTCCTGGGTGCGCACGTTGCCCAGCCCGTTCCACACCAGGTAGACCAGCGAGAACCGTCCGTCGACGACGGTCGTGGCCATGTCGCCGACAGTCACGGGTATGTCGTCGCGCTTCGCGCGCAGACGAGCCGCCATCGGGGCCGACAGCTCGATCCCGCTGACCTGGATCCCCTTGTCCGCCAACGGGATCGCCACCCGGCCGGTGCCGATCGCGAACTCCAGCGCGGGTCCGCCACCGGCGAGCCCGGCCAGCAGGTCGACCGCCGGGTCCAGCACCTTCGGCGTGAACATGAAGGACGACTCCTCGTCGTACCGTTCGGCGGTCGCCTCGTCCCAGAGATCGCTGCTGCTCGTCATGGCGACCACCGTGCCGCAGCGGCCCCGCCCGCAGCCACCGGTTTTCGGGCGAAACCGTGGCGCGGGTCAGCCCAGCTTCACCGGGTTGACGATGTCGGCATACGCCAGCAACGCGAACATCACCAGCAGCACGATGGAGACCCCGTAGGCCAGCGGCAGCGCCTTGGCGACGTCGACGTAGACGGGGCCCTTGATGCCGCGGGCGCGGGCGATCTGCCGCTTGACGGCCTCCCAGAGCGCGCCGGCGATATGGCCGCCGTCGAGCGGCAGCAGCGGCACCAGGTTGAACACGAACAACGCGAGGTTGAGGGACGCGATGATCATCAGCAGGAAGACGATCTTGTCCTGCGTCGATGCGTACTTCGAGTCGGCGACGTCACCGGCGGCGCGGCCCACACCGACCACCGACTGTGGACTGTTCTGATCGCGCGTGCCGCCGCTGAACGCGGCGTTCCAGACACCGACCATCTTCTGCGGGATCTTCAGGAACACCGCGGAGGTCTGCTTCAGGGCACCGCCGAACGTGCCGAACGCCTCGGGGACGGACTGGCGTTCGTCGCGGAAGGTGCCGCTGATCGAGGCGCCGATCACGCCGACGTCGGCATACTCGACCTCGCCCTTCCAGTTGACGACCTCGTTGCCGTTACTGTCCAGTTTGGCCATCCGCTGCAGCTGCGGGGTCACCTGCAGGTGCACGAGGCGGCCGTCGCGCCGGACGACCAGCGGGATCCGGTCGCCGGCGTGGGCACGCACCACGTCGGTGAACTGCGTGGTCGTGGTGATGGTGCGGCCGTCGATCGAGACGATCCGGTCACCCTTGCGCAGCCCCGCGCCCGCGGCCGCGGTGCGCCCGTCGGCGGCGCAGTCCTTCGGCGCCGCGGAGGCCGCTGTCGGCGAGCAGGTCTGCACGGCGAAGATGTCGGCGGTCTTCTGCACCGGCAGGCCGATGCCGCTGGCGATGATCAGCAGCAACACCAGCGCGATCACCAGGTTCATGAACGGCCCGCCGAACATGATGACGACCTTCTTCCAGGTCGGCAGCTTGTAGAAGACCCGGTCGGCGTCCTGCGGTCCGATGTGCTCGTAGGCGTCCTCGCGCATCTGGTCGGCCAGCTGGGTGAACCGGCCGGTCGACGACGCCCGGATGTAGCCCTCCTCCTCACCCGGTCGCGGCGGGAACATGCCGATCATCCGGATGTAGCCACCGAGCGGGATCGCCTTCAGCCCGTATTCGGTCTCCCCGCGCCGACGCGACCAGATGGTCGGGCCGAACCCGACCATGTACTGCGTGACCTTGACCCCGAAGAGCTTCGCGGGCGTGAGGTGCCCCAGCTCGTGCAGCGCGATGGACACGCCGATACCGAGCACCATGATGAGCACACCGACCAGGAACAACACGTCTACCAGCGTCTCATGCGGACTTAAGAACGAGCGAGAAGCTCCTGGGCGCGAGCGCGGGCCCAGGTCTCCGCCGCGAGCACGTCGTCGACGGTCAGCTCACCGGGGGACGCCACGTGGTCGTCCACCACGCGCTGCACGGTGCCGACGATGTCCGGGAAGTTGAGCAGCCCGCCGTGGAAGGCGGCCACGCACTCCTCGTTGGCCGCGTTGTAGACGGCGGGATAGGTGGCGCCGGCCATCCCCACCTGCCGGGCCAGCTGCACCGCCGGGAAGGCCGCGTCGTCCAGTGGCTCGAACCGCCAGTCCGACGCCTTCGTCCAGTCGATCGGTGTCTCCGCGTCCGGCACCCGGTCGGGCCAGCCGAGCCCGAGCGAGATCGGCACGAGCATGGTCGGCAGCCCGATCTGGGCGACCACCGCTCCGTCGACGAACTCCACCATCGAGTGGATGAACTGCTGCGGGTGGACCACGACGTCGATCCGCTCGAAGGGGACGTCGAAGAGCAGGTGCGCCTCGATCACCTCCAGACCCTTGTTGACCAGCGTCGCCGAGTTGGTGGTGATGACCTTGCCCATTGCGAAGTTCGGGTGCGCCAGCGCCTGCTCGGGGGTGACCTTCTTCAGCTCGTCGAACGGCACCCCGCGGAACGGTCCGCCGCTGGCGGTGATCACCAGCCGTCGCACCTCGCGGTCGGTCCCCGCACGCAGGCTCTGCGCGATCGCCGAGTGTTCGCTGTCGACCGGGACGATCTGGCCGGGTGCTGCGGCACGTTTGACGACCGGCCCGCCGACGATCAGGGACTCCTTGTTGGCCAGTGCCAGCGTGGAGCCCGCTGCCAGCGCCGCGAGCGTCGGGCGCAGCCCGATCGAGCCGGTGATGCCGTTGAGCACGACATCGGCCCCGCACCGGGCGACCTGTTCGGAAGCGTCGTCACCGACGAGCACTTCGGGGGTGTATGACGAAACGCCTGCGGCGCGTGCCTCGTCCTGCAGCAACGCCGTGAACTCCGCCGGGTCACCGCTCGCCAGGCCGATCAGCGGCACCCTCGACTGCACGGCCTGCTGGGCGATCAGCCTCGGCTGACCGCCTCCGGCGCTGAGCGCGGCGACACCGAACCGATCCGGGTTGCGGGTGATGATGTCGATCGCCTGCGTGCCGATCGACCCGGTGGATCCCAGGATGGCGACGGAACGGCGGGCTGCGGTGGAGGCGGTCACGCTCTCATTAAATGCCATTCGGGGCGTTCGGGGTCGTCGCCCTCGTCATCCACGAACGTGCCCAGGATCGAGTCGGCGATACTGTCGACCCGGATCGGCCGCAGTTCGACCGTCGCCACCTGCTGCTGCGGGGTCGCCGGCCGGTGCACGGACCAGCTGCCGTGCGTCCCGGCCAGGTGACCGAGCACCGGTGCGGCACCCGCGCCACCGGCCCGCCATACGGTCGCATCGAACTGTGCCAGGCCGTCACCCCACAGCTGCGCGCCGGAAGCGCCGGCCGTGAACGACGCCTCGGTCAGCGTGATCGTCTCACCGCTGCCGTCGGCAGCGCCCGGGACGGAGCAGAACGCCCGCAGCGAGCGGCGCAGGTCAGCTCGCGGGGCAAGCCGGAACAGGTGCGCACCCGCGTCGCTGACGTCCTCCAGCACGATCGTGTCGGCGCCCAGATGGTGATAGCGCATCAGCCCGGCGTCGACCGTCGCCTTGCTGACGACCAGGATCGACGAGGCACCGGCTCGCAGCCGCAGCATGGTGACGTAGGACTCCGGCAGCTCCAGACCCACGCCGCCGTCCACCGCGATCGCGCCGTGCGAGCACAGGGAGCGGTAGGCCACCTGCGCCGCCAGCTGACGGTGTGCCGGCTCCAGGGAGCTCAGGTATGGCGTGTCGACCGCCGGATGCTCGGCCCCGAGCAGCAGCAACTCCTCGTCGGTGAACTGCACCAGCGGGGCGATCTCCCTCATGCCGGCACCCGCGTGCCGCCGGTGAGGGGCGCCGACCCCACCGGCGCGGCCCGTGCGGGCGCGGGCAGCGGCAGCGGGTGCGTTCCGAGGCCGGGTGGCGGCACCACCGGGCCCGCCCAACGACCCGGCGATGTCACCGGACGACTGCTCGAACCGGGCGGGGGCGGCAACGGTCCGGTCCATCTGCCCGGCGGCAACGGCACCGGGCGCGTCCCCAGGCCTGGCGGGAGCACCACCGGGCCGGTCCACCGCCCGGACGGCTGCGCGAGCCGCAGCCGAACCTGGATCAGGTCCGCCTGAGCGGTACGCACCTGGCGACGGAATCGCGCCCGTGACAAGGAGATTCGCTCGTCGGCTGCCGCAGATGTGGCGGCGTTCGCGTCGGTCGTCCGGGCGCGTCGTTGTGCCTCGGCCAGCTCCTCGGCGAACGCGATCGCCAGCGCGCCGAGACGCTCGACGACGACCCGGGTGTCGGCGACGACCCGGCGATGCTCGGTCGTGCGCGCCCCGAACGCGGCTGCGGCGGTCCCGGACCACCGCATCCCGCGACCGGCGGCAGCCACCGCGAGGCTGGATTCGACGGCTGCGAGCTCGGCCGCCAACCGGCCGCACCGCTGCCCCGCGCGCCGCAGCAGATCGGGGTCGCCCTCTGGCGGCTTCACCGCGGATCGCCCATCGCCAGCCGGGCGAGCCATTCGGCGCGCCGGTAGGCGCCGGCCGCCACGCTCAGCCGGTCACCGATCCCGCTGGTCCGCTGCGCAAGCAGGTCCACGACCTGCGACAGGATGTCGTCGGCATCGGCCAGGGAACCGTCCCCGCCGAGACCGTCGATCAGGTCCTCGACGACGGCGCGCGCCAGCCTGGTGGCACCGCCGTCGTCCACCGCGCGCAGCGCAGCGGCCACCGGGTCCAGCGATCCCGGTGCGACGTCCAGCTCCTGCATCGCCTGCTCCTTCCTCGTCAGCACGAGGCTAGGAGCAGGAGCTCATCCGCCGCAGAAGTTGTCCACAGGGTCGGTCCCGCGGGTCAGAGGGCGAGGCCGACGTACTTGGTCTCCAGGTACTCCTCGATGCCCTCGAAGCCGCCTTCGCGACCGAAGCCGCTGGCCTTCACCCCACCGAACGGCGCCGCGGGGTTGGACACCACGCCCTGGTTGACGCCGACCATGCCGTACTCCAGGCCCTCGCTCACCCGCAGCACGCGGGCGTAGTCGCGGGTGAAGAAGTAGCCGACCAGGCCGTATTCGGTCTCGTTCGCCCGCCGGATGACCTCGTCCTCGTCGGTGAAGGTCTGGATGGCGGCGACCGGCCCGAAGATCTCCTCCCGAGCCATGTCGGCGTCGCCCGGCAGGTCGGTGATCACGGTCGGGTTGAAGAAGAAGCCCGCACCCTCACCCTTCGCGCCGCCGGTGACCACGCGCGCGCCGCGGTCGGTCGCGTCCGTGACCAAGGCGGTCACCTTGTCGACGGCCTTGGCGTTGATCAGCGGGCCGACGTTGACGCCGTCCGCCATACCGTCGCCGACGGTCAGTGCGGCCATCCGGGCGGCGAACTTCTCGCTGAACTCGGCCGCCACGTCCGCGTGCACGAAGAAGCGGTTGGCCGCCGTGCAGGCCTCGCCGATGTTGCGCATCTTCGCCAGCATCGCGCCCTCGACCGCGGCGTCCAGGTCGGCGTCGTCGAAGACGATGAACGGCGCGTTGCCGCCCAGCTCCATCGACACCCGCAGCACCTGCTGCGCCGACTGCTCGATCAGCTTGCGGCCCACCGGGGTCGACCCGGTGAACGTCAGCTTGCGCGAGCGCGGGTCCCGGATCAGCGGCTCCATCACGCCGCCGCTGTCGCTCGTGGTGACCACGTTGAGCACGCCCGCCGGCAGCCCCGCCTCCTGCATCACCTGGGCGAGGTAGAGCATCGTCAACGGGGTCTCGGCCGCCGGTTTGACGACCATCGTGCAACCGGCCGCGACCGCCGGGCCGATCTTGCGGGTGCCCATCGCCAGCGGGAAGTTCCACGGCGTGATCATCAGCGTCGGGCCGACCGGCTGCTTCAGCGTCATCAGCCGGGTCGCGCCGTTCGGGGCGACCGAGTAGCGACCCGAAATACGCACCGCCTCCTCGGCGAACCAGCGGAAGAACTCCGACCCGTACACCACCTCACCACGCGACTCGGCCAGCGGCTTGCCCATCTCCAGGGTCATCAGCTCGGCGAAGACGTCGGTGTCGCGAACGATGAGTTCGTAAGCGCGGCGCAGGATTTCGCTGCGCTCGCGTGGCGCGGTCCTCGCCCACTCCGCCTGGGCGTCGGCCGCCGCGGTCAGTGCGGCGCCACCGTCCGCGACCGACGCGTCGGCCACCCGGGCCAGCTCGCCGCCGGTCGCCGGATTGTCGACCTCGAGGGTCTTGCCACCCTCCGCATCGCGCCACTCGCCACCGATGAACAGTTGCTTCTTGACCCGGTCAACCGCCGATGTGTTCTGCGTCATGTGCACAGGTTCTCACCCCGCCGACCCGCCGTGGTGCCGAGGTCGTATGACGGAACATTTCACTCGGCCAGCCAGGCGGCGTAGGCGTCGAACGTGTAGGGGCGGCCGAGGAAGTCGGCGACCAGGTCGGCGGCGTCCTTGCTGCCGCCCGGCACGAGCACCGTGTCGCGGTAGCGCCCGGCGACCTCGGCGTCGAAGAGATCGTCCGCAGAGAAGGCGCTGAACATGTCCTTGGCGATGACCAGCGACCACATGTAGGTGTAGTAGCCGGAGCTGTAGCCGTCCAGGTGCCCGAACGCGCAGTGGAAGTGGGTGTCCGGCACGTACGGGAAGACCGAGTACCTCGCCTGCAGGTCGCGCACGACGGCGGTGAGGTCGTCATACCTGCGCAGGTGGATGTTCAACGACAAGGCGGCGTAGAACATCTGGGTCCGGGCCTGGAATCCCTTGCCGAAGTCGTCCGCCCGGCGCATCTTGGCCACCAGGCCGGCCGGGATCGTCTCCCCGTGCTCGTCGGTCGCGAAGGTCGCGAGCACGTCGGCGTCCCAGGCCCACTCCTCCAGCATCTGACTGGGCGCCTCGACGAAGTCCCATTCGGTGGCGACGCCGGCGAAGGTGATCCACTCCTGGTCGCCGCCGAGCACATGGTGGATCAGGTGCCCGAACTCGTGGAAGAGCGTGACGACCTCGTCGTGCTCCATCAGCCCTCGGCCGAAGTTGCACATCAGCACGCCCTCGGGCAGCTGCCGGCCGCGCACTCCGCCGCGCAGGTCGAACTGCGCGGCGTGCTTGTACTTCCCGTCCCGAGGGTGCAGGTCGAGGTAGATCCGCCCGATCCGGTCCCCGTCGCGGACCACGTCGTATGCCGCGACGTCCTCGTGCCAGGTCACCACGTCGACCGGTTCGAACCCGATCCCGAAGAGCCGCCCGGTGACGTCCAGCAGCCCCTGGCGGACCTTCTCGAAGGTGAAGTAGGTGCGCACCAGCTGCGCGTCGACGGCGTACTGCTCCTTGCGGACCAGCTCCGAGTAGTAGGTCAGATCGGCCGACGAGATGTCGGTCGCCTCGGGCACGTCCTGCTGGAAGCGCTGCAGCAGCACGGCCTTGTCGCGCTGGGCGCTGTCGGCCGCGGCGTCGGTGATCTTGTCGATGAATTCGCCGATGGCAGAGGCGTTTCCGATCATCTTCACCTCGGCGTCGTAGTCCGCCCAGGTGTCGTAACCGAGCAGCCCCGCGTGCTCCGCGCGCAGCTCGAGGATCCGTTGCAGCACGGCGTCGTTGGCCGGCCAGGCGACGTTGAGGCGTTCCAGCGTCATCGACATACGGGTCGAGGCGTCGCTGCAGAAGGTGATCAACGGGATGGAGTCGGGGTAGTCGGTGGTCACCGTCACCAGACCGTCGTCACCGGCCGGGTGCGCGTCCAGCCAGTCCTGCGGCATACCGGCGAGCGCCTCGGGCGGGACCGTGATGGACCGCACGCCCTCCCGGATGTTCTTGCTGTGCTCCTGGCTGGCCTTCAGCTCCAACTCGGCGAGCTCGGTGAGTCGGGCGCGGGTGGCGTCGTCCTGGTCGACACCGCTGCGCCGGAAGTCACGCAGCGTGCGCTCCAGGAACCGCCGCGCCGTGCCGTCCAGGCCGCTCTCGTCGACGGCGTCCAGGACGGCGAACACCTCGCGGTCCATGCCGAGTTCGGTGGAGAACGCGTCCAGCCGCTGCATGGCCTTCTCGGCCGCGTCGCGCACGTCGCCGGACGGGTCGGCCTCGGAGTAGACGCCGGCGATCCCGGCGGCGTCACCGAGCGCGACGTGTATGTCGTTCCACGCGTGCAGCACGTCCAGCGCTGCGGCCGGCGGTGCCTGCTTGAAGTCGGCCACCAGGGTCCGTGCGCGGTCCAGCCCGCCGTCGCAAGTGCGACTGACCCAGTCGAGGGCTTCGTCGGCGGTCGGCAGGGTCTGCGGCTCCAGATCGGTCATGGAGAAGAACCTAACCGCAGGCCACTGACCACCCGCGGCGGCCTCGCGGAGCTGTCCAGGATTAGCGACAAGCGTCGCGCTCGGCGCGGATCGATTCGGCGGCCGTCTCGCCGTTGTACGACCGGATCTCCCGACCGCTGAACCGCTGTCGCAGTTCTGCGGCACTCGGTACGGACGCTGCACGCCGCAACTCGTTGAGCACCAGTTCTGACAACGTGATGCCCTCTCGGGCAGCGCGGACCTTGAGCTGGACGTGCAGCTCGTCGGGCACGTTGCGAATTCGGAGCACGGTCATGCTTCCACGATGACATCGTTGACAGTCACATGTCGACGCGATGCGGTGTCCGCCGCGGACGAACCCTCAGCGCCGCCGCGGGCGTCGGTGGCATCTCGGGCAGCTGGCGACGAACGGATCATGAACGACTCGCATACCGGCAGCACGGTTCACCCTGCCTGCCATAGGCATTCATCGATCCTTGACTTCGACAGATTCGGGAAGGATGCGTCCCGACGACCGGTTCGTTGCATTTGTTCACAACGGTTATTTGAGGGTCAAGTAAAATAGCATCACGTGTAGATACGAGCTAATGGGTATGTCGTTCAAGCTGATTCGGTGTCAGCGCGATCCGATGGACATCCTGCGGATGAGGCCTGCACCCGGCGATGTCGGCTGATCTCAGGGTGCCGAAGCGAGTGCGAAGGTAACGACGGCGGCCACGAACAGGGCCCCCGCCCAGGGGAAGAGAGACACCATCCGGCGGAAGCGCAGGTCGCATCGCTGATAATGCACGGCGTCCTCGAGCCTGGTAAGGGCGGCATCAATGTCGGCGAGTTCTTGGTTGACGCGGGCCATGTTCTCCGGCTCCCCCTGATCCACCCGGCGGTTGTCCTGCCTGTGCCGCAGATCTCGGGCCGTCTTCTGGGCGGTCGCCCGCAGTGAACATAACTCGGTGATGGTTCGCTCACCCGCCAAGAGATGCACCCCGTGCCCTCGCACCCAGCGGACCACGTCGTCGTTGATTCGTGCCGGAGCGTCGGGGTCCAGAGCGCCGGCGTTGATCTCCCGGTCCGAGAGGTCTGTAGCCGTCATTCGCGGGACTGCGAGAACCCTGGCCGCCGCGGTGAGCAGGGTCAGGGCAAGTCCGATCGCCACGGCGGCGGCAACCGCCGCGACGATCCCGGCGGTCCTTGCTGGGTTGGGCAGTCTGGTGAGCTGCAAGCCGCCTACCAGCACCACTGCGGTCGCACCAGCGGACCCGACGAGCCACTTGACGGTCGCCCGCAGGTCGGCGAGCGCCGCCGCCTCGGAGCTCATCACCGGGACCTGGCCTTCGTCTGGTCGATGTACGCCATATGCCGTACATTAGTGGATGAAGGAGCCGGACGAGGACGGTGAGGCACCATGGCAAAGCTCGGTCATCGTGTGGGAAGCACGCAGATCTACACCATGCGCGAACTCAACCACGACACCCCGCAGGTGATCCGTGAGATCAACGAGAGTGGCAAACCCGCGGCAATCACCCGTCGCGGCCGGTTCGTGGCGCTGATCACTCCCCTGGCGAACAGTGGGGTGGAGTCGGCAGCACTGGCGGCGGCCGTCGAGGCGGCACCCGACCGTGCCCAGATCCTCGGCGAGGAGAACGTCGACTCTGTGCAGACGCCCGACCAGGTGGCGGCCGACCTCGACATCACGCTGCCTGTCCAGGACTGAGCCACACACGGCGGTCACCGCAGCTGGCCAAGATGGTTGGCGACAACGATGTTGTCCCAGACCTTCACGACCAGCAGCACAGTGCTTCGGCGAGTGAGCCTCCCCAGGCCCGGTGTCGTGTCCACCGAGCTAACGATCCGGTGGTCGATCATCTCGTTACTGGTGGCCAGTCGGTAGAGCAAGACGTAGTTGAACGACTGCCACGTGTCCGCGTCGGGATCGTCGACCTCGACGCCCCAGCCCTCGAAGTCCGCGAGATTCGCCCGGCGGACACCACGTCGCCACCAGATCCCGGGGGTGTCGCGCAGCCGACCCTCGATCGACGACCCACTCTCGGGCTCCCGTAGCTCCGCCCGAGCGATATACACCAGCTCGGCCCGCACGACCGGGTCTTCGATGCCCCGAAGATCTTGGCACGCCCCACCCGAGATCCTCACCTCCACGGTGACCACTATGCCGTACGGCCGGCGCGATGGCTGGTCGTTCTGCAGCACAAGGCTGCAAGACCGGTGCACGCGCGGACAACGCCGCCAGTCGTCGGCATGGGCCGGTTTACAGATGCGATCGGCGCTTCCTGCACCATTTCTCCCGGCAGCAGGGCGGCATCAAGGACCACGACCGGGGACAGCCCGACGGCAGGTGACCTTGCTCAGACACGAGCCATGGGTTGACCCGTCGGCGCCACACCGACGTCGAGAAGTCACTCCTTCTCGAGGGGCCTCCGCTGGCACCGCGGGCAGCTGAACGACGAGCGGTTCATGAACGACTCGCGCACCATCAGCGTCCCGCACCGTCGGCACGGATCCCCTTGTCGGCCATAGGCGTTCAGCGATCGCTCGAAGTAGCCGCTCTTCCCACGTACTTCGACATTGCGGTCCACCTTGTCGAGGCTATGTTCACGCCTTCCTCGCGGTGGCGATCACCGTGTTCATCCGAGGCTCGATCGACTCAGCCATCATCGTGATCTCCTGCTCGCGGACGCCGTTCATCCGCGCGGCGTCGCGCCACCCGGTGACCGCTCCGGCTACGCGCGCGATCCGCTCGCGTGCCTGGGCGGGCGAGAGGCTGCACTCCTCTGCCAGGGCGAGCAGTGCCTCGGCCTCGTCGGGCGGGGCGTCGGCTCCCATGATCGTGGTCGAGCGGGCCCGCTGCGGGTCGGGGTTCGGGTTGACGTCGAACACGGGGCTCAGCGTCCACGAACCGCGATCGGCGAGGAGGCCGTGGTTGCGCAGATGGTCGTCGGTGTTACCGAGCGCGACGCCCGCGACGACGCGGTCGAAGAGCTCGTGGTGGTCGGTCCGAGGCGAGAGCGACAGGTCCCGCATCGCCTCGGCGATCTCGGCGTAGTCGCGGTGCTCTCCGTCGGCGGCGCTCAGCGCCGTCATCGCGCTGATGTAGCCGATCCGGTGCCCCTCGCCCGTCCGGTCGAACCGGCGCAGGATCAGCACGCTGCGCTCGCCCACCCGGGCGAGCCGTCGCTGCGGCACCCGGATGCCCGCGGCCTCCAGCAGATCGAGCACCGTCGCCTCCCAGGCCATGACGTCCCACCGGTCGCTGGAATGCGGGAACTTCGCGATCGCCAGCGAGCCGTCCTCGAGGCGCACGGACGCCTTGGGCCGCGCGCCGCCCAGGCCGGTCGTGCCGGTGTCGAGCAGTTGCTTGACGGCCCGGCTCGGATCCTCGTCCGAGGCGAGCTCGTCCGAGGCGCGCAGCAGCTCCGGCAGCGAGACGAGCCGGGGGACAGTCGCGGGCTTCCCAAGGAACTCCTCGCTGCCTGGCAATCGGTAGCGCAGCGCTCCCTGCCGCGTGTCGTCGCTGACGCCCAGGAGGAGGTCGAGGTCGTCCAGCCGGCGCGGCACGCGGCCCTCGTCGCGGGCACGCGTGCGCTCCGCCTTCTCGACGAGGTTGCGGCCCCAGCGATCGGGAGCGCTGTCGGCGAAGGCGCGCACCAGCCCGGACTGGTGCTGCGCGCCCGAGACCAGCGGCAGGGCGGGGTCGATGCTCGTGCCGTCGCTCGACAGGTAGCCCGGGTCGTAGAGAAACGTGGTGGAGATCTGGCCGCGCTGCCTGGTGAAGTGCGCCTGGCCCACCACGCGCGCGCCATCCGCCTCGTCGACGAGGACTTCGACGGTGGTCATCGCGCGCGCTTCTTCGCAAGGCTCCCCGCGCGCAGGCGGCCGATGTCGCTTTTGAGCGGGTCGACGGCCTCGACCACCTGGTCGAGTACGCCGAGGGCGCGCAGCACCTGCGCGACGTTGCCGAAGCCCACACTCGGGTCGCCCGCCTCGATCTTGCGCAGGGTGTCCCGGGTGATCCCGGCGCGCTCGGACACCTGCTGCGCCGTCAGGCCCAGCACCATGCGCCAGCCCCGAACGTGCTCGCCGAACTCGGCAAGCTGTCGGTCGATCTTGTACCCGACCATGGCACATTCTCCTCTCCTGATACGACTACTACCATAGCCGGATAGACGTGATATGGCGAGCGTAGTCGTCGCAATTGAGGAAATGCACATCGAAACCGCGAACTCGTGCGGCTCTCGCAGGCCGTGCTCAGGCGTCGACGATCAGCGAGGAGCCGTCGGCAGAGAGCCGTTGTGCTGCGCTCCGGAGGAGACCGCCGTGATCCAGCGCTTCGTCGCGAACATCCTGCGCATCGGCAGGCTCCTGGTCGAGAAGCCCTGAAGGTCAGTCCGCCCCGGAGGCTTCAGTCGAAGATGCGGCCGAGGAGCGCCGCCTGACCTCCCGCCACCACGTGGGCCTGTGCGAGCGGGACCCAGTACAGCTCGAAGCGGATGCGCTCCCCGGCACCGTCGCCGTCCTCGAACGCCTCCCAACGCTCGGGGAGCTCCTCACCGTCGACGGCGAGGAGGAAGTAGTACCGCTGATGGATGGCATCCGCGTACGGCCGCATATCGTACTCGCCGGCCCCCAGGCGACGGACGATGCGCAGGCCCTCGAGGCCGGTCTCCTCTCGAGCCTCGCGCAGCACCGCGTCCTCCGGCGTCTCGCCGGGCCGGACCGTCCCCGCCGGGACCTGCAGCCCGGCCTGGTCCCAGGGCTGGTCGGCGTGGCGCAGCACGACGATCCTCTCGTCTCGCACGATGTAGGCGACGACCTTCTGCGGGCGGTCTACCGGATGCTCGGACGAGACTGTCATATCTCCATTCTCCCGGAGTCGAGCACCAGGCGAAACGGCGGCCGCGGTCGGCGACGCGAGGGGCGGAGAGCCAGGCCGCGGTCAGGTCGTCGAAGAGATGGCGGCCTCGCTGATCCAGCGCCGCTGTCGGCGGGGTCTCCACCGCACGCCGATAAGCCCAGCGGATACAGCTACGAGTTCTCTCACCCGCAGGGGCTATGTATCGAGCGCGAGAGGCGGGGCGGGCAACATCATCGCCGCGGCCGGCGCTGACAGCGCGGGCAGAAGTAGCTCGACCGGTTCATGAACGACTCACGCACCATCAGGGTCCCGCACCGTCGGCACGGTTCCCCTTGTCGGCCATAGGCGTTCAGCGATCGCTCGAAGTAGCCGCTGGCTCCGTTCACGTTGACGTAGAGGCTGTCGAAGCTGGTGCCACCGTGCCCGAGCGCCTCGGTCATGACCTCGCTCGCGTGCCCGAGGACGTCACGGACGGCCGCCGCGGTCAGCTTCTCGGTCGCCCGCTCCCCGTGCAGTCTGGCCCGCCACAGGGCCTCGTCGGCGTAGATGTTGCCGATGCCCGACACGAGCGACTGGTCGAGCAGGGCACGTTTGAGCTGGGTATGCCGCCGGCGGATCGCCCGGCTGACGGCTTGCTGGTCGAACGCGGGCTCCAACGGGTCGGGTGCGATGTGCGTGATGATCTCCGGCACCGCGGATCCGCCGCCGAACGCGTCGGGCACCAGCGACACCAGTTGCAGGCCCCCGAACGTGCGCTGGTCGACGAACCGCAACTGCCTCCCGTCGGACAGGTCGAAGATCGCGTGCGCGTGCTTCTCCAGCGGAGCTTCGGGCGCCTCGACGAGCAGTTGACCGCTCATCCCCAGATGTATGACGAGGGCTTCTCCCCCGTCCGGCTCGTCCAGCTCCAGCCACAGGTACTTCCCGCGCCGGCGGGCACCGGACACGACACGACCGCGCAACCGGTCGGACAGGTCGACCGGCCCTGGCAGGTGGCGTCGGGCCACGCGCAACCCGGACAGCTGCACCTGCGTGAACGCCCGCCCGACCACGTGGTCGGCCACGCCCCGGCGGACGACCTCGACCTCGGGCAGCTCAGGCACTGTCGGCGGTGCTCGTCGCCGCGCTCCCCTGCGCGTCGGCGCGTTCCTTGAGCGTCTTCCAGGCGGTCTCGGCGGCCTGCTGCTCGGCGGCCTTCTTGTTCCGGCCCACACCCTGGCCGAGCTCTTCGTCGGAGACCAGCACGACCGCGGTGAAGGTCTTGTCGTGGTCCGGACCCTCCTCGT